>NZ_JAMYVM010000078.1:0-501 GCF_040324035.1 Mesorhizobium sp. M0016 | reverse complement strand
CAGAGATCAGCAGGCCACGCGCCCGCGCCAGCCGCGACATCACCGTGCCCATCGGCACGCCCAGCATGGCTGCGATATCGCGGTAGGCGAGGCCATTCACGTCGCGCAGCACGAGCGTTTCTCGAAAGGGTTGCGGCAGAGCGGCGATCGCCGCTTCCATGGCCGCCACGTCTGCCTTCGCGATCAGGCTCGCCTCCGGGCTTTCGCTCTCTGTCAGATCGACTGCGTGAGCGGCGCTCACCTCGTCGAGATCACCGAGGTCACCCACCGAGACGATGCTGCGCGGGCGATTGCGCGCCAGCCATGTGTAGCACGAGTTGCGAACGATGGTGAGCAGCCAGGCACGTGCATTGCCGCCTCCATAGCTTGCGATGTTGGCGTGTGCCTTCATGCAGGCGTCCTGCACGACATCCTCTGCGTCGGTGGCATTGCCGGTCAGCCAGCGGGCCAGCGAAAGCGCGTCGGCGAGATGGGGCATTACCACTTCGCCGAAGCGGTCGG
>NZ_JAMYVM010000077.1:0-503 GCF_040324035.1 Mesorhizobium sp. M0016 | reverse complement strand
ACGTAGTGATAGAGCGCGGACGGTTCCACTGGCCTTACTCCCAGCTGAAACGCCGCGTACTCACGTGCGATGATCTCGTTTGTGATCGAAATGCCCAGGCCAGCCGAAACGTATCCGGCTTCGTGACCGTTGCAATCGAATTCCACCAGTATGTCCGGCTCAACGCCGGCGAAGCGCAAGGCATTGAAGTTCATCTGGTGGGCGGCAAACTGGGGATCGATATCGACGATCGTTTCGCCTGCCAGGTCTTGCGCCTCGATACAGGTCTGTTTTGAAAAGCGGTGGTCGGGATGAAAAATGCATACGTTTCGTGCCGACCCAAGCGGCGCCCATTCAAACAAGCCTGGATCCAGAGGCAGTCTCGAAATTCCAAGATCGGCGCGGCCGGCCAGGATGTGTTCGCCGATCTGCTCGTAGCTTCCAGAAATCGACCGGACATTCGAAGCGGTCTGTGAGCGGATAATCGCCACGACCTTGGGCAAGGTCACGAAACCGAAAACAGA
>NZ_JAMYVM010000076.1:0-507 GCF_040324035.1 Mesorhizobium sp. M0016 | reverse complement strand
GCCTCCGGCCAAGTGATCGCCATCGAGGCCGCATGGTGCGGGCTCGGGAACAGAAAACGGAGACTTACAATGGCTACCATCGGCACCTTCAAGAAGTCCGCCTCGAACGAATTCACCGGTGAAATCGTCTGAAGCTCCGTCAGCTGAAGGTCTTCCGGGAAGTGTTGCGGGCCGGTTCGACTAGGCGGGCGGCGGTTGCGCTCGGGATAAGCCAGCCGGCCGTCAGTCAACATGTGAAGCAGCTTGAGACCACGCTCGGCATCACACTCTTCAAGAGATCAGCCAACCGCATCGTCCCCTTGCAGGAAGCCTGGGAACTCCTGCGAAACGTAGAACTGGCCCTGACGTCGCTGGATCGCCTGGACGCGTCGATCTTCGCTATGAAGAACGAGGAAAAGCAGCGGATTGCGATTGCCGCGCCCTCTGTTTTCGGTTTCGTGACCTTGCCCAAGGTCGTGGCGATTATCCGCTCACAGACCGCTTCGAATGTCCGGTCGATTTCTGGAA
>NZ_JAMYVM010000075.1:0-507 GCF_040324035.1 Mesorhizobium sp. M0016 | reverse complement strand
ATCAGCAGCGTATGCATGGAAGACCAGGGCGGGCGGCGTTTTATTCCCGGACAGCGAAAAAAGATGACTGGAGGCCATGCGACAGACGGCACCAGCGGCGCACAGACATTGTCCATCTGGCGTTAGCCGAGAGGGAAGGGAACTCGCAGCTAACCTTCTCCAAGTTCGGAAGGCAATTCCAGAGTCTCGGCATTACTCCTAGCGAGGGCGTTCAGGCACTTGTCGCCCGGCTAACGCGAAGTTCTGACACCGATCACCGACCGACTTCAGCGCCGAAATTGCTACCAAGTCAAAGCGATGTCCGGGCCTTAAAGGCCTCTTCTTATTTCGGCCAAGCCGGCCCGGAGCCCGCATTCAGTCACATCCCTTGGACTTGGGTGCAGAGCTGCTGCATCGAAGCCATTTGAGCAGCCGAGTTCGCGCCCGAACCAGTGCTGTTGCTGGCCGTGGTGTTACTGCCGGTCGAACCAGAGCTGCCTGAAGTGCCGGTGGCTGTGCCAGAGCCGG
>NZ_JAMYVM010000074.1:0-547 GCF_040324035.1 Mesorhizobium sp. M0016 | reverse complement strand
GGCGCGCCATGGCGGCCTCGATCATGATCAGCGCAGTTCTGGCCAGCGGCGCGACGCAATGGGCGATGCAGCCTAGCGTAGCCGATAGCTTTGCCGCAGGGGTAGCCAGCGGCCACCAACGCAGCCTGCTGGCGACCAGCCCCGTCGATGTAGTCTCGTCGGACCGGCACACCGTAAAGCCATGGCTCGATGCAAGGCTCGGCCTTTCGCCGCCGGCTCCTGATATGGTGAAAGACGGATTTGCACTCGTCGGTGGCAGGGTCGAGGTCATCGGCGGCCGGGCGGTGCCAGCGCTGGTCTATCGCCACCGCGAACATCTGATCACCCTTGTCGCCGAGCCGCAAAATGCCGGGGCGGTGACCGACCCGGTCGATCTCTCGGAGGGCGGCTTCTCGCTGGTGCAATGGAGCGACGGCGCCTTCTCATACTGGGCGATTTCCGACATGGAGCGGCCGGAGATCAACGACTTCGTGGCGCGCTTCCGCGCCGCGGTCGTCCCCGGCTGATAACCGACCGTCGGCACTCCAACCGATATCGAGTGCCGACC
>NZ_JAMYVM010000073.1:0-567 GCF_040324035.1 Mesorhizobium sp. M0016 | reverse complement strand
TTCTTGCCAACACTCTCTCGCAAGGGCCGATAAGCGATACCGTTGCCCACAACATGGCACGCAATGGTCTGCTGCAAGCAGCGCGTTGCAATGCCGAGGTCGTGCAAGCTCTCGGTCTTGGAAAGCGGATCGCTGCCCGATGGCAAAAGGCCAATGCCAAGTATCTGGCCGCCAACCGGAAAGCTGGGGACGTGGCCGGTGGGCTGGGTGCCATTTCAAAGTCGCTGCGCGTGCTGCTGCAATCGGCCATTCTTGCCGTCGGTGCGTACCTTGTCGTCAGGGAAGAGGCTACGGCCGGGGTCATGATTGCCAGTTCGATCATGATGGGGCGTGCGCTGGCTCCGGTCGACCTCGCCATTTCAAGCTGGAAACCCTTCCTCATGGCGCGCCAGGGTTGGGCGCGGCTGGAGGACCTCTTGGAAAAGGTTCCTGAAACCGCTCCTGTTATGCTAATGCCTGCACCTGAACGCGAACTGCGCCTCGAAAGCGTGACAATCGTTCCGCCCGGCGAAAGCAAGCCGACCGTGACCGGCATTGCGTTTGCCATTCAGGCGGGAAGCGCACTCG
>NZ_JAMYVM010000072.1:0-586 GCF_040324035.1 Mesorhizobium sp. M0016 | reverse complement strand
GACCAGAGACTCAAGCCCCGATCCCAACCTCCTCGAGGACACCACCCGCCACGCCCAGACACCAGCTCTGTTCGATTTTGTGAGAAATCAGGAAAGAATTTTATTGAGCCATAAGTAATTTCCAAAGGGCCGTGGCCATTCAAACGTCAGCTTGAAATGGTAACTAATAATTCGCGTCTAAAGCAGTGTGGCAGGCGCAAAATAATGTTGCTTCCAGGCTAATTGAGAGGGGCGCAAAGTTGTAGTAGTTTACCGGCGCATCTTGGCAAAACACTGTGGAAAGCAGGTCGAGAAGTGCGAGTGCGAACCGAGGTGACGCATGGATTTGCGGCTGAACGCCTGGCGCCTTAGAACTGCGCGAATTGCGGTCTCGCGTCTGATGATCGTGTTGTCGCTGTTTGCTGGGGCAGCGGCCACACACGCTGAAGATGTATCCGGAACCCAGGCATTGGCTGGCGCCGCTGCCGATCAGTCTGGCGTTGATCTGTATGTTGAGAGTGGAAGGTAGTGTGCTGAGAGTTCTGCAAATTCGCTGAGAGGGGGCGGTCATGGCAGGCTGGTGATTGTTCACGTCACCTGATTCCCG
>NZ_JAMYVM010000071.1:0-656 GCF_040324035.1 Mesorhizobium sp. M0016 | reverse complement strand
TGGTTTCTAATACATATGGCATCCAACGCGTTCACCCGGATTTGGTTTGCTTTGAGCCGCCTAAGGCGCGCCACGAACGGTAACGTTGCCGTCATCGTTGCCTTCACCTTGCCGGTCGTGGTTGGCGGCGCCGGCCTCGGTGTGGAGACATCCTTTTGGTATTACAGCAGCCTCAAGCTGCAGGCCGTTGCCGATGCCGCGGCCTATGCCGGCGCGCTCGAGAAAGTCGCGGGTTCCGATAACCCGACCATCATCGCCGCCGCCACGCAGTCCGCGACCTCGAACAATTTTGCCACGCCGGGCACGATCCAGGTCAACACGCCGCCATTGTCCGGCCCGAACACCGCGAAGAAGGCAGTGGAGGTCATCGTCAAGCAGAACCTCGACCGCTACTTCACGGCGATTTTCAACCAGGCGCCCGTTGCCGAACAGGCAAGGGCGGTGGCGCTGATCAATGACGCCTCCAAAGCTTGCGTGCTGGCGCTCAGTCCGTCGGCCTCCCAGGCTGCGCTCTTTTCCGGCAACACCACCGTCAACCTCACCGGCTGTTCGGTCATGTCGGACTCGATTGCCTCGGACGCCATAAAGACGCAGGGCTCGGCGGTGCTCAAGGCCGACTGCCTGATCACGGTCGGCGGCATGGTGCTGAACAATCC
>NZ_JAMYVM010000070.1:0-658 GCF_040324035.1 Mesorhizobium sp. M0016 | reverse complement strand
GGTGGCAAGCGCCAAGACGCAAGACACGTGGCGGCCAGCACCGCTATTCTGATCTGGCGATCGAGACCACCTTGACGCTGGGCCTTGTGTTTGGCCTGCGGCTGCGCCAGGCAGAAGGCTTGCTGGAATCGGTGCTGCAACTGATGGGGCTGGCGCTCGCTGTCCCCGATCATACCACCCTGAGCCGTCGGGCGCGGAAATGGCAATCGCCCAACAAACGGCATGATCGCCAGGTTCCGCCGGAGGGACCAGTGCATGTTCTTGTCGACAGCACCGGCCTGCAGGTCTACGGCGCGGGTCAGTGGCTGGAGGAGAAGCACGGCGCCAGATCCCGTCGCAGTTGGCGCAAGCTGCATCTGGCACTGGATGCCGACAGCGGCGAGATCATTGCCCATACCCTGACTGATCAGGACACTGGCGATGTCTCTCAAGTTGAGCCACTACTCGACCAGATTGGCGGTCCGATCGGACAGCTTACTGCTGACGGCGCCTATGACGGAAAACCGACTTACGACGCAGTCATCGATCACAGCGCTGCCGCCGCAATCGTCATTCCGCCTCATGCCAACGCGGTCGAACCATTCGACGATAGACCTGCCGGCCAAAGGGACCAGCATATCGCCGCAATCGGCAGAGACGGCCGGATGAAATGGCAGGT
>NZ_JAMYVM010000069.1:0-672 GCF_040324035.1 Mesorhizobium sp. M0016 | reverse complement strand
GAATACATCTGCAAAATCTGGACAAAAGAGCCCGAACGATTCAGGCTCGATCCAACCCATCAAACCTTGGGACTAAACATCTAGAGGCCGGCGCGGTCCCCTGATACCGCCTCGTATCGCGCGCCCGAACTTGGCGCAAACGCGGCACGGCTTCTCATCGAAAGGATCAAGGGACGTACGAAAAGCGTGTTCGTGACGGTCGCGCTGAAAGTCGTGGCACGTGGCAACACAAAGATGCCTGGAGCGTTTCCCAAGGCCTCGCGCCAAAACCCTAGTCGAGTTCGATGATGCTGCAGCCATAGGCCGGGAGCGACAGCCTACCGCCGCGTACTTTGCCATCGCCGAGCAAATCCTTGCCCGCGGGGACATTGCCGATGCTTGCCGGCTCGCCCAGCGTGTTGAGGATGAACAGCAGGCGGCGGTCCTTGCTCTCGCGGATGGTCGCTTCGACGCCGGCCGGCATGTCTGCGATGAGCGGCACGATACCGGCGGGCGCCAGCACTTGATCGGCCAGCACCTCGACCAGAGCGTCGCTGAGGTACGTGCCGAGGTAGATCACCTTGCCCTTGCCGACTTTGCGCGAAGTTATCGCGGCTTGGCCCTCGGCGAAGCGGCTGGCCCAGCTGCCGATAACCTCCGTGCCGGGCGCGACGTTAAGCAGCTCATAAAGAT
>NZ_JAMYVM010000068.1:0-694 GCF_040324035.1 Mesorhizobium sp. M0016 | reverse complement strand
GATTTGAGCACGGATACGAAACTCCGATTGGTGAGGCCGGATCGGCACTTTCCGCCGGGCAGCGCCAGCTTATCGGTCTTGCCCGGGCCCTTTATCGAGACCCTTTCCTTGTTGTGCTGGATGAACCCAATGCCCATCTCGATGCGGAAGGCGAGGCTGCAGTCGTTAATGCGATCGCCTCCGTGCGCGAGCGCAAGGGCATTGCGGTTGTCGTCGCCCATCGGCCGAGCGCCATCCGCGCCGTGGATTTGGTGTTGGTGATGGAAGGTGGACGGCAGCGATCATTCGGTGCGCGTTCCAAAGTCCTGAAGGCCATCGAGTCTACACAGGATCACGTGGCAGAGCGCGCTGACATGGAGGATCCCGGTGTCCGGCATTCATCAGAACAATGACGTTTCGAGCTCGTGGCGGTTGAACAGGAACTGCGGCGGATCGATATCGTCGCGCCGCAGTCAGGCGCCATTCAACAACTCGCAGTTCATACGGTCGGCGGAGTGCCCGCCGATCCGATCATGCTAATCGTGCCGGAAGGCGACGATCTTGCGCTTGAAGTACGATCACCCCGAAGGACATCGACCAAATCCATTCGGGCCGATTGCCTGGGCGCGTCCCCCCCGCCTGCGAGCCCGCAACTGCTCAGCAGAAGGGCGAAGTGAACGAGAGTGCATCCATTTCGTAAATGTATGCCTATCCA
>NZ_JAMYVM010000067.1:0-723 GCF_040324035.1 Mesorhizobium sp. M0016 | reverse complement strand
TGCTGTCACTGTTCCTCCTCTACAGCTTCATGCCGCTGGCCTATCTGGTCCTGTCGGCAACGAAGACGAATGGCGACCTGTTCACCACGTTCGGCTTCGGCTTCGGCACGGAGTTCAACCTCTGGCGGAATCTGAGCGATCTTCTGGCGCGCGACAACGGCGTCTTCATGCGCTGGATGTTCAACAGCGTGCTCTATTCGAGCGTCGCCGGGCTCGGTGCCGCGATCTTGGCTACCGCGGCAGGCTATGCGTTAGCCAAATTCAAATTCGTCGGCCGCAATCTGCTGTTTGCGCTGGTCTTGGGCGCTGTGATGATCCCGCAGACGGCCCTCGTCGTGCCGACCTTCCTGCTGCTGGCGCTTTCGGGACTCAGCGACAATCCGCTGGGCGTGATCCTGCCCTCGATGATCTCGCCGATCGGCGTCTATCTGATGCGCGTCTATATCGAGCAGGGCGTCGACGACGAACTGCTCGACGCAGCGCGTCTAGATGGCGCCGGCGAGTTCGTGATCTTCCGCGCCATCGTGCTGCGGCTGGTGGCGCCGGGCATGGTGACTGTGGCGCTGCTCTCATTCGTCGGGACCTGGAACAATTACTTCCTGCCGCTCATCGTGCTGCGCACGCCGGAATATCAGCCGATCACGGTGGGCCTTGCGACCTGGTATCAGCTCGCGCAGCAGGGCGGTGGCGGAGGACAGGTGCTGTTCTCGATCATCATAACCG
>NZ_JAMYVM010000066.1:0-741 GCF_040324035.1 Mesorhizobium sp. M0016 | reverse complement strand
CGGTCGAGCCTGTCGCACCAGTAGAGCCGGTGGCGCCGGTCGAACCTGTCGCTCCCGTATCGCCGGTCGCACCTGTGGCTCCGGTTGCACCAGTCGAGCCAGTCGCTCCGGTCGAGCCAGTCGCTCCAGTAGAGCCGGTTGCTCCGGTCGAGCCAGTCGCCCCGGTGGAACCGGTTGCACCAGTCGAACCTGTCGCTCCCGTGTCGCCAGTTGCCCCTGTGGCTCCGGTGGAGCCTGTTGCTCCAGTCGAGCCCGTCGCTCCAGTGGAGCCAGTCGCCCCGGTATCACCTGTTGCTCCGGTCGAGCCTGTCGCACCAGTAGAGCCAGTCGCTCCAGTAGAGCCGGTTGCTCCAGTGGAGCCAGTCGCCCCGGTATCACCTGTTGCTCCGGTCGCTCCGGTTGCACCAGTTGAACCAGTCGCGCCGGTGGCACCCGTCGCTCCAGTATCACCGGTTGCTCCGGTTGAGCCCGTCGCTCCGGTCGAGCCAGTCGCTCCGGTAGAGCCGGTAGCACCAGTCGCGCCGGTCGAGCCCGTTGCACCGGTCGCGCCGGTATCACCGGTTGCTCCGGTCGAGCCTGTCGCACCTGTGGCTCCGGTAGCACCAGTCGAGCCAGTCGAGCCCGTTGCACCGGTCGCGCCGGTATCACCGGTTGCCCCGGTCGAGCCTGTCGCACCAGTAGAGCCGGTGGCGCCGGTCGAACCTGTCGCTCCCGTATCGCCGGTCGCACCTGTGGCTCCGG
>NZ_JAMYVM010000065.1:0-842 GCF_040324035.1 Mesorhizobium sp. M0016 | reverse complement strand
GCTACACGGTGCCGCAGGACATAGCCGTTCCAGCCAGGCCACGAGCCTATGTGGTGACGGTGGGGGTGAACGAGTACGAGAACGAGGCGCTGCGGCTGAACTTCGCGGCGGCGGATGCCGGGGCGATCGAGACGGCGCTGGAGGGGATCAAGGGCTATGATGTGGTTCCGGTGGTGCTGACCTCGGACTACGCACGCAAGGAAGGAGATAGACAGATCCCGGCGGTCGATCACGCCACCAAGGCCGACATCCGGGCGGTGCTCGATCTTCTGGCGGGCAAGGGGGAGACGGAACGGCCACGGCTGCGGCAGGAGATCGGCCCCGTCATCGACCGGCTGGCGAAGGCGACGCCGGACGATCTCGTGGTCCTTGCCTTCTCCGGTCATGGCCACACCGAGCAGGGTCGCTTCTACATCCTGCCGTCGGATTCGGGCAGCAACCTGGCCAGGCTCGACAAACTGATCTCGAGCGAGGAACTGACGGCATGGCTGCGTGATGTCGATGCCGGCGAGATGGTGATGATCGTGGATGCCTGTCACTCCGCGGCGGGCGTGCCGGCAGGCTTCAAGCCGGGCCCGATGGGCGACCGCGGGCTTGGGCAACTGGCCTACGACAAGGGCATGCGCATCCTGGCGGCCACCCAAGCCGACGACGTTGCGCTGGAGAGCGGCTCGCTAGGCCAGGGGTTGCTGACCTATGCGCTCAAGGAGGGGCTGACAGCCGGCACCGGCGCGCACACGCTTGCCGACACTGACGGCGACGGCGCTATCACCATGAAGGAATGGCTGACCTATGCCGAGACCCGAGTGCCTGGGCTCTATCAGGACGTGCTCGCCGGCAAG
>NZ_JAMYVM010000064.1:0-849 GCF_040324035.1 Mesorhizobium sp. M0016 | reverse complement strand
CGCCGATCTTCCGACTGGCCCCAGAGATCCGAAGTCGACAGTGCTATCGACTAAGGAAGAGGCGGTCATCGTCGCCTTTCGGCGTTTATACGCTGCTGCCACTGGACGATTGCCTCTATGCTCTCCAACCGACGATCCCGCATCTGTCGCGGTCATCCTTGCATCGCTGCCTGCAGCGTCACGGGATAGGCAGGTTGCCGGATGTCGAGGGCGACAAGCCGGCAAGGAAGAAGTTCAAGGCCTATCCAATCGGCTACTTCCATATCGACGTCGCCGAGGTCCGAACCGAGCAGGGCAAGCTGCATATGTTCGTGGCCATAGATCGGACCTCGAAGTTCGCTTTCGTCGAGCTGCACGAGAAGGCAACGACAGCGGTCTCCGCCGATTTCCTGCGCCATCTTCTTGATGCTGTCCCTTACAAGATCCACACAGTGCTTACCGACAACGGCATTCAGTTCACGACCCCAGGTGCCGGCGGCTCGGCCGTTCCGCTGATCAAGGAAGCCATGGCGGCGGGAGAAATCATATGGGCGCACGCCTTCGAACATACTTGCGCCAAGGCCGATATCGACCACCGAACGACAAAGCCAAGGCACCCATGGACCAACGGCCAGGTCGAACGCATGAACCGCACGATCAAGGATGCGACCGTCAAACGCTTCTACTACGAGAGCCATGACCAACTGCGCCAGCATCTCGCCGATTTCGTCTTAGCCTATAATTTCGGCCGTCGACTGAAGACCCTCAAGGGCCTCACGCCCTTTGAATACATCTGCAAAATCTGGACAAAAGAGCCCGAACGATTCAGGCTCGATCCAACCCATCAAACCTTGGGACTAAACATCTAGA
>NZ_JAMYVM010000063.1:0-1417 GCF_040324035.1 Mesorhizobium sp. M0016 | reverse complement strand
CTCAACCTCCACCAGAGCAACATCAGGCGTCGGCCCAGCCTTCACACTCACAATCCGCACATCCGGCTGGATCCGGTTCAGCTCGGCGATACCCGGCAAGCGCGGCAGCGCGACGCCCATTAGCAGTCTCGGCAACAACCCCGGCGCATAGTAATCGCGCATAAGAATCTCTAGCGGCAAAGGATTCAGGCCCTTCCGAGAGACAATCCAGTGTACGCCCCTTATGTCGCTTAGGTCCATATTTGTGTCGAACCTGCCATCCGGGGCGGCAATGACAAATTTTCCGATTTTGTCGAGCAATACCACCGTGCAGATCAATCGCCCCTCGGCGGATTCGATCTGCAGGTTATCCTGTCGGTTTCTCACGAAGAACTGTCGATCGAGGAACTGCCCTTCAGGCCGAAAAAGGTCGGCATTGTCATACGAGATCACCTGAGCCTCGTGCTGGGCTAAACCGCCAGACCTGAGATCAATCTCCATGTGTGCGTCGTACCAGACTTGAATACTCAGCACTGATGAATGGTCCGCTATGCCAACGTTCTCAATTCGGTTCGAATAGCTTTGCAGCCTTTTGACCTCCGTCCCTCCGAGGTCAAGCATCACAACATCGCCATTCTCCGCGGCATAAGCGACCAGTCGCTCGTCGGGGCTAAAGACAACCGCATGCACGC
Organism: Mesorhizobium sp. M0016; assembly: GCF_040324035.1. NCBI lineage: Bacteria > Pseudomonadati > Pseudomonadota > Alphaproteobacteria > Hyphomicrobiales > Phyllobacteriaceae > Mesorhizobium > Mesorhizobium sp. M0016. The sequence continues at coordinate 746 of NZ_JAMYVM010000063.1, read as the reverse complement.
CTGGCGCCGGCATATGGATTTCTTGCGGGATGGATCCGGCTTCTGGCGCGCGCCACGACCATATTCCAATAGACTCATATTCGTGGGCGACCGCTACTTTCGCGCTCCGTGGCGCGAAGGCAATAGCACTATCGGAACCGGAATTATGAGTTGAGAAGCGCTGTACAACGTCGAACGTGACTATGTTCAGGAGCCGAATGATACCGTCCTGATCCTCCCGGACAAGAAGATCTCCGCCCTCCAACAGTTTCCATGTTCCGGCGGCTGTGTCAGTTGGCACCGGAATGTCTCTGCGCGGTTCGAACGATTTGATATCCCAGCGATGTATCAAGCCCTTGGACGCATCGCCACAAAGCAGGATCGACTGCCTGACATTTATGGCCAATGTCGGGGATGGCGCCTCGGAACACGGCAAGGTCGCCAGCAACCACGTCTGGCTAATGTCCCAGACAGTGACTGTACCGTCCTCGTTCGCAGCTGCCACTACCGCTTGAAGGGGCAGAAAGACGAGAGAAGATGCCATGCTGCCGTTCTGCAGCGTCACCAGTTCGCGCCCAGAGCCAACTTCCCAGATTTTGATTGTCCGATCCAGGCTGCCAGCCGCGAGCAACTGGCCATTCGACGAGAAAGCCACGGAACGTGCACTGTGGTGAATTCCACTCGGTTGTGTGCGTCAAGTTCTGCAAAAAGGGGCGGCCATGATGCTGGTCATGCGGCTTGGCGCAGAGCGAGCTTCTTGTGCTCGC
>NZ_JAMYVM010000062.1:0-1477 GCF_040324035.1 Mesorhizobium sp. M0016 | reverse complement strand
TTTTCGGGAAATCTCAAAAGAATTTCGTGCCGCCCGGGAATAAAGGGATGTCCTGATGGGTCTTCTTGTTAGCGGGGCCAATTTCCCGGCACGCACCCAAGAAACGAAAAAAGGATCTACCGAAATGACCAAGCTCGCTCTCAGCGTGGCTGCCATGCTGCTTGCCTCAAGCGCTGCCTTTGCCGGCAGCGACCATGGCGGCAACAATTCCAACCAGCCGGTCGCTACCGTTGACACCAATGCCACTGCTTCCATTTCCCCCTCCCCGCGCCAAGCCGGGGTCGACACCATGGTGACGACCGGGCCGCGCCAGGGGTCGGTTCAGGACATCATCACCAGGCACAACAACGACGGCATCTGGGGCCGCTGAAGGCACCCTTCCGAACACCTTCTCTTACCACTCATGATGGAGAGCCAAACCTTTGGCTCTCCATCATCACCCCATAACGCTGCAGAGATCACCTATGTTCATGATGACACGTCGCACGTTGCTTGGAACCATGCTCGCCGCGACCGCCTTCGGCCTGGCCGGCAAGCTGGAATTCACCCGTCCCGCCTTCGCCGAAACGTCGGTCGAGCCGGCCGTCGGCTTCTACAAATACAAGGTCGGTGATATCGAGGTCACCGCCATCTATGACGGCATCTGGCGCAAGCCGCACGACCCGGCCTTCATCAAGGATGTTTCCGTCGAGGACACCAAGGCAGCGCTTGCCAAGGCCGGCCTGACGACAGACTTCATGCCCATCCCGCTCACCGTCATCGTCCTCAAGATGAACGGCAGGCTGATCATGATGGATGCCGGATCGGGCGTCGGCCAATGGCAGACCAATGCCACCCATCTGCCGGCCAACATGGCCGCCGCCGGCATCGACTATAAGACGATCGACACCATCATGATCTCGCATTTCCACCCCGACCATGTCTGGGGCCTGATGGAAAAGGGGACCGATGCACCGGTGTTCCCCAATGCCGAGCTGATCGTCAACGCCACGGAATACAATTGGTGGACCGACCCCAGCCGGCTGGCCAAGCTGCCGGAAGGCCGCAAGCCGGCGGGCAAGCGCATCGCCGAAAATTTTCCGAAATGGAAGAACTGGAAGCTGGTCAATGACGGCGCCGAAGTCGCGCCCGGCATCCAGATCATCGCTGCGCCCGGCCACACGCCGGGACATTCGGTCTACCTCGCCAGCTCCGGCAAGGAACAGCTGATGATCTCGGCCGACACCATGTATGTGCCCGCCCTTCTGGCGCCGCATCCGGAGTGGCAGGGCAGTTACGACCAGGACGGGCCGACCGCTGTCGCCACCCGCCACAAGATCATCGACCGGGTGATCGCCGACAACATCCGGATCTCGGGTTCGCACTTCCCGTTCCCCGGCGCCGGCGTCTTCGTGAAAGACGGCAATGCCTATGGTTTCACCCCAGTTCAGATTTGAGCGCGAGCTCCCAACCCAAGCGAGAAAGATGATGAAACAAT
>NZ_JAMYVM010000061.1:0-1586 GCF_040324035.1 Mesorhizobium sp. M0016 | reverse complement strand
GGCAGCCTCGAAAGTGGCGATGTCGGTGGTCGCAGTCATCATTGCTCCGACCGACGGCGGTTGGCGATCAGGGTGAAGATGTAGGAGGCACCGGCGATCACGATGCCAAGCACGAACGAAACGGCGGCCGCATAGCCATACTGCTGGTTCTTAGTCGCCAGAGAATAGGCATAGAGGTTCGGCGTGTAGCTCGAATTGATGGTGTTACTGGCGAGCGCGCGCATCAAATACGGCTCATTGAACAGCTGCAGTGTGCCGTTAATCGAAAAGATGACGGTGAGCAGGATCGCCGGCCACAGCAGCGGCAGCTGGATCAGCCGGGCAAATTGCCAGGGCGAGGCGCCGTCCATCCGCGCGGCCTCGGCGAGGTCCGACGGGATCGCCTTCAGCGCGGCGTAGTAGATCACCATATTGTAGCCGACATATTCCCACGTCACGATATTGGCCAATGAGAAGATCATCGCGCCCGGCGATAGGAAGTCCGGCGGCGGCAGGTTGAACGCCTTGGCAATCTGCGTGAACGGGCCGAAGGTGGGGCCGTAGAGATAACCCCAGATGATCGTCGCGATCACGCTCGGCACAGCATAGGGGAGGAAGAAGCCGAGCCGGAAGACGCCCTTGGCATAGACCTGGCCACGATCGAGCACGATGGCGAACAACAACGCCAGGGCCAGCATGATCGGCACCTGCACGATGCCGAACAAAACGAGGTTCCACACGCCGCCCCAGAATTTGGCGTCGTCCGCGACCTTGATGTAGCTGGCTGCACCCGCGAACTGCCGTCCGCCCACCAGCGTGTCGCGGTAGAGGCTCATGTAGAACGCATAGACCAGCGGCGCGACGATGAAGGCGATAAACAGCAGCATGAAGGGCGCCAGGAACAGATAGGGCGCCAGCTTTCGTGACGTAAAACCGCCCGATCGCGCTGGGCGCGTCGCTGCGGCTGGCGAGTTCGACAATGCCCTGGTCCCCATCCTGCAAGATAAAGAGATCGGGCGCGCCATCAAGGCGCGCCCGGCCGGTGCCCGGGAGGAGTTAGGCCACGGTGAAGCCTTGGTCCTTCGCGTAGGTGACCACGGCATCCTGGACACGGTCGAACGCATCCGACAGCGTGCCGTTGCCGCTGATCGAAGCGCCGAATTCATCGGACATCGACTGGTAGAGGAAGCCCTGGAACGGGCTCCACTCAAACGGCGCCACGGCACTCGCTGATTTGGCAAACACTTTGTTCACCTCCTGGCCGCCAAAGAATTCCGGCTTGGCGCTCGCCCATTCCGGGCTCGACAGCAGCGCGTTGGTGCAGGGGAAGAAGTTTTGCTTGGTGGTGTAGAGCTTTGTGGCTTCGGGATTCGTATTCAGCCAGATCGCGACTTCGGCGGCCTCGGGCAGATGCTGGGTCGCTTTCATCACGGCCAGCGCTGAGCCACCCCAAGCGCCAGTCACGAACTTGCTCGCGTCCCACTGCGGCAGATCGGCGGCACGCCACTTGCCCACGCTGGTCTTGGCGACCGAGGTCAGGAACAGCGGACCCCAGCCCGCAGCGAGCCAGGTGGCATAGCGACCCGAGTCGAGGCCGGTGTACCACT
>NZ_JAMYVM010000060.1:0-1736 GCF_040324035.1 Mesorhizobium sp. M0016 | reverse complement strand
CCTATTCCACGGTATTCAGGGGCGTTCCCGACCTCTTGACCATCTATCTCCTGTATTTCGGCGGTAGCATGGCGCTGACTGCGGTTGGCCATTGGTTTGGCGCCCAGGGCTTCCTTGGATTGCCGGCTTTCGCCACAGGCACAACGGCAATCGGCATAATTTCGGGTGCCTATCAGGCGGAGGTATTCCGCGGTGCCTACATCGCCATCGACCGCGGCCAGATCGAAGCAGCCCGGGCCTATGGCATGCCGCCTGCGCTCATGTTGCGCCGGGTGATCGCACCCCAGCTTATGCGTCACGCCATCCCGGGGTTAGGGAATGTGTGGCAACTGGTGCTCAAGGATTCAGCGCTGATTTCGGTAATCGGGCTTGTCGAACTAATGCGTCAGGCACAGATCGGGGCTGGATCGACGCGCGAGCCGTTTCTCTTCTACACGGCTGCAGCCGCGCTCTACCTGGCCATCGCCTCAACCACGGGATTGCTGTTCAAGCGCGCTGAACGCCGCGCCCTTCGCGGCATTCGGAGGGTGTGATGGATTTCGCCTTTTTCGCTGAAATATTGCCAAAGCTGGTTGCCGGCCTGCCGCTGACGCTTGAGCTTGCCGGCACGTCCATCCTGCTCGGCGCCATCCTCGCCTTGGCTTTGGCGCTGGCCCAGCGCCTCCGTCAGCCTTTGATTGACTGGCCGATCAAGGGTTTCGTCGCGGTGTTTCGCGGCACGCCCCTGTTGGTCCAGATATTCCTGGTTTACTACGGCCTTGGCCAGTTTCGGCCGACATTGCAGGAACTTGGTTTGTGGGGCCTTTTCCGCGAACCTTATTGGTGTGCCATCCTCGCGCTAACCCTCAACACCGCAGCCTATGGCAGTGAAATCCTCCGCGGCGCCATGCAGTCGGTCCCGTCCGGCCAGATTGAGGCGGCGCAGGCCTTTGGCATGACGCGACTGATGACCTTGCGCCGCATCGTCCTGCCGATCGCACTGCGCCAGGCTTTGCCAAGCTACGGCAACGAAATCATTTTGATGGTCAAGGGAACCTCACTTGCATCCATCGTTACGCTGATGGAAATCACCGGCATCGCCCAGGGCATCATCTCGCAAACCTACCGGGCCATGGAAGTTTTCGTCTGCGCCGGCGCTATCTACCTGATCCTCAATTTCATCATCACCCGGACGCTGGGCCGGCTCGAATACAATCTGTCACGGCATCTGCGCCCTGCATCGGGCCTTTCGACCGGTCCAACGTGATGGCTGGCGCTCACAGCATTCGTTTTAGGGAGTTTTTTGCATATGAGGGATTTCGAGAAGCCAAACCGGTCGCTCGTGGTCGCACAGCATGGCATGGCCGCGACGTCCCATCCGTCGGCCACGCTTGCGGCCATCCGGATCCTGGAGGCGGGCGGCAACGCACTCGACGCGGCCATCGCCGCCAGCGCCGTCCAGTGCGTGGTCGAACCGGGATCGACCGGCATCGGCGGAGATTGTTTCGTACTGATGTCGAAGGAAGGCTCCAGCGAGATCATCGCCTACAACGGATCCGGCCGTGCCCCTGCGGCTGCAACAGCCGATTGGTATGCATCTCAGGGCATCACGGACATCGAGCGTCACTCACCGCATGCGGTGACGGTTCCCGGTGCGGTCGACGCCTGGACCCAGCTCAACGCCGATCATGGAAAACTGCCGCTGGGCAAGCTTTTCGCTCCTGCGATCGAGTTCGCCGAAAGCGGCTACGCCATCT
>NZ_JAMYVM010000059.1:0-1763 GCF_040324035.1 Mesorhizobium sp. M0016 | reverse complement strand
TTTCAATGGCAAAGATTATCGAAGGTGGCCCGGGTTCCGAAACACTCCTCGGCACCGAGCTTGGAGATTGGATGGAGGGTTTCGCGGGCAATGACTGGATTGACGGTCGTGGCGGCAACGACGAGATCTCGTCTGGCCAGGGCAGCGACCGAGCCATTGGCGGCCAGGGTAACGACCGCATCTTCGGCGGAGATGGCTGGGACGATCTCTCCGGCGACAACGGCCGGTTCAACGCGCGCGTCTCCGGCGAGGACAATGACAGGCTCAGCGGCGGTCCCGGCCAGGATGTCCTCTACGTGGGTGACGGCCAGGACACGTTGACCGGGGGCACCGACAGTGACACGTTCGTGTTCCAGTTCCACAATCCGGTGCCTGGGGTTGTCGGGTCGACGTCGGACATTACCACTATCACCGATTTCAACCCGGCGGAGGACAAGTTCGCCTTCGATGCGGTGGGCCTCTACAACGATGGTTTTGGCGCGAACTTCGTCAACAACGCCAGCATACAGTCCGGCTACCCGGTGAGCAGCTTCTACAGCGGTGCGGCGTCGGGTGCGAACGGCGAACACGTCGTGGTGATCACTGGCGAATCTTTCAACTCTGCTAATGAGGCGGCGAGTGCGATCTCCGGCGAGCACGCCGGCGACATCATCGTCTACCAAAGCAGCTACACCGACAGACTCGCAACTCTGGCCTATGTCACCGCCGACGGCAGCGCGCACGAGTTCGCCCACCTGGGCGGTGTGGTCACCGTGGCCGACCTAGGCCTGACCGCGTCCGACTTCACCTTCGTTTGATCCAGAAAACCCATACGGAACCGCGCCCCGCCCCCCTGGGCGGGCGCTTTCCCGTTTCCGCTACTTGCCATGGGCCGGGGCGCCCGGGAGCAGTCAGCGTGTACAGTGACGAAGCCCTGCGCGTCGCGCTGGTCGTGCACCGAAATCTCCTGAAGGTGTGGAGGCGGAAGCCTGTTCGGGCCCTTGCGGCCGACCACGATGAATCCCTTCCAAACTTTCAGCCGGACGGTGTTGTTGACCCGCTCCATCAAATGCCGGGACCAAACATATTCGGCGGGAGCACTGATCCTGAACCAGCGAGCGGATGCAGTCGGTTGCCGGTCGGGGAGCAATATAGGGAGCTGGGTCGCCAGCCTCCGGAGACTTACGTGACAACCATTCCTTAAAGGATTCAGCTTTGAGACCCTTCCCTCTGACTTCCGCGATTTGGGGCATTGTGTTGATCAGCGGCGTGGTCAACGTGCTTGCGCTCATCTCGCCGCTGTTCATGCTTCAGGTCTATGACCGCGTTCTGGCAAGTGGCAGCGTATCCACGCTAGTGGGGCTCGTCGTGCTTGCTGCGGGGCTTTATGCGTTCCAATGCCTGCTCGACATTTTGCGCGCCCGCGTGCTGCTGCGGATTGGCGAGCGTTTCGATGGACAGTTTTCCGGACGCGTTCACGATGCGATCGTTCGCCTTCCGCTTTCAACGCGCATGCCGGGCGACGGCTTGCAGCCGCTTCGCGATCTCGACAATGTTCGAGGCTTCTTAGGTGGAAACGGTCCGACAGCGTTCTTCGATCTGCCATGGATGCTGTTTTATCTTGGCATTTGCTTCCTCCTTCATTTCTGGATCGGCATGACGGCACTTATCGGGGCGGTCGGTCTCACATCTCTGACACTTCTTGCCAACACTCTCTCGCAAGGGCCGATAAGCGATACCGTTGCCCACAACATGGCACGCAATGGTCTGCTGCAAGCAGCGCG
>NZ_JAMYVM010000058.1:0-1962 GCF_040324035.1 Mesorhizobium sp. M0016 | reverse complement strand
AGATGGCGTAGCCGCTTTCGGCGAACTCGATCGCAGGAGCGAAAAGCTTGCCCAGCGGCAGTTTTCCATGATCGGCGTTGAGCTGTGTCCAGGCGTCCACCGCTCCGGGAACCGTTACCGCATGCGGTGAGTGACGCTCGATTTCTGTGATGCCCTGAGATGCATACCAATCGGCTGTTGCAGCCGCAGGGGCACGGCCGGATCCGTTGTAGGCGATGATCTCGCTGGACCCTTCTTTCGACATTAGGACGAAACAGTCTCCGCCGATGCCGGTAGACCCCGGTTCGACCACGCACTGTACGGCGCTGGCGGCGATGGCCGCATCGAGTGCGTTGCCCCCCGCCTCCAGAATCCGAACGGCCGCAAGCGTGGCCGACGGATGGGACGTCGCAGCCATGCCATGCCGTGCGACCACGACCGAACGGCTTGGTTTCTCGAAATCTCTCATACGCGAAAAACTCCCTAGAACGATTGCAGTGAGCGCCAGCCGATCACGCAGGACTGGTCGCAAGGCCCGATGCCGGGCGCAGATGCCGTGACAGATTGTATTCGAGCCGGCCCAGTGTCCGGGTGATGATGAAATTGAGGATCAGGTAGATAGCGCCGGCGCAGACGAAAACTTCCATGGCCCGGTAGGTTTGCGAAATGATGCCCTGGGCGATGCCGGTGATTTCCATCAGCGTAACGATGGATGCAAGTGAGGTTCCCTTGACCATCAAAATGATTTCGTTGCCATAGCTTGGCAAAGCCTGGCGCAGTGCGATCGGCAGGACGATGCGGCGCAAGGTCATCAGTCGCGTCATGCCAAAGGCCTGCGCCGCCTCAATCTGGCCGGACGGGACCGACTGCATGGCGCCGCGGAGGATTTCACTGCCATAGGCTGCGGTGTTGAGGGTTAGCGCGAGGATGGCACACCAATAAGGTTCGCGGAAAAGGCCCCACAAACCAAGTTCCTGCAATGTCGGCCGAAACTGGCCAAGGCCGTAGTAAATCAGGAATATCTGGACCAACAGGGGCGTGCCGCGAAACACCGCGACGAAACCCTTGATTGGCCCGTCAATCAAGGGCTGGCGGAGGCGCTGGGCGAGCGCCAAAGCCAAGGCGAGGATGGCGCCGAGCAGGATGGACGTGCCGGCCAGCTCAAGCGTCAGCGGCAGGCCGGCAAGCAGCTTCGGTAGTATTTCGGCGAAAAAGGCGAAATCCATCACACTCTCCGAATGCCCCGAAGCGCGCGGCGTTCAGCGCGCTTGAACAGCAACCCTGTCGCTGAGGCGATGGCCAGGTAAAGCGCGGCGGCAGCTGTGTAGAAGAGAAACGGCTCGCGAGTCGATCCGGCCCCGATCTGTGCCTGACGCATCAGTTCGACAAGCCCGATTACCGAAATCAGCGCTGAATCCTTGAGCACCAGTTGCCACACATTCCCTAGGCCCGGGATGGCGTAGCGCATAAGCTGGGGTGCGATCACCCGGCGCAACATGAGCGCAGGCGGCATGCCATAGGCGCGCGCTGCTTCGATCTGGCCGCGGTCGATGGCGATGTAGGCACCGCGAAACACCTCCGCCTGATAGGCACCCGAAATTATGCCGATTGCCGTGGTGCCTGTGGCGAAAGCCGGCAATCCAAGGAATCCTTGGGCGCCAAACCAATGGCCGACCGCAGTCAGCGCCATGCTACCGCCGAAATACAGGAGATAGATGGTCAAGAGGTCGGGAACGCCCCTGAATACCGTGGAATAGGCATCGGCGAGCAGGCGGAGGGAGCGCGACCCGCTGACCCGGGCCGCAGCTGCCAAGGCGCCGATCACCGAGCCGACCATAAATCCGGCGACCGAAAGCAGAAGCGTTACGAACGCAGCGCTGAGCAGCGCCACCGCCCAGCCGCCGTCGCCAAACCCTAGCAGACGAACGCTATCCAGCATCGGCTAGTTCGCGCTCCGGGAAGGGCTTCTCACTTGGGCGGCGT
>NZ_JAMYVM010000057.1:0-2340 GCF_040324035.1 Mesorhizobium sp. M0016 | reverse complement strand
GATTTGAGCACGGATACGAAACTCCGATTGGTGAGGCCGGATCGGCACTTTCCGCCGGGCAGCGCCAGCTTATCGGTCTTGCCCGTGCCCTTTATCGAGACCCTTTCCTTGTTGTGCTGGATGAACCCAATACCCATCTCGATGCGGAAGGCGAAGCTGCAGTCGCTAAGGCGATCGCCTCCGTGCGCGAGCGCAAGGGCATTGCGGTTGTCGTCTGCCATCAGCCGAGCGTCATCCGCGCCGTCGATTTGGTGTTGGTGATGGAAGGTGGACGGCAGCGAGCATTCGGTGCGCGTTCCAAAGTCCTGAAGGCCATCGAGTCTACACAGGATCACGTGGCAGAGCGCGCTGACATGGAGGATACCGGTGTCCGGCATTGATCAGAACAATGACGTTTCAAGCTCCATTCGCCGGCACCTGGTGGCGGGCCTTCTGGCGAGCGTGATCTTTGTGGGAGGAGCCGGAGCCTGGGCGACCTTCACGAATCTCTCCGGTGCGGTTGTCGCGTCCGGACACTTTGTCGTCGATTCCTATGTCAAGAAGGTGCAGCACCCGACCGGCGGGGTTGTGGGAGAAATCCTGGTGCGCGAAGGCGATAAAGTAAAGGCCGGCGACATCCTCATGCGGCTCGATGCCACCCAGACGCGCGCTAATCTCGCCATAGTCACCAAGCGGCTCGATGAGCTCGCCGCCTACCAGGCACGACTCGATGCTGAGCGTGACGATCTCGCGGAGATCGCCTTCCCGGACTGGCTGCTCGCCCGAAGAGATGTTCCGGACGTAGCTTCGGCAATACATAGCGAGACGCTGCTGTTCGAATTCCGCAGACAATCCCGCGACGGAAAGCAGGCGCAACTGGCGGAACACATTACTCAATATCACCACGAGATCGAAGGATTCAAGGCGCAGGAAATTGCCTGTGAAAAAAGGATCGAGGTTCTCCAAAAGGAAATTGCTGTTCTGAGTGGGCTGCGCGACCAAGGCATTGTCTCGGACCAACGGTTGAACAGCCTGAAGATCCAGGTTGCCACTTTCGGTGGCGAACGCGGTGAGAAGATCGCAGATCAGGCACAGACAGCAGCCCGCATAGCCGAAACGCGCCTGCAGATCCCGCAGATCGATCAGGATTTCAAGACCGAAGTCGGCCAGGAGCTCAGAGAGGTTCAGGCGCAGGTCGGGGAGTATGGTGAGCGCAAGGTGGCGGCTGAACAGGAACTGCGACGGATCGATATCGTCGCGCCGCAGTCAGGCACCATTCAACAACTCGCAGTTCATACGGTCGGCGGAGTGATCACGCCCGCCGATCCGATCATGCTAATCGTGCCGGAAGGCGACGATCTTGCGCTGGAAGTACGGATCACCCCGAAGGACATCGACCAAATCCAGCTTGGTCACAAGGCCGTGCTGCGGATGTCAGCCTTCAATCTGAGAACCACGCCGGAATTGAACGGATATGTCAGCCGGATCGCAGCCGATCTGGCGACGGACGAAAAAAACGGCATTTCGTATTACCTGGTGCGCCTGTCGGTTCCGCATGCGGAACTGACGAAGCTCAAGGACCTGACGCTCGTGCCCGGCATGCCGGCCGAAGCGATGGTCCAGACGGGCGAGCGCACGGCGCTTTCCTATTTTGTGAAGCCGCTGTCGGACCAAATCAGTCGGACATTCCGGGAGGAATGACAGAAATATATTGTTGGTATTTCTGTTCGTTTCTATGAGCGTGGTAAGACCTGAAAGCACAGACATATTTCCTCACTTGCCTCTGGGCACAACTTCTTTCTGTAGCGAATTCCGCATCTTAACGTGCCCTCAAATGCAGAAATGTCCGCGTTTCATGTTGCAGCTGAGTATCCTTGGTTTTAAACGGTTTTTACTGGTGCGCGGCTGGTGAAACGCGACATGAAAAACCCGCCACCAGCGGCAGCGGGCTGTTCGTTTCTCTTCTGCGGAATGAACGTCAGTCAGTGCCGCGGGGCTGGCATCGCCTCGAACATATCCCAAGCCCCATCTCGGTTTCGGTGCTTGCCGGGAATGTGAACCCAGCACTGCTTCGCAAAGATCCGAGCTTCTAGATCGTCGTCAGGATGCGTATCGGTCATAGGCGCCGTCCAGTCCCACTTCCGGGTTTCGCGGCGCATCAGGTCGACCACAAACCAGCCGGAAGGCGGTCAATCACGGGTAGTGTGCTGAGAGTTCTGCAAATTCGCTGAGAGAGGGCGGTCATGGCAGGCTGGTGATGTTCAACGTCACCGATTCCTGGAAGGAACGCCACCATGACCAAGACAGAAGGTAAATCGACCAGCGCTGCCGTCAAAGACATTTTGCTTTCGAACCCGGAGG
>NZ_JAMYVM010000056.1:0-2579 GCF_040324035.1 Mesorhizobium sp. M0016 | reverse complement strand
CTCCGGCCACTGCCCTATCATCTGGCCATCACGGAACAGCCGCACATCATACACGCCGGTGCTGGTCCGGCCATTCGGCTGCGAGATTTCCGTTAGCTCGCCAACCAGAACCGTTACGAGCGCTACGTCCGGAGTCAGGCCCTGCGCTACATCCCTGATATCCACATACGGTTGGACACGGTTTAGGTCTGCCAGGGAACGTACTGGTCGAAACGTATCCTTACATGCGTTTGAATTCTCAATCTCGTGGCAAGCAACAAGTCGGCCAAGCAAATTGGGCTCGTAGTAGTCGCGCATAAAAATCTCGGGCCGGAGCGGCGAAAGTGGATCGTCCTCCATCCGCCAGTAGAGGGGCAAAAATTCGTCAAGTCCACGTGTATCAAACCGGCTGTCGTCGGCAAAAACACTCCACTGGGAGCTTCCCACGAACTCAACCAAACCTGCCATCCGTTCTCCGGAGTGAGCGTCCCACAGACTGGTCGATCCGTCAGAGCTTGCCGTTGCGATCAAAGCTCCATCGTCTGAGAATGCTAAAGAGTTTATGGCCGCCAAATGGCCGACGAGCCGAAAACGCAACTTCCCGTCACCTACACTCCAAACGCGCGCAGCGCCGTCGTCGTCGCCTTCAGCAACGAGCTTTCCATCTGCGGAGAAGGCCACCGAATTCGGCAAAATCCCGTCCGCAGGAAATGTCTGGACGAGCTTGCCTGTTCGAGCATCCCAAAGTTGCACTGCTTCAAGTTCTGAATTGGTAGACGCTATGTGAGAGCCGTCACGAGAGAACGCCACGGACGTAACACCTGCGGGGTAGTACTCAGGCTCGTCGTTTCTCGCGCCAAGCTCGTGCAGCAGCTTCCCGTCAGATACGCGCCAAACCTTCGCGGTAAGCTCGGAGGTGCCCGCTGATACTATGTACTTGCCATCGGGCGAGAAGACCGTTGATGCGATTGAAAAACTGGCTGCGTGCAAGGTCCGCACCAAGGATCCGCTCGAGACCTTCCAAACTCGTAGGGTACCGTCTCCTTGACCCGAAACCAGTAATTGTCCGTCCGGCGAAAACGCAACCGATCGGACTCCAACTAGTCCCCCCGCGGCCCCCGTGTCTTGAGATGGCAAATCACGAAAGGGAGCCCCATTGCCGGCCAGCCATATCTTGACCGTGTTGTCCTCGCCACCGGACGCAACTAGCGTTCCGTCGGAAGAAAAGGCAACCGATGTCGCCGGTCCCTCGTGGCCCAAAAAAGTGCGAACGAGCTGTCCCGAACTCAGACTCCAGAGCCTTACCGACCCATCGCCATTTCCCGTCAGGACCGATTTGTTCGTAGGAGAAAACGCGACCGAAAGGGTGGGAGCGGCTGTCCCTCCAAAATTCAACATCAGTTGCCCGGTCGAAACGTTCCAGAGTCTGACAATGCCATCCTCGCCGCCGGACAGTGCCCAACTTCCGTCGAAGGACACGGCCACTGAGTTGACGCCAAAACTGTTGGTCCTCATCGTGAGGGAAGTGGTGCCGGTAGCTACGTCCCAAAGTCTCATTGTGCCGTCGGCACTTCCTGACAGTATCCTGCCGCCGTCAGGCAAAACCGCTACTGAGTTCACGCTGCTGGTGTGACCCCTGAGAACAACCAGAATGGCATTTGTAGAATTGGTCCAGACGTTAATTGTGTTGTCATCGAGCATCTGGGCAGAAACAAATCGCTGACCGTCTCGTGAGAATCCCACGGAAAGAACCTGCGCTGAATGGCCTTCAAGCATCACTGGAGGGGATTTCGATGAAATATCCCACAAGGCGACAGTAGAGTCTCGCAGACCCGCCAAAACGCGGCCATCGGCCAGGGAGACCGCAATAGACGTAACGCCTGAAAGAACACTTCTCTGTTCTATTAAATGTCCATCGACGCTCCACAATTCAATCGCATCTGGTGAGTCCAGCGCTATGACAACGGCCTGATCGTCGCGCGAAAATGAAACCGAATTAACTGTCCCATCCCAGCGTTTTCTGAGTGATCGGATAAGTTTTCCTGTGTGAACTTCCCATATATCGACAGTTCCGTCGTCGCTTCCCGAAAGCGCTTTTTTGCCGTCGTGAGAGAATGCTACAGCATTCACGGCGGCGAGGTGCCCTGGCAAGGTTCGGATCAAAATGCCAGTACTCATCTGCCAAAGTTTCACGGTGGCATCTTTGCTTCCAGACAACGCGAGATCTGCAGCAGGGGAAATGGCGACCGATCTGACTTCACCCGTATGACCGGTGTTAATCAACAGCGTCGCCTGGGACTCTGCCCTAGCCACAGTAATTAGCAGCAGAAGGAGCGGCAAAATGAAACATGGCTTCACTGCAGTTAACGTCATTTGCTCCACCTCCTAGTGGCTATCGGGCCACGATCACTTCCTCTGTTCTTTTGACGAAATCGAACAGAGCTGGTGTCTGGGCGTGGCGGGTGGTGTCCTCGAGGAGGTTGGGATCGGGGCTTGAGTCCCTGGTCGTCCTGATCTTGCCGGCGAGCACGTCCTGATAGAGCCCAGGCACTCGGGTCTCGGCATAGGTCAGCCATTCCTTCATGGTGATAGCGCCGTCG
>NZ_JAMYVM010000055.1:0-2787 GCF_040324035.1 Mesorhizobium sp. M0016 | reverse complement strand
AGGACGACCAGAGACTCAAGCCCCGATCCCAACCTCCTCGAGGACACCACCCGCCACGCCCAGACACCAGCTCTGTTCGATTTTGCAAGGCATACCGAAACTGTAATATCATCCCGATAAGGACGTAGGCTAACCGCACGAATAACGGACTTGCCAGCCGCTGTTCTACATCGCGCACGACAAAGCGATCTGCGCTAAACTACGCCAAGGACAGCAAACGCAGCAGGTTGCATGGTTCAAAGTCTCCAGCTTATGCTACTTTAGGTAACCCTGATCGAGCAGCAGGAACTGAAGCCAGCGCTTCGCATCAAGGAATCTGCATCAAGGTGCTCGAGCCTTTGGAGCCGGAGCCTGACTATGTGCGTAGCCGCCGCGACTGACGCCTCTGATAAGCCAACTGGGCGGGACCGCAAAAAGACATTGTTCCGCATGCTGGCCTTATTTACCATCTTGATGTTGTCCTTCCCGATTTCGACAGGGGGGGCCCTTTATGCGAAAGCAGAAGAGGGTGCCCGAACTATGCCGAACCTTCGACATGAAGGTATGCTGTTCGCCGTTGCGTTTTCTCCAAGCGGTAAACAACTCGCTTCGGCAAATGACCAATACATCAGTTTGTGGGACGTCGCTTCGGGTAGCCTAATTCGCAGGTGGAAAGGCCATGGCGAACAGACCTTCGGCCTCGCCTTCTCTCCCGCAAACGAGCACGAGCTTTGGTCGTCAGGGCAAGACGGGCTTATCTCGGTGTGGAACATCGTCACAGGGCAGCGCACAGCAAAGATCAAAGGCAATGGCGTCAAGTCGATAGCGTTCTCTTCCGATGGAAGACTGGTGTTATCTTCAGGAGAAGACGGGCTACTCCTGAGACACACCAGATCGAAGGCTATAAAACGCGTATTTTCCAAGGGATCGTTTAGGTCCGGACGGTTCTCGAGCGACGGTCGCAGCATATTTGCGATCGAGCGGGCGTCAGAAAAAAAGGAAACTCTTCCCGGCTTAGAAGAGTTGGGGGAGGTCACCACTTTGCAGTCTGACGAAAAAGTTAGTCAATGGGATACTAAAAGTGGAGCTTTGATCAGCAGTTTTCCCATTAAGCAGAGCCTCTCCGTTGTTCTCGACATTTCACCCGACAGCAGTCGCATCGTGGTGTCTGCCTATACTGGCGTTCGGCTGTATGATTCCAGATCCGGGACTTTGATCAAGGAACTTACCGATGCAGAAAACAGCTCTGCACGGTTCCTACCAAATAGTGATGTCGTAGTCACGACTGAGTTGAAACTGTTCGACGGTTTAACAGGAAAATTTATAGGAGTGCTAGACCATCCTGGCTCGGCGCAATCACTGTATTGGGCCCCAGACCTCTTTCCGGTAATTGGAAGCTTTGTACCCCTGTTTCAACAACTGGTGTTGCCTCCTCTGAAGGCGATTTTTCAGAAAAACGATGAACTACTGGAAAAGAAACATAGGCCCTTCGTTGTAGCAATCTCGCCTGATGGCGCTATCGTAGCTGCAGCGGACAACAATAGGCTTAGGTTGTGGGACGTCAGGACGCGCCAGCCGATACAATCGCTTGGCGTGCCGATTATCTGGCCGAACGTCGCTTTCACGATCGAGGAGGGTGTTGCTCTGTCCCTCGACAGCGGCGTGACGAAGGTTTTTGGCAATGGATCGTCCCTGACCGTCGGTTATGGCACGATCCCACCAAGTAACGGCTCCGTATATATCGATGATTCGTTCCCAGATAACAGGCTTATAGTTAAGAAAATAGAAAACGGTATGCATTTAACGGTGCGTGATTTGCGCGGCTATACGAGTTTTTCACTTTCCCATGACGGTGTACATTTGGTGGCATCTGATGTGAATGGTGTGCTCCACTTGATTGATCCTATAACAGGGGTAACTAAGATAAGCTTTGGCAAGGCGTCTGAACAGACACCCCTGCTTGGATACTCGGCAGAGGCGTCCTACGCCGTGGCAGTATACAGAAATCGGGTCGTGTTGTGGAATACCGCAACAGGTGATCACATCCAGGATTTCGATCTGCCGATTGCACTTAACGAAAGCGACGAAGTTTCCCACGAGGTGGCTGGTTCTGTCCAATTCTCAAACGATGGATCTCACTTCCTCCTGGAGAATGACGGGAAAATCTTTCTTGGGTCGGTACCTAAAGGAAGAATAAAATACCTGTCGGCTGAAGCCACATCCTGCGGATTTTCGCGTTCGGGAGCTAAGGTACTGGCCAGGGTGGGTTCAAAGTTTATAGTCTGGGACACATATAGTACGGAAAAACATGTGTATGTTGGCATAGAGCCGTCGTGCCCCGTTATCTCTGACGGCGGAAGGTATTATATGGTTTCTAGTGCTGTAGAACCGAGTACGTCAGTACTGCGGATAGATAGCGGCGAGGAAATGGTGAAAATCTTCCGATATGATCGTGATGGTTGGGCGATGACAGATCCGATTGGGCGATTTGATGCTGGTGATGTGGGTAGCGTGGAAGGGATAAGCTGGCTGATGCCGGACGACCCGCTTCGTCCTTTGGCGCCCGAGATATTCATGCGGGATTATTACGAGCCGAACCTGCTTGGGCGTTTGCTTGCGTGCCACGAGGCGGTGACGAGCAGGAAGAACGCTGATGCGTGCAAGGAGGCGTTTAAGCCAGTGCGGTCGTTGGCTTCGCTGAACCGGATCCAGCCTGATGTCCAGATTGTGAGTGTGAAGGCTGGGCCGACGCCTGATGTTGCTCTGGTGGAGGTTGAGGCTTCAGGCAAGGTTGATGCCTCGCAGCCG
>NZ_JAMYVM010000054.1:0-6474 GCF_040324035.1 Mesorhizobium sp. M0016 | reverse complement strand
TCGCTTCCAGTTCAGCAGACCGAAGTCGCCATCGGCTGCGCCGTCCTCAACCGCATGCTTGCCTGCGCACGCCCGAAATCCGCCCCCCGCAAGGCGGCCACGGCATAGCCTGCCGCTTCAAAGATCGACATCCGCTCAAGTCCGGACCCATGCACCAACGCCTTGGTATAGCCGACTTTTCCGGTTGTGCGATCCGAGTTTGCGCAGCAACATGGAGGGTAGGACCAAGCCGGCCTGAATGGAGAGGACGACCTGCATCATGTCCTGCCAATGCGTCGAGATCAAGCTCCAGTCGATCTCGCGGGTGAAGAGCCTGTCAATATGCTGGTAGCGCACCGATTTGTCGGGCCGATAGAAGGTGGCGTCACCCCAATTGCGCATACGCGGCATCAGCAATGCCGAGAAAGCGGGAAAGACCAAAGACAGGCTCGCTTTGACCCTGGGTGTCGGTATGGAGGATGTCCGGCTGGATTGTCGATCGGTTCTTCATGAGGCCGTCCAGGATATGGACCGCTTCCCAGACGCCGCAGGGGATGAAGGTGGTGAATGCGATATAGTTGTCAGCGATGTGATGATAGGCGATGCCACCATAGGCACCGTAACGGATATGCTGAGCACCCAGGAGGTTGTTTTCGCGAAGCGGGACGTGCGTGCCATCGGCGATCGCCGCCCGGCCGGCGCCCCAGATTTTCGGCAAGGGGAAGCGATTGTAGGCGTCGATCAGGTCCGTCATTGCGGCTTCGAGCTTGGACGTATTGATATGCTGGGCATTGAGGCGACGCAACGTATCGGCGCTGGCGATAGCTGGAGCATGGCGGGCGGCCTGGACGGGGCCGAGATTGCAACCATAGCCAAAAGTCGTGAAGACATAGCGCTGCTCGGCTCTTGTGAGCTTCGGATCGGCTCCGGAAGGCGGGCCGAAGTGGCGCGTGAAGTTGGTCCAGAAAGTCCCGTCCCTGAGAATATCGAGCAGGTGGCGTTCGCGCATGCGAGCATGGACTTCCATCTCGAAGCCCTGCAATCCCTCGGGCAGCGACTTGGCCCTGAGCTGTTTGAGGTGCGGCACGCCGTCAGCGTCAATGGTCAGTTCCGCGTTGGAGGGGAAGTCCGCATCGACCGCCACTGCTGTCGCCGTCAGTTCTCGCCGCAATTGATCGACAAGGTGTTCACCGCTCCCGGGAAGGCCAAGCGCATCGCAATATTCTGCCAGCCGCGCTTCGCAATCCGGCCAAGGCAGGAGCTGAGTCCTGTAATCATCGAAGGTTTCGGCGCCGACAACGAACAGATCCGTTGCTTGCAGCGCGTCCGCCAGATGGATGAAGACGCAGACTTCGAGCGCGCGACGATCGACCACTGTACTGCCACCACGGCGCTTCGCCACGAAGCTTTGCCATCGCTGCGAGGCAAAGCTCAGCTCAAGCGGTCCAGCCAATTCGTCACGGCGGGCGTGACGATGTTCGATCACGATCGACAATGCGTCAAGCAGGCTGCGATCCTGTGTCGCCGAGCGAATCTCCATCAAGTCCAGCAGCTGGAACAAGAGGCTGCGGGTTTTTGCGATGCCAGGCGCTGACCGTTTCACATTGCTGCGACAACGCCTCGACGCCGCCCTGCTCGGCCAAAAGAGCGCGGATGCGACGTCCAGTATCGGTGTCGCTCTCGCCTTCCTTAGCCGTTTCCAGCACCTCTCCCAGAACAGCGATCAGTTTCTCCTCGACGTCACGGTGCTGCTCCTGGAACGCTTTGAGCTTTTCCTTGGCGGCGGCCTGCGTCTTTCGGACACGGCGCAACAACATCTCGATCAGTTCGTCACGGCATTGCGCGTGGACCTGTCGCAGAAGGCTCAGGACCAGAAGGTAGCGCCGTCCTGGCCGGGCAATGGCAAGAAGTTCGCTCACCTCCAAAGCCCGGGCCTCGGCGGCGAATTGCCGGAGCTTGGTGTGGGTTATGTCTGCCAGAGGCGGATCAGGATCAATCAAATTGTTCAGCCAGTGGAGGCGCTCGATCCACAGCCTGATTGTCTCTGGGCGCGCTGGCCCAGGCGTCTGTTTCAACCGGTTGAAAGGGGTTGTCGCGGCTTCCGGCGGGACCGTCAGCAATCCATCCAGAGCCGCGACAACATCTGCGGTCAGCCGAACTGCAACCTGGTCGTACATGCGCGTGTGGACCTGGGTTCGCAAGTGGTTGACCAGCCGGTCCAGTGTGCTGAAGGCCGGCAAATCAATCGAAGCCTTCCCCAGAGCTTCAATGCCTCGATTGATCAGGTCCGCCGGATCGCTCATCGTTTCGGCTGCCGCAAGCACGGTGACCGATACCAACTGCTCGGCAGTTTCGGAATAAGCCGCCACGCCGAGATGAATGCGTACCGCCGTCCGATAGCGGTGGAGCGTCGTCTTTGACGGGTCTCGTCGAGCAACGGGGGCACGGCGTCCAGATCAAGTTGCGCCGCCAGATAAGCGAGCGTACCGACGTGAACGTCGCTCACCGATGGAAAGTAGCCAAGGTCCTGCCGGCCCTTCAGCACCGTCGCCAGTGTCACGCGACCGGTATCGGTGAGCGCCTTATCACGAACGAAGAAGAGATCGGCTTCATTCAGGAGGTAGCGGACGTTCAGTTCCTCAGCCGTCAGAGGGTCGCCAGGACGCGGGTAAGCGGTGCGATCAATCGAGGTCATGAGATGTCCAGAAAAGGGTCCGCCGAAGGGGCGACGGAAAGTGTATGAATTGAAGGCGTTAGGACATAGCGATTCGCCGTCCGGAAAGGAAGACATTCTGGGACGCAATCATCGTCACTTCCATGCCAAAAACCGCACGGCACTTTCCCTGCGCGTCTCCACGCCGGAGCAGAAGCCCGATCTGCAATATGATGGGTTGCATGGCTACGCTGCGCGCGCCGGACTGGAGATCGTCGGCTACTACTGCGACATTGCGGTGTCAGGCCGCCGCGAGGGACGCCCCCGGCTCAACGCCTTGATGGCGAGTGTTCGTAACCGTGAGGTCGATTGTGTCCTGGTCTGGAAATTCGACCGTTTCGCCCGCTCCACACGTCACCTTCTGATCGCCCTCGAGGAATTCGATCACCTCGGCGTGCGCTTTATCAGCGTTCAGGATCAGATAGACACCGCAAGCCCCATGGGGCGGGCCATGTTCACCATCATCGCAGCCATGGCAGAATTGGAGTCCTCTTTGATTAGCGAGCGCGTCACCGCTGGAATGCAGGCGGCGCGATCGCGCGGCAAGCATCTCGGACGGCCAAGTCTCCCAATTCTGTTGGTTGAAGAGATCGAGGTGCTTGCCGGATCAACCGATCTGAGCATTCGAAAGATTCAAGAGAAAATCGGAGGAAAAGCCAGTCGAGGCCGCGTTGGTGAAATCGTCAAACGCGTCCGATCGGCAAAAGCGTCGACCGGGTGAACTTTTTACACGTACTTTCAATCTACCCCCGCAAGGACTCCATCATGCAAATCAAAACCGCAAGCCTTGGCCCTAACGCGCATCCGCACGACCCGGTTGCGGGCGAGGGATCGTCACCCGCCGACCGCAGCATCGAGATCGAAGCGGGACACGGCAGCGGCACTCTGTGGCCCACGGACGGCACGCAAGCACGCGCGTGCCCGAGACCGGCTTCGGAAACCACGATGTGCCTCGCGGACCTGCTGTCGATCTCCAGCCAGCGGCCTTCGAGGCCCGAAGTCATACCGGCCATTGTGCAAGCCGGGGACGATGAAGGCGTCCCGGATTTGCTTCCGCAACCGGCCCGTTCCGGGGCGAGCCAGCCGCGCCTGGCCAATCCCGGCGAAGCGAGGGACGTCGAGAGCGGGTTGCTCATGCGCGATTGCTCGTCGCGGATCGCCGCCTTCCTGGGCAACCTGTCGGTCGTCCAGGAGCTTCGGCAGTTCGATGACAGCGAGTTCGTGGGCAAGCTGCGTAACGAACTGGTCACCGAGCCCGGATGTCGAGAGCCGAAGACGCTGCTGGCCGCCATGGGCGAGAAGGTCGATGAACTGCGGTCGCACCTGGACAAGCAGGCGTCGACACCAGAGGAGGCGGAGTTCCTGGCAGAGGCCCGGCGCTATCTCGAGCCGGTCATGACCAGCTTCGAGACCGACATCCACACCTTGCAGCACGACGCGAGTGCCGCGAAGCGGATATACCTGGGAGCGCTGACGCTTCTGCTCTACCCCTTGCCGCTCGCCACGCTGTTCACCCAGAAGACTGGCACCTACGCTGCGTTCAACATTGCTTCCTACACCTATACGGCGATACAGCTGGTCTCGCTTATGCGACGCCCGACAACGGACGCCAAGCTGTTCATGAAGCACGCCATCAACCGGCACAGCCTGGTCTTCTTCATCTCGCTGATCTATGCCGTACCCACCTTCTACGCCAAGGCCGCGCCGCTGCAGCGCAACGCCGGCTTCGTCGCCGGCGCAGCGGCAGCGCAAGGGGCGATGATGTTCGGCCTGCGGCTGGGGCAGGACCTGATGGACTCGATGCGGCTGCGCTTCAACGGCGCCTTCAACCGCAGGCGTGATCTTCCCGACGGCTTCAGGGACGCCATTGAGGGAGTCGTGGGCGATCTGCGCGCGGGTCTGAGCAACGTCAACCGCTCCGTCGGCGAATTCCAGAAGGACCGGCGGATCACGCCGCACATGGATCGGCAGCTCACCTTCTTCAAGCAGGACCTGTCCAGAATCGTGACGGGCCTTGAGCGGCTCGTAGCGACCGGGACGCGGCAGGAGAGCCCGGTCGCCGCAAGCGATGACCCACCAGGCCCCCTAGAGGCGGTGCGCCGGACCCTGGACGCATCGTTCGCAAACAACCCCGACCTGAAGGGAAAGCTCGCGCTGGCGACCGTAGCCTTCGCCGTCCTCGGGTCAAACATCGCCCTGATGCGCAACAACGGGCTGGCCCTACCTGACTTCATCGCCGATGCGGTCGTCTCGTCGACGTTCCTGCTCCGTGAAGCGCTGAGCCCGCACGTCACGCACGCGGGGATGAACGACAGCGTGAGCGACACCGTCGGCGGTATGACGGTCGGCCTGCCCTTCTCCGTAGCCGCTGTGATGAGCGGCTACATGGACGACCCCAGGGCCAACCCATCGGGCTTCATAGCCGGGACCGTCGGCTACACGGCGGCCTACCTGCTCTTCGGCCGGGTGGCCGGCGACGTCATGTCCAAGGGCCTCATGGCTACGAGCGGAGCGCTCGGCTGGGGCCAACAGCAGGCGATCCGGCTCGGCCGGAGCGCGATGGCCTTGGGTTTCGAGCTGGTCGCCGGGCACCGCTCGCCGGCTGCAGCGGATGTGCACGACGTAGCCGGGGTCGAGATGGCGGGTGTGCCGCATGAGCCGCTGTTCTTCAGCCCCTCACAGCGGGCGTCCGCCGAACGCACCCTGGTCGGCACGCTTGAGCAGATCGGCGACGAGTGGTACGAGGCGCGCGACGAATGGGAAGGCAAATCGGAGGAGACGGCGGGTAGGGACGACCCCTGGGTCGACGCACCGGCGGAGCTGCCCATGCAGCCGGCGCCTCAGTCGGAATAAGCAGCCCTGCACGCGTATGGGGTCGGGCGGGATTCCTGAGCGGGAGGGTCGGTAGCGATTCGTGTAAGAAACCTTTACTGACAGCGAGGTAGCTCACTTTTGGCTGTTTGTACACAAATCCCTGCCAAGCCTCTATAGAGGCTCGAGAATCCCGCGCGTCAATGCTTCGTCGTCCCAGCTATGACTTCGGTGAGCCAGCGCGAATCGGAGAGTTTCTCGCCAAACTTGCTCCTACAGTTGGAGTGCGCCCCTTGGGGTGGACAGATCGTCCTGAGGAATTGACCATGGCTGTCGGGTTTTCAAAGAGAGAACCATGGCAAGACATCGTAGTTACAGCATCACGTTCAAGCGTCAGGTCGTGCAGGAATATCTGTCGGGCGAGACGCTGCATAGTTTGGCGAAACGGCATGACGTCACCCGCAGCCTGATCCGTGTCTGGATTGGCAAGTATGAGGCAGGCGGTTTCGATGAAGATACGGCTTCGGCCGCTCTGATCACGGAATATGAGGCGCGGATCGCCGCGCTTGAGCGGCTGGTGGGCAAGCAGGCTCTGGAACTGGAGTTTCTAAAGGGGGCTCTGAAAAGCGCTCCGCGGCGGCGTTGGTGCATGGGTCCGGACTTGAGCGGATGTCGATCTTTGAAGCGGCAGACTATGCCGTGGCCGCCTTGCGGGGGGCGGATGTCGGGCGTGCGCAGGCAAGCATGCGGTTGAGGACGGCGCAGCCGATGGCGACTTCGGTCTGCTGAACTGGAAGCCGACCGTGCCCGCAAACGCCGCGCGATGGTGGACTTGTATCGCCCTATGGCGGTCTCGACCAGCGAGCGTTTGCCATAACCGTTGGAGACCTGCCATTTCATCCGGCCGTCTCTGCCGATTGCGGCGATATGCTGGTCCCTTTGGCCGGCAGGTCTATCGTCGAATGGTTCGA
>NZ_JAMYVM010000053.1:0-6491 GCF_040324035.1 Mesorhizobium sp. M0016 | reverse complement strand
GCGTCGCTGCAGAAGCTGTGTCCCGCCGGCTGTGAAGAACTCGAAGACCTCCACAAGGCCATCGACACCAAGGTGACCAAGTAAACCAGGCAGGTGCTGCAAGGCGCCTGCCCCTTTCCCATCGCCTGGAGCCCATCGTGACAACGACACAAACCGCCTGGAACCACATCTCACCGACTTGACCCTGCTGACGGTCGCCTGCTGCTCTCATTGCTCTTCGTGCATGAAGGCCTGGAGCTGGCGACGCATTTCGCCGGTGCAGCCAAGGCAATGACGGCGCTCGGCGTCAGCCTGCCGCTTTTGATGGCCACCATAGCGCTGCAGCTGGGAGCTGGCTTTTCGATCGGCCTCGGTCTGCTGACGCGTCTGGGCGCGGTCGCGCTCGGACTGTTCTGTTTGGCAACGGCAGCTTTGTTCCACACCAATTTCGCCAACCAGAACGAATTGATGCATTTCGAAAAGGATCTCGCCATAACGGGCGGCATGTTCGTCCTGGCCGTAGCCGGCGCCGGCGCGATATCTCTCGACAGGGTGCTGAACGGCCTCGTGAAGCGCCGGCAACAGAACAGAGAGACGGTTGCGGCGCTCATAGCGGCCGGTAGGCCTCTCTCGGTGGGCGAAATCAAGCTTCCATTCTAAACCGGCCAACACGCCGGGCATCATACAACCCGCCCGCACGGTCGGCGCCCGCAAACCGCCTCGGGTGAGGGCGCAAGCCGTTCGTGGCGTGTCCTCCATTTACGTCCGCTTATCGGCACGGATAGGAACGCCCTATCGGCCGATATGAGGCACAAAGCAGACCTTCCGGTTGGCTTCCCAAGGCGGACAGAAGGCTTCGTCTCTTTCCTCCCTAGTGGGACTTTGTCGCATCACGAGATCGGTCACATATCGAGAGTTTATTGCCGAGAAGAGGCCAGCGCTTGACACGCGGCGACTCCCTCTGGCCTGCCGGCTTTCGTCATTCAGAAAGCCGAGCAATTGGCTTTCTGTCCGCTACGCGGACCACTCCTCAACCCCCTCAAGGGCCGGGAGATCAAGCTCCACCCGTTCCCGACCGCAGCTCTTCCCTGCCCTCGTCATCACGGCGCAGCCTGGAATCGGAGATCAGCACCACCGGGCACGGGCAGCGCTGCAGCAGGCCGGTGGCCGTCTCGCCGAAGAAGAGCTCCTCGCCGGTGCGCCGCGCCACGCCCATGACGATCAGTGCCGCTCCCCTGCCCGCCTGGCGGGGAATGGCATCGGCGGCGGCGACGCGGCTGCGGATGGCGGTCTCGATTTCGACGCCAAGCGGTCGGCAAGTGCTACGATATCCTTCAGCACCGCCTCCCTGCTGCGATGCGATATGAAGTCGCGGGCCGCCTCGTCCGCGAGCACCTTGGCAGGCGCTTTCTTTTCGCGCGATATTGCCATCGTTTTCCTTTCCATTCGAGGGGGCTCAGCGTGTGAGGCGCAAGCGGGAGGTCGGGATGCAGATTTTCGATCACATCGAGGCGCTGCTGGATGCGGGTGAAGTCTCGACGGCACTTAAGGAAGTGCGGGCGCTGGTGCATCAATTTGGGCCCGGGTCCAATGTCTTGGCGGGCGCGGTCGGTGACCTCATTATTGACCTGTCGACGCTATCATTCGTCGCCGATGCTTACGGAGGCCGCATCGCAGAGGCGGCGCGCATCTTGGCCCGAAAAAGACTATTGAAAATCAAGTTGCTCGCACCTCGTCAAAGCGTTGAAGTGGTCAGCTAGAGATTGGTGGTCGCTACGAAAAACGTGTAGACCTGCTCGGTGCTCCGACGCATCGAAACCTCTCGCCATCATCGGTTCCGTACGAACGGAAGAGCCGCCTGACCCTGCGACCAGATGAAAGCTTGGACTTGCGGCAGACCGCAAGCAGTTGGAGCTTGAATTGCCGACACACTCTCAGGAACCGTTGCCGGGATCGCACTCCATTGGTCGTCGGCCCAGATCCGGCGCGCCTCGCTTAAGGTGCCGGTCGAATATGGCCAGCTTCTCTTCGTAGCCGAGCCGCACTCTGGACCTGCAGCTATCGCATTTGAAACCGGCAATCGTTTTCAGCCAGGATCCCCTTCTCACCATAGGGCGTGAACAGGAGGGGCATTGGAATTCTAAAGGTACGTCGCGCAGTTCGTTTGATAGAGGCACTGTGCATGTTCTCCTCAGCGGCACGGCCACTGCAACAAAGTAGAAGGAGAAATGTTTCCGGCTTCGGCCATTTGCGCGAAAGAATCGGACCTAAGTCTAAATGGTGAGCGGCCTGAAACCCATTCGCCTTGCTATCGGCCTTTGCGTCGGAAATTGAAATAGCGAGGGTGATCGAAGGCGGCCCCGGGCGTGAGGCTGGCAAGTGGGGCCAAGACAGCGGCGGTAAAGCGGAGCCTGTGGCGATCAAATAACCGGTTCGCCCAGAATCTCGTTCACCCAGCTCATAGTTCTCAGCCCGTATGCCATTCCGGCGCAGTCGGCAAACCAGTCGAAGACACTCATGTCACGGCCTGTGACGCATTGAAGGATTTCGATCGCTGCGCCCGTTAAAGCAAGTAGAACCGCCAGCCGGACCACCTGTTGGGGCCAGCCGAGGCTACCCAAAGCCGACAAGGTGGCGAACGCGGCGGCGTGGTTGAGCTTGTCGTGATGAGACGTAAGGGCCAATCCGAGGGCGTGCAGCAAGTGGTCTGGCAATAGCGCGAGCAACAGGACGACCGCCAACGTGGAGAGAAAGGCAGCCCTTGCCATGCGCTGATAAAAGCTCCACTGCGGCAATCTATCCGCAGCACTCCCGGTTCCTAGTTCTCGCTTCCGATACTGGTGCACTAGGCAGAGCTCCAACCTGCATCTGAGCTACGAGCGCGAACAACTGGCATGCTTAACAGGCCTCCTGATGTCATCAGGAAGTTGCATGAAACAGCCTATGTCACTCTGGATGGTTCCATAGGGCGCTGCGAATGTCGCCCTCCATTGTGATGAGGCCGAGGGTTTCCTGCCGAAAAGACGCGGCGGAATAGGCGAGCCATTGGTACCGCTTGCGGCCAGGTGCGATGCGTATCGTGCTGGGCGGGAGCGGAACTCTTCCAGCCTTGGCCCGGCTGTGCAGCCGGGCCGACGCCCTTCTGAATTCAATTATCGCCGGCGTCGCGGCTAACAGACGAAACCGCTGTTTAGTCTGGCCATTCCTGCCTTGGTGATCTCGCCTCTACGTATTCCAATCCTAGACGCTAGGCCAGCAGCGGCCACTCGCGGCTGTCCATCAACAATCCCAAACATCAGGTCGCGGTTATATACAAAAAAGCCGGCCACCTTTCGGCAGCCGGCCAGTGCAAACAAGGAAGGGAACGTTGCACTGATGGGGCAGTGCACCGTCCGAAGCGTTTCCAGGCGACAATGTTCCACCGATGAGAGAACAAAGAGGCTTCACCGCCAGCGCACATTCCCCTTAGCCGCGCTGTATTGCCATCGGCTAGTCTCTAAAGGCCTTTAACCAGCCACGGATCGGTGTCGTATCCGAGGCGCGGCTTTTCCGGCGTTCCATCGGCCGGCAATTTGGCGGTTCCGGTCGGCCTGCAGTCCAGCTCGAGCACCTGCTTCTTGGCCGAGTGCTTCGTAGAGCAAAGGTCCGTGGCGTCACTCACCACCACCTTCTTCTCCTTGGCAACAGCGACACCAGTCCCAGCGATCACGATCGCCGCACACAACGCAGCAACTCTCATCATACTTCCCCACCGTTGCGCCTCCGCAAAAGGCTGAGCATGACGTTACGGCACTTTTAAATTAGCGCAAGCGAATATTAGCTGCCTAGTCCCTTCACATCGGCTCTGGTCGCCTCCCCTTGCTGCCGGCGCCTTGCGATACCGGCAGCGCGATATGCTAGGATGGGCGCATGCCTGCTCATGACCGGGCGGCCGCTGTTAACGACTTGAGCTTGACATGGCAGAAGGCTGCAGCCGTCAAGTTTCCCAAGTCGTCGTGGCGATGAACGATCGCGTCGAGGATCGCTTACCAAGCGGCGTTTACTAAGTTCCGCTGGTGCAGCCCTGCGCGATCACACCATAACCACGTGATGACAAATCAGCCATGTGTGTGGCGCGGCGGGCTTGTTCCACTTGTGGCCGGCGCCTACCCACCCGGGTTCCCCAACCATGGCGTCGGCCATTTTCGTTCTCTCAGCGATTATAGGCCTTTGCTATCGGCCTATGTGTTGGCCTTGGATGGCGAGATCGCGGTTAGATCGCCTCGTTCGTTTGGATGTTTCGCTGGCGTTGGCAGGAGGCGCATATGTTCGCCAGCCGGCGGATACCACACCGCCCCACCGGTCAGGCCCAGCGCGTCCGCTGCAAAGTCCCCGCAGACCGCTGCTGGGCCGCTGGCGGGCAGCGGCTACTTGCTGACGATCCAATCCACCAAGCCAGTTTCGATCAGCTCGCACCCAGTGAAATCGCGCACCAGGGCCTTGGCTAAATCGCGCCATTGACACTCAGGCGTACCCGTTTCCCCTACTAGGGCTCGGAATGCAGAGCGGAGAACGTCGGCTTGAAAGGCGGAGACGGCAACAGTAGACGGGTCGGCATCTTCCCAGCCTAGCGCCACGTCGCGACGACGTGACCAAGGCGCTTCAGAAGCTCGCGTGAGGCTCGGATGGCCCTGCGCGATTGATCCATGTCCCGGCGAAATGTGGCGGGTTCCGCCATGGACTTCTGGCGCATCAGCAAGGTGGCCGTAGTGGCCGCTCGAGCGATATCTATGGGCGTTGCAACCATCGCAGCCTCCCAGAAAAGGCAATGGCAAACGACACATTAATAAGCTCGCCGAAACTCTCTCCGCAATGAAAAGAGTTGTACGAATTTTACCAACCCGCACCCTTTCAGTGATGCCGGGCCGCTGCTGTCCTCGCTCTTGTTCTGTCATCGTAATGAAGGACGACATCTCCGAGCACCCGTAGCACACCTGTTGCATGGAAAAAGCTGTAGGCGTTTATAGGTGCCCGGGCACTCCGCCATTTGTTTGCGTTGTGGAGCGGGACAAAGCAGGTTTCCTCACTCAGGCCGCCTACCGTGAAGCGGGGCACAAGCCCGACTTCGACGCATTGCCTTGGGAAGCTGAATACAGGGCCGCCAACTCAATGAAAGCCGGTCGTACGCCTAGCTAGCAACCAGGGGCACCGTGACGGTCGTGGCGTAATTTATCGGATACTGGTCGAAATACGGGAAAGCGATGACGAAGGCATAGCTGGCGGTCAGATGCGCCATCTTGAAACCGCCGCTGGCAGGGTCGGTCGCGATCGTCACAATGACGCTCTTCAGACCCAGGTTCACCAATTTCTGCGTGGCGATGGCCTGGATGTCGCTCTGCGAAAGCGTGTTGTTCAGCTGCAGCGCCCGGGAAGAGGTTTCCAGTGTATAGCGGACGGTCGACACGGCATTCATGGCCCAGCCGAAGGCGAAGATTCCGAACAAAAGCATCACCAGGAAAGGCGCGATCAAGGCGAATTCCAGCCCGGCTGCGCCGGAGCAGTCACGGCGCCACCTGGATCCGATCCTTTCAGCGGACACGGATCACCTGCTGATGACTGATCGCGCGCGGGTCCGGGAAGACACCGAAGTTAAACGGGGGCACCCAGGTGCCCGTCGCCGTTATCTGGACGAAGACGGTCGGCAGCTTCGTTCCGCCGCAAATGGTGGTCGCATCCACGACCGTGGCGCCGCACAAATAGGAGCGGACCAGTACGACCGCGGCGTCCTCGGGCTTGTCGTTCCAGCTCGAAAGCGCGACCGCCTGCGTTCCGGTGTCATTGGACGCGCCGGCCATTACGAGATTGGCCGCGGTTTTAACGCCCGCGCGCATCTGCAGGTAACTCGTTACGTAGGACCAGCCGTCGGCGATGCCGAGGCAGACGAGGCACAGGATGGGCAGCAACATGGAAAACTCGACGGCAGCTATCCCGGATTTGTCCAGGACAATGCGCAAGGTCCGCCCACCCATCCCGCTACTCGACGAGCTGAACAGATTGCGTCGCCGGAATGTTCTTCATCCCGAGGCTGGTGCAGTCCTGCTTGATGGTCGTACTGCCGGACCACTGGATGGTGTCGGCGACGACCTGAGTGCAGCCACCGTTCCCCGAGAAGTTGCCAAGATAGTTGACCTGCTGCCTGGGAAAATAGATGGCGCCGGTCAAAAGCGAGTCCGCTGTGCCATTGAAGGTGCTCTGCGCCGCAGTCCCGGTCCTGTCGCCATAGAACAGCACGCCGGAATAGGCTCCGGAGGTAGGCGCGCTCAGCGTCACCTTGGCGTTGCCGTTCATGCTGACAGTGTTGCTGCCTGCCATGAAGATGGTTACCCCGCTGCCCGCGACGACCGCGTTGGCGTTGACCTTCATACCGCCCTGCACGACGTAGACGCCGGGCTGCAGGGTGACGTTGCCGCTGAGGCTCATGCCGCTACAGTAGGTGCCAGGCTGGAGTGTTTGCGACGTCTTGTTGCCGTTGA
>NZ_JAMYVM010000052.1:0-9828 GCF_040324035.1 Mesorhizobium sp. M0016 | reverse complement strand
GAGGCCAACCGATACATCAACATGGACGACCTGCGCGAGCACAAGAAGCTCGCTCTGCGCCAAGCCGCATGACCAGCATCATGGCTGCCCCATTTTGCAGAACTTGACGCACACAACCCCCCGCGACAAAGGCTGCTGGGCCGTCGTAGCGCCGATCTGCTCCGGCATGGCCGCGTGAATGCCCGCTCGACTCCAGCAACAGCTTCATCCTTGGTTGCGACGTTCCCGCGCGCGCCGCCGTCATCGAGCGTATCTTACTCGCCTAACCCGGATCGTGCCGTGTCCGCTTTCCGGGACGCACGGATCTATGCTCAATACCTAATGTCAGGCGCGTACCTGAATTGGTCCTCGAGCCGAGATAGCGCGTTAGTCCATACCCGACATTGCGATGTCCAGAAATCGACCGTTTCGCGAACAGCGATGACTACTCGGAGCTGCTATCTCGTTTGCGCCACGAACTGTCCCCTGCCCTCAATGCTTCCAACGTCTCATTTGGGGGCCGATAACGGACTGACAGCTTCGAGCGTCGAGCCGTTGGGTTAGACCCTGACGCCGATGCGTGCGCCGACGGAATCTTCCAACAGTCAACAACGCCGAGCTAAGCGTCGAGCAAAACCGTCCCTCGCGGGCGGCTGCAACATGCCAGGACATAGCCGGCAGATTTCTCTTTAGCATTCAGTCCGCCTAAATCGTCCATGGTAACCTCGCCGGATAGTTTGGCTATTCGGCACGTTCCGCAAACGCCCTGCTGGCAGGCGGTTGGGATGTAGATGCCACAGTTCCGCGCCGCGTCCAGCAGGGTCTCTCCGGGCGCGCAGCGATGCTCCACACCCGAGCGGACAAAACGGACCGAAGACGAAATCGCCAAGCCCAATTCCGACCGAGAACCATTGCTGCCTCCGAAACTCTCCTCGTGATACTGCGCTGGCGGGAAGCCTATTGCATCAAGGCAGGCGCGTGCCGTCTTCATGTACCCTTCGGGCCCACAGGCAAAAACAGTGCGCTTTTGAAGATCGGGAACCAGGCTCAGCAGCATCCGACCATCAATTCGGCCGGTTGCACCCGTCCAAGCGGGACCTCCCTGGCCGCAAACCAAAGTCACTTGAATATTGGGAAAGCGAGCGGCAAGTGCTTCCAGTTCCGCTCGGAAGATGATGTCGCCTGGGGTTTTCGCGCTGTGAATGAAGCGGATCTCCCTGTCGTCTGCGCGGTCTGTAAGCGCACGCAGCATTGACATGGTCGGAGTCACGCCGCTCCCGCCCGAAAGGAAAACAGGTTTCTCCGACGGCAATTTATCCAGATTGAACGAACCGAGCGGCCCTTCGATCTCGATCTCGCTGCCCGGCGTCAAATGGTCATGGATCCAGTTGGAAGTGAGCCCGCCCTGCGTTCGCTTCACGGTGATCTGAAGATCAAGCGGTCGCGTCGGCGGTGACGATACCGAGTAGGCGCGCGTTATTGTGGCGCCGTTGATCCTGAGGTGCACGAGAACATACTGGCCCGCGCTGAAGCAGAACATCCGACCAGCGGCAGATGTGAGAACAAATGTTTTCACATCGTGCGTCTCGTCTATCACGCGACGGCAGAGCACTATATCTCGCGTCTTTTGTGCCCATCGCCGCTGACGCATGGTGGGCACGACATCTGAGGCTTGGATGGAGGCGTATGCATTCATCGTGCGGCTCGGCGTTAGGTCGAGCGAACATGCCAGTTCTTACCCCGCTGAACAGCAATATTATTCCAGCGTTATGATCGGGAATATCGATTAAACCTCCAGCGACATAACAGCGAGATGGAGAGCACGGATGCCTTTGCGAATGATCGGTTCGTGTTTGCGGCGTGCCAGTATCGCCGTATGGACTGGCTGGTGCAAGGTCGGCGCTCCTTCGACCAGGAACGATGGAAGCTCACCGGTAAACCTGCGCGCATCATCGCTGCGCATGTAGCAAGTGCCGCCCGTTCGCCGGAGCATGATCTCCGCCAGAGCTTCCGATCCGGTCGAAAGTCGGCAGATCGCCAATTGGGCCAGCATCTCTGCGTGCGTTTTCTCCAGCACGACGGTGTAGCCTGGTCGGATGTAGGTGTCGGGATCGACGTCCGACAGGTTTCTGGCGGCAGTCGAAACCATTACATATTCCTCGACCATCAGGTGCTCGTATGCGATCTCAGGCAAGTAGCGGGGGGCATAAAGCACCGCGATATCCAGGTTTCCCATGCTGAGGTCGCTGACCATCTGGTTCGAATAATCCGACTCGACATGGATTGAGGACTTCGGAAGTGCTTGGCACAGGGTTTCGACCCACCCGGGCAGGACTGAGCGGGTCATGCCCACTTGGGCGGCAACGCGCAAGGTGCCTTCGAAACGGTTGAAGGCCCGGACATCGTGGCGAGCCTGCGACCAAGTGGATACCAGAGATCTTGCGTAGGCTTCGAACCGGCGCCCTGCGGCAGTCGGCTCTGCCCCGGCGCGTCCGCGTTGGAACAGTTCAGATCCGATTGCGCTCTCCAGGTTCTTGATGCGGGTGCTGATTGTCGATTGGGTTAAGCCCAACCGATCTGCGGTGCGATTGAAATTTCTCGATTCGATGATGTCGAGAAAGGTTTCGATGTGATCAAGCTGCATGGAAATCCCGATCGAAAAATTCGATCATGTTCCTGCCTACCATAAGCTTGATCAAACAATACTCAAGGGGGAAGCTGCACCAGATCATCGGCCGGCGCACCGCCGGGACGGGCCACGGAGCGGAACAAAGTGTTCATAGTTGATTGCGACTGTCACAATTACTGGTCAAGCGCCACCGTGTTGACGCCATACCTTTCCGGCTTGTGGAAAGACATGTTCACCGAGGGCGAGAAAACAGGTCCAGTCGGCGCATTTCCGCATGGCCATCGCCCCTGGTTTCATCCGCAGGACTTCTCCCGCAAGGACGTCCGTCCGAAGACGGAAGCCGACAATTATCTCATCATGAAAGAGAAGCACCTCGACAAGTACAAAGTCGACGTGGCGATCCTCACCGGCGATGAGCCGATCGAGGCGTCGACCCTCGCCAATCCTTACTATGCCAGCGCCCTGGTCAGCGCCTACAATGACTATCAGATCAACCAATGGCTGCCGAAAGACGATCGTTTCATGGGTTCGATCATCATCGCACCACAGGATCCGAAGCTCGCTGCCGCCGAGATACGCCGTCTGGGCAGTCATCCGCGTATGGTCCAGGTTCTCGCTTCCCAAGGGTCCGTCAAGCCGTATGGAGACCCGTTCTACCATCCGATCTACGAAGCTTGCGCTGAAGTAGGGTTGCCGTTCGCCATACATCTGGGCGGGCATGGCGGCGTGAATTCAACTGCCATTGCGCCTGCGCCCACGACATTCTTCTGGGAAACGCACGCCATTTTGCACATGTCCGCGATGTCGCACGTGGCAAGCATGATCGCCCATGGCGTCTTCGAGAAGTGGCCGGACCTCTACTTCGTGATCATCGAGTGCGGTGTCGCCTGGGTTCCGTCGGTCCTGTGGCGCCTGGATGCCGACTACAAAGCGCTGCGTAAAGAGACGCCATGGCTGAAGATGCTGCCATCGGAATATTGCCGGCGCAACATCCGCTTTTCCACGCAGCCGCTGGAGCAACCTGCAAACATCCAACATCTCTGGTCCACGCTCGAAGCGATGGACGGGGAAAACACGCTGATGTTTGCGTCGGACTATCCGCACTGGGATTACGACGATGCCAACACGCTGCAAATCCCTCCTGCCTGGAAGAGCAAGATCATGGGACTGAATGCGTTGGAAGTCTACAAACGCATCCCCCGTGCGCAAGCCGCGAATGCTGCCTGAGGAAGCATACGATGCCCGAGAAGACATATATCTGCCGCGTCGACGAGATCGAAACAGGATCTCCGTTTATCGCCAAGATCCGCAGCCTTTCGGTCGGGATTTTCCGCATCGGAGATTCATTCCACGCGCTGCTGAATGTCTGTCCGCACCGCGGCGCTCCACTTTGCGAGGGACCGCAATGCGGGACAACCGCGCCCGTTGAACAAGCGCAATTCATCTATCATCGCGAAAACGAGATCGTTCGATGCGCCTGGCATGGCTGGGAATTCGACATCAAGTCAGGTGAAGCCTTGGTCGATCCGTCCATTCGCGCTCGCACATTTCCAGTCACCGTCGAAGCCGGCAGCATCTATGTGACGGCCTGATTGGCCCAAAAGCCGATTGGGATTGGAAAAATTCGAAGAAAGATGGCCGAAGCCAACTAGCAGATTTGTTCGCAGGTGCTTGAAAAAAATAACGCGGAGAACTCCGCAATGGGAGAGTCAAATGTCAGAATCTGAATACAAGCTTGGTCTCGCGCAAAGCCTGGTCGGTGGCGGCAAAGTTTCCCGCCGCGACTTCATTCATCTTGGGATAGCCGCAGGCCTGACGGTCGCCGCCGCCGACACGCTCTTCGTCGCCAGGGCGCGTGCCGAACCGATGCACGGCGGCTTCGCCAAGCTCGGCATGGCTCATGGCGCGACGACGGATTCAATCGATCCGGCCGGCTACCCCGATACGTTCACACAAACCGCGTTTTCGGGCTCGCTATCCAACAGCCTCACTGAGGTCGACGCCAAAGGCAATGTCCAACCGGACCTCGCCGAGAGCTTCGAATCTTCGGATGGGGCCAAGACCTGGGCCTTCAAGCTGCGCAAAGGCGCAACCTTCCACAACGGCAAGACTGTGACGGCGGATGACGTCGTGACGTCATTGCAATATCACATGGGCAAGGACACAAAATCGGCGGCGAAGTCGCTGTTGGAGTCCGTCGCCGGGATCAAGGCGGACGGCCCGGAAACGGTGGTCTTCACGCTCAAGAGCGGCAACGCCGATTTCCCTTACATCATGAGTGACTACCATCTGGTCATCATGCCAGCCAAGGACGGCAAGGCGGACTGGGCTTCAGGGGTTCGCACCGGCGCTTTCCTCCTTGAGAATTTCCAGCCCGGCGTTTCGGCGAAACTCAAGCGCAATCCAAACTACTTCAAAAACGGCAAGCCCTATCTCGACGAGGTGGAATTCATCGCCATCACAGATCTTGCCGCTCGCATGGCGGCCTTGTCGACGGGCGAGGTGGACTATATCGGCCGCGCCGACCTCAAGACCCTCGGCATGTTGAAACGCAATCCGAAGGTGGAAATCGTCGAGGTCACCGGCTACGGACATTATACCTTGCCGATGAATGCCGCGATGGCGCCGTTTGATAATCCAGACGTGCGAATGGCATTGAAATGGGCGATCAATCGCCAAGAAATCGTCGACAAGATCTTTCTCGGCCACGCCACCGTGGCTAACGACAACCCGATCGCGCCAGCGATCAAATTCGCCAAGGATCCGCAACCGCAACACAACTTCGATCCGGAAAAAGCCAAGCACTACCTGAAAAAGGCCGGAATGGAGAACCTGAAGGTGGATCTCTCGGTCGCCGATGCCGCTTTTGCAGGCGCGGTGGATGCGGCTTCGCTCATTCGCGAGACGGCAGCCCAATGCGGCATCGACGTCAATGTCGTGCGGGAGGCCGAGGACGCTTATTGGGACAATATCTGGCTCAAGAAACCCTGGTGCGCATCCTATTGGAGCGGTCGAGCGACGGCCGACTGGATGTTCACGCAAGCCTTCGCCGCGGACTCCAGCTGGAATGAGTCGTTCTGGAAAAATCCCCATTTCAACGAATTGCTTGTTAAGGCGCGGGCCGAGACGGACGAGGCCAAGCGAGCGGGAATGTATGCCGAGATGCAGCAACTAGCCCACGACGATGGCGGCAGCATCGTGCTGGTCTTCAACAATTTCGTCAGCGCCCAATCCAAAAAGCTCGCACATGGCGAAGTGGCGCCCAACTGGGAGAACGATGGACTGAAAATGGCCGAACGCTGGTGGATCGCCACGGCATGAAAAGGCGGCCGGGGCCACGATGGTTGTGAGGCTCCGGTCGGCTTGCTCCGAGTGCAGGACTGCCGCCCAAAGGGAGACGGCACTCACATGAACCCCGTCGCAAGAACGGTTCTGCAGCGCCTTGGCCTCGGCCTGGTCACTTTGTTCATCGTGTCCATCATCATCTTCTCTGCCATCGCGATGCTTCCGGGCGACTTCGCCAAGGCCACGCTCGGGCAGTCGGCGACGCCCGAAACGGTCGCCGCCTTTCAGCGGGAAATCGGCATCGATCGTCCGCCTGTCGAGCGCTATTTCGTCTGGGTCGCGCAAATGCTTCACGGCGACTTCGGCTCTTCGTTCGCGAGCCGCACCGGATATCGGCGTACCGTGGCCGAGATCATCGCGCCACGCCTCTACAATACGATGTTTCTTGCAGCGGTGACCGCGCTGATAGCGGTTCCGCTGGCGCTTGGGCTTGGCATTCTCGCCGCGCTGTACCGCAACGGCTGGTTCGACCGGCTGGTGAATGCCGTGACACTGACAACTATTTCGTTCCCGGAGTTTTTCGTCGCCTATATGCTCGCCTACCTGGTGATCTCGCGCGACACGTTCATTGCATCCGATTTCGCTCAATCCCTGCCCCATTGGCTCAGTATCTCACTGACCTGGGCACTCAATGCGGTTCCCAAATTTCCGACATTGTCGAATGTGAACGATCAGACCCCATTTTGGGAGCACCTCTGGAAAGTGGCGCTGCCGGCAATCACCCTTACACTCGTGATCGTGGCCCACATGATGCGCATGACCCGAGCGGCCATCATCAACATGCTCGCAAGCCCCTACATCGATATGGCGCGCCTCAAGGGAATGTCCCCGATGGTGATCGTGCTGAGGCATGCCCTACCCAATGCCTGGGCTCCCATCGTCACTGTCGTGGCGTTCAATATGGCATATCTCATCGTCGGAGTGGTCGTGGTCGAGGTCGTTTTCGTCTATCCCGGGATCGGCCAACTGATGGTTGATGCGGTAAAATCCAGGGATGTTCCGGTTGTCCAGGCCTGTGCCCTGATTTTCGCCGCGACCTACATCCTTCTCAACCTGCTGGCCGACATTATTTCCATCGCCACCAACCCCAGGCTCTTGCACCCACGATGACCAGATCCCAATCTATCGCGGCGGTTCAGAGGCTGAGGCGCTCGCGTGCCAGCCGGGCGACAACAGCGCTGAAGAAGGCACCGCTTAGTGCATGGTTCGGCATCGTGGTGATCGTTGGCTACGTCCTTGTTGCGGTCTTCGCGCACTGGATAGCCCCATATGGCGAGACGCAGGTCTTCAGCGAAGCCTTCGCGCCGTGGAATCAGGAATTCAAATTGGGAACCGACCAGCTCGGCCGCGACATGCTCACCCGCTTGATCTACGGTGCGCGCAACACCATCGCTATCGCGGTCGCGACTACATTGCTCTCCTTCGCGGTAGGCGTGTCGCTCGGCCTCCTTGCCGCATTGTATAGGGGGTGGCTCGACCAGATCTTGTCGCGTGCGGTGGACGTGCTGATGTCGATCCCGAGTCTGATCTTCGCGCTGGTGCTTCTGTCGATCTTCGGCTCGTCGATCACCAGCCTGATTGTTATCATTGCGCTTCTCGATTCCACCCGTGTCTTTCGGCTTTCTCGCGCCGTTGGGCTTAACGTGGCCGTGATGGAATATGTCGAGGTGGCGCGATTGCGCGGCGAGGGACCGAGATGGATCATCGCCAAGGAAATCCTTCCCAATGTCATGCCTCCACTGGTCGCCGAGTTCGGCTTGCGATTCTGCTTCGTGTTCCTGACAGTCGCGGCGCTGTCGTTCCTCGGAGTCGGTATTCAGCCGCCGACGGCCGATTGGGGATCAATGGTGCGCGAGAACGCAACCCTGATCACTTACGGCTATGTCACGCCGCTGCTTCCGGCCGGCGCGATAGCTCTTCTTACCGTATCCGTAAATTTCGTTGTGGACTGGTACCTGCACGCAACAAGCGGGTTGCGGGATGAAAAGTAGCGATCCAGGCTCACGCGAAAAAGGAAAGGATCTACTGCAAATCCGCAATCTGCATGTGGAGGGATCCTCGGACGAACAGTGGCATCCCATCGTCCGCGGGATCGATCTTACGCTGAAGCGGGGGGAGGTTCTTGGCCTAATCGGCGAGTCAGGCGCCGGCAAGTCCACCATTGGCCTTGCCGCAATGGGCTATGCCAAACCGGGCTGCCGGATCACACAGGGCTCGGTCCTGTTCGACGGGATTGATCTCCTGGCAGTCAATGAAAAGGGGCGCCGTCGTCTCCGGGGCTCCCGCATTGCCTATGTCGCGCAAAGCGCGGCGGCCTCCTTCAATCCGGCACATCGACTTTTGGAACAAACCATCGAAACCGCGGTGGCGCATGGAATCGTCAGCCGGGAAGAGGCGAACCGGAGCGCCGTGGATCTTTATCGGCGTCTTCAGCTCCCAGAACCCGAGAGCATAGGCTTTCGCTATCCTCATCAGGTCTCAGGCGGGCAGTTGCAACGGGCCATGACAGCGATGGCAATGGCTTGTCGACCGGACCTCATAATATTCGACGAGCCAACAACGGCGCTCGATGTGACCACGCAGGTTGAAGTCCTTGCCTCCATTCGCAACATCGTTGAGGAATTCAGTACTGCTGCAATCTACGTAACGCATGACCTGGCGGTGGTGGCGCAAATGGCGGATCGCATCATGGTTCTGCGACACGGAGTTACCGTGGAGGTGGCTGACACACGCCAGATGCTGGCCTCCCCCAGCCAGGAATATACGAGGACGCTCTGGGCAGTCCGCAAGCTCGCCAAGCCCGAAGTTCCAGCCGATGACTATCTCTTGACGATAGACAACGTCACCGCGGCTTATGCCGGAGGGGTCAAGGTGCTCCAGGATGTCTCCATCAAGGTTCCGCGCGGAAGAACAGTCGCTGTGGTCGGCGAATCCGGTTCTGGGAAATCGACGCTCGCTCGAGTCGTTACCGGACTCTTGCCGCCAAGTTCGGGTTCGATTTCTTTCGCAGGCCAGCTCCTTTCCAAGAGCCTGAAGGCGCGGCCCAAGGAGGTCCTGCGTCGCGTCCAGATGATTTATCAAATGCCCGACAACGCCCTTAATCCGCGCCAAACGGTCGAAGAAGTCTTAGAGCGGCCACTCGAATTCTACCTCGGCCTCAAAGGCGCGCAGAGAGATCGCCGGATAAGCGAACTTATGCACATGGTCGAGATGAGCGAGGATTTTCTGGAACGTCTACCTGGCGAGCTATCAGGTGGCCAAAAACAACGCGTCTGCATCGCGCGGGCATTGGCTGCCGAACCGGAGCTTATCATCTGCGACGAGATCACATCCGCGCTCGACCAAATTGTGCAGGAGGAGATCCTCAAGCTTCTGATGCGCCTACAGCGTGAACTCGGGATGAGCTACATCTTCATTACCCATGACATTGCCACGGTGCGCGCGATAGCAGACGAGATTGTCGTCATGCACGGCGGCAAAGTCGTCGAGCAGGGATTGAAGAGCGTGGTTCTCACACCTCCGCATGCCGCTTACACCGAACGGCTTTTGTCCTCTGTTCCCGAAATGGATCCTGACTGGCTGACAAGATTGCTGGCCAGTCGGAAAATCTAACAGGTTGCAAGGTGGTCAGGAATTAAGTCCCCGTCCGCCCATCTTCCACGTGCTTTGAAGGGCATGATCGAGCTCCACGCGCAGCGATCAGCGCGACTATTATGCACGCCTTCTGGAACCGTCTATCGCTGATCCAGGACCATCAGGCTAGGTTTGACGCTGAGGCGTATCGGAAATTCGTTCGCGCACGGCATGCTCGGTCTTGTCTGCTGTGGACTTCACGATCTCGCCGAGCTGATCGGCTATCGTGTCTGCTTCCATAT
>NZ_JAMYVM010000051.1:0-10221 GCF_040324035.1 Mesorhizobium sp. M0016 | reverse complement strand
CGTTACCGTTCGTGGCGCGCCTTAGGCGGCTCAAAGCAAACCAAATCCGGGTGAACGCGTTGGATGCCATATGTATTAGAAACCATGAATAGATAAACGAATGTGTAAAAAACCCATTCCGATTCGATGAAGTCCGACCTGCCAGACGAAATAGGTGCGCTGCAATTCCTCCTCGCCTCGCATGTACCGAGATCAGGCCGCTCAATCTGCGGTCGATCTCTACGGGTTGGAAGCGGCGACCGCCGTGGCGCAGTGCGCTTTGGAGGCTCATTTCGACGGTCGACCAGATGACTATCGCTTTTGGTGCGATGTCTTTCACCAACTGAGAAGAGCAACTGACGGAACTTTTGCCGCGAAATCGTGTTCGTTCGAGCATGACCAGAATAGCCGACCTTGGACCGCCTAAGCCCGGCAAGCCACACCAACCGCAGGACGGGCACGATCGATTTCACCCATGCCCGATCTGCGGCCAGCAGGTCGACAAGCGCGACTTCCGCCAGGTCATGTGGCACGAGCAACCAGATCATGAGCCGCTGGAGCTCGATCAGTGAGGCAGGAACAACTGGGCCGCCAGCCAGAAGCCGACGGCCATCAAAGACAAAACAACGAGTGCGACGAGGAACAGCCTCATCGCCGGTTCCTACCACGCGTCAGAACAAAACCCGCCGACCGAAGCCAGCGGGCTTTTGTTGCAGGGCCGTGGTTTGCTTAGGATGTGGATCGCGGTTCAACACTGGGTGCCAATTGCGCCGTCACTGCGCTGAGACGCCCACGTTTGGTCAGTACTGGCTTGCTGTATTCTTTCTTCATGCAGTCCCTCCAGTGGAAATTTGAGGCAAAGCGCATTTACAGCCAAAGGTTGTCAATCAGCCCGCGCCTTGTCAATTCAAAAGGTGCCCGCCGCCCTTGCGTCCGGCGGACGAGAGACGTCACACCGCAAGCATCTCACCAGCCATGGAATCGTCCAACACCGTCCAGGTACTGAGGTTACCTAGCCGCAGGAGGGTCCTGAAGCCGCACAACCTTGTCGAGATGTAGCCGTATCCGCTGGCCTTCAGCGAAGGACAGCGCAAACGATTCCAGGCCGAATGAGCGTGTAATTTCCTGGTCGGTCTCTATGATGCGGACGACCCATTCGCCACTGGCTCCGACCACTTCCACGCGAGGCGTGGCCTTGCGAATTGACACCACGTTGCTCATCACATCCTCCCTACGAAACGCAATGGCAAGTCGATTTAAGACCGTCGTAGTCGGTAGATCAATAACAAATGCTTGCTCGGATCGGACGAACCATCCTGGATGGGCATACAACGGGGGCTAATGCCACTTCAGTCAGGCGAACCCTCCGGGGAACCTCCCTTGAGATAGCGTCTGCTTCAGGTCGTTGGCATTCAGGATGGGCGCCAGCTCTTCGGCATACTCCATGTCGGGAAGGTCGACAGATGGGTGGCCCGCTACAATAGCCGGCAGCCCGGTGAACACGTCGAACACCGTCCACGTCCCATCCGGTTCCCGCCTTACGCCGTACCGCAGAGTTGCCATGAGGGGATGCTAATGGAAGCCGCGAATATATGGTACAAAAAATGCGAGCGGGCGATCGGACAACGGGCACGCCTTGCAGAAGTTTTGCCGCTACGACGGGTTCGGTCGGGCACGGCCAGAATAGCCAACCTCGGACCGCCCATCCCCGGCAAGCCACATGACCTGACTGGGAAGAGCATTTCTAGGCGCGCCCCATTTGCGCGCAAAAGGTAGACCGTCGCGACTTCCGCCAGGTGATGTGGCACGAGCAACCGGACCACCAGCCGCTGGAATGCGACGCGTAAGAGCGCAGCACAACCCAACTGGTCATCGCTATCGAAGCAGCGTTTGCGGGGCGGCCGCTTCTAGGCGCATGGTGGCTAGATGACCCGAATATGGGTGGGATCGGATGGCGCCACGATTTATAGCGAAACCACTGTCCTGGCCGACCGAACCGGCGGCTGGCTGGTCCGGGCCGGAATGAACCGGGGCAATGCCCGGCTCAACGGCTACGCTCTCGATCAAGTGCACCTGGTCCCGGAAGATCGCGCCGTGGAGGTCGGTTTCGGCGGCGCAGTTTTACTGCCGCAACTTCTCCCGTGAGGCAGCATTCGTTTGCGGGGTTGACCGCTCGCAGATGTCGTGAACGCTGCCTGCCGCCGGTTCGCCGATGCAGTGCGCGGCGGACGAGCCGAGTTCCGAATCGGGCTAGCCGAGGACTTGCCCTTGCCGGATAGCACATTCGACAAGGCTCTCAGCGTCCACACAGTGTACTTCTGGCAAAGCCTTAGAGCTGGATCCGCAGAGCTCGCTCGCGTCAAACCAGGCGGTCGCGTCGTGCTTGGCTTCCTCCCGAAGGCGCATATGGACAGGATGAACATGCCGGCCGACATTTTTACACCTCGCGAGCCGGATGAGGTCATTGCTGCCTTGCGAGATGCAGGGTTCAGCGACCCTGAAGTGCGGAGACCGAGCACGGAAACCGCATGGCTCGTTGTGACAGGCACGCGAAGATAAGTTTCGGCGCCTGGAAGCGGAAAAGCCCGCCGCCGAAGCCAACTGGCTTTGTTGCAGGGGTTTGCCTAGGCTCCTCTGGGTTCAACACTGGGTGCCAATTGCGCCGTCACTGCGCTGAGACGCCCACGTTTGGTCAGTACTGGCTTGCTGTATTCTTTCTTCACTGCAGTCCCTCTCTAGCGAATTTCGGCAAAGCGCCTTGGGCCTAAAGGTTCTCACTCATCGGTGCAGGTTGATGGCGTGCACACAGCCGTTACGGCCGAGAGCTTCTCGCGCTTCTTTAGTTCCGGCTTCTGATAAGGCTTCTTCATGCAGGGTTCCCCACGTTTGTCCCTCAATGCGAAAATGCGGTGCGCCGACCACGATTGTCAACCGGAAACACTGAAGTAGCGGCCGAGCGACGCCAGGGGCCGGCACGCGCGGTCAGGGCGGCGTGCGCAGCGTGGATGCTGCAATTGCCTGGCCGGTTGCCATGGCCTGCTAACGAGCGCACACTGCTGCGGTCGCCTCGAAAAATCAAAAACAAACAGGCACGAGGCGCTTGGGAGCGATCATCAGGCTTTCGCCCGACCAGGGAGAAGGCCCATGCCCACACCGGCACAGAGCCGGCTCATGTATTTTATGGGCCAACTCGTTCACAACGAGAGCATCGTTTCCAAGCAGGATATTATCGTCGGCTTACTGGATCACGAAGGCAGTCCGACGGCCGACGCCGACGAATTGCTGGCGAACTTGCATCGATCACTGCAACAGGCCCGACAGAGCTTGCACGAGGCGCAAGAGATCTATGGAGTCAGAAATGCGGAGTAGCGAAAAAACAAAACTCGCATACACAGCCGCAGAGTTCGCCGAAAAACACGGTTTGACCGTGAAGGCAGCCGAAATCATCCTGTCCGTGAACGGCTCCTCACGTGTGCGCTTGCGATGCAGCAGCACGCGCATTCAAAGAAGCGGTTGCGCACCGAGAACACAGCAATGACGGCGAATGAGGCCCGCGCCTGCTTCCGAGGCTGCGCGGGCCGACCATGACGAGTGGAGAGGACATCTTGGTCACCGGCAGGAATCGCTGAAGAACGAGCCGGGTGTGACC
Organism: Mesorhizobium sp. M0016; assembly: GCF_040324035.1. Taxonomy (NCBI): domain Bacteria; kingdom Pseudomonadati; phylum Pseudomonadota; class Alphaproteobacteria; order Hyphomicrobiales; family Phyllobacteriaceae; genus Mesorhizobium; species Mesorhizobium sp. M0016. The sequence continues at coordinate 6,593 of NZ_JAMYVM010000051.1, read as the reverse complement.
GAACAGCCTCAGAGCGAGGTTGTTCCCGACTGACGCAAAAAAGCCCGCCAACATGAGCCGGCGGGCCAAGTAATGGGTCGCTGTCCAATGAACGCGTTAGGTGTCTTCAGATGGATTTTGGTCGAGAAGCCGCCGCGCGTCAGGCGCAACAAATCGGGCGCCGATTGAACGCCCTGCGGACGCAGGAACGCCTTCGTCTCGCGGGCGCTCCGCGTAAGCAAATCTTCGCCGCCGAGAAGCTCAATCGTCTCGGCCCAACCGTCGTCTGCAAGCAATTCGTGTGTCATCGCAGTTAGAATCCCACCCGATTCCGCAGGGCAATACCTATCTTATCGCCTAGGCCCTTTTGCCCCTACCGCCGAGACATGACCGCGCACCACGGAGCTGTCGAACATCTGCACCAGGTGCGCCGACGACGAGAGCGCAGCGAGATGATCAAAGAACGTTTCGAACACGCCCGCCTTGCTCAGCCGGTCGAAGCGTTTCCAAACGCTGTTCCATTTGCCGAAACGCTCCGGCAGCGCTCGCCATGTAATGTTGTGGACTGAGAATAGTGCAGAGCCTCCACGAATAGCAGGGTCGTCCCGACCCTTGGCTCCGCGCCGTGGCAGCGATCCGCGGAACACCTCCAGCGCCGCCGACCAATCCATCTCCGTCATCTTCGTAGACATTGCCGACCTCCAGAATCAGTCGGCAATCTATGAATCACACCGGATTCCTCTCAAACCAATACCGGTGTCGTTGCGCCCACTTCTGTGCCGGATAAGCAAAGAATAGGCCGGTAAACGGTGAACGCAGTTCGGGGAGTACCCGCACCAGATCGAGCTGATGGGCGAGATAGCCTGGAAGAAAGCTGATGCCCAATCCTATCGCCACGAGCGCCCTCACCGTTAGCAGATCATCGCAGGTGAGGCCCCCTGTCAGGTCAACACCGATCTTCCGGTCGCCCGCCAGCATCGGCAGCGGTCGCGCCCATGCCTTGCTGAGGGCGATTAGATCGTGATGTTCGAGTTGCTCCAGTGAGACAGGTGTGCCCCGGCGGCCGAGGTAGGCCTTGGAAGTGTCCTGAAGGACCCGTCACGAAAGCGCGTGAGATCAGGCTGGAATCGCGCAACGGGCCGACGCGCACGGCGAGGTCGATGCCGTCGGCGACGAGATCGGCAACGCGGTCGGTGACGAAGAGATCAACGGCGACCGCCGGATAAGCCTTACGGAACGCTGCAATAACAGGCGGTAGAAGCGTCTGCGCGATATCCACTGACGCCGTCAGCCGAAGCTGTCCGTCCATCCCCGCCGACTCTGCGCGAAGCTCAGCTTCGACGGTCTCGATTTCTCGCAGCGCGATGCGACACCGCTCGAAATAGGCTTGGCCCTCGGGCGTAGCGCGCAGCTTTCTGGTCGTGCGCTGGATCAACGAGAGCCCGAGCCGTCGCTCCAGGGCCGCGACCTTGGCGCTCACTGTCGTTGCAGGCATGCCGAGACGGCGCCGCGCCGGCAAAGCTCCCTGCCTCGAGGACGTTGATGAAGACACATATCTCGTCGATGCGCATTCCCGGATTATGCAGAAAACGGGATGCTCATTCCAGTCATCTCATATTTTCCGGGCAATGCATTTGCGCGATATTTACGCTTGTCGAAATCGCCAGCAGGGGAGCGGAGGCCATGAACGATCAATCGATCAATCCCAATGACGCCGCCAGCTTCGTCGAAAAATATGCCATCAACCCGCGCGTTCGGGTCGGTCACGTCCATCTCAACGTCGCCGACATCGAGCGATCGCTAGCCTTTTATTGCGGTGCCCTCGGGTTCGGCGTCAACCTGTCGCTAGGCGAGGAGGCTGCCTTTCTCGCGGCGGGCGGATATCACCATCATCTGGCGCTCACTAACTGGAAAGGCCGCGGCGGCGCCGCGCCCCCCATTGGCACGACGGGCCTACACCATGTCGCCTTTCTCTATCCGACACGGGCGGCGTTGGCGGCTGCGCTGCGCCGCCTGCGAGCAGCAGGGGTGACGCTCACCGGCGCGAATGACCATGGCGGCTCGGAGGCGATCTATGTGCGCGATCCCGACGGCAACGGGGTAGAACTCTATTGGGATCGCCCGGAAGCGGAATGGCCGCGCAACCCGGACGGCGCGCTGAAACTGGTCAGCAATCCGCTCGACGTGGACAATCTCGCCCGCGAGGGGGCATCAGACTGCTAAGCTGGCCACCGCCATGGCGGGCTGCGTTCGGAGGACTGCTGCGACAGTGCTAGCCATTCACCGAGCCACGGAGCCGGTTGGCTGCGAGCGGAGGGCAACCATTCGGCTGGCGGGCTTCGCCACCCCAGGTAATAAAGTGTACGCTTCGAGAAGACCGTCGGCAAACTCAAGCGCTTAAAATGCATCGCAATACCCTGCGGGAAGAGAAGCGAAGCTTCGCATCCGAGCTTAGGACTTGACCGGCGGCTAGCCAGACGGCTCCCGCGCGGCTGAGACGGCCCTGTCCCGTTCCTTTGGATGAACTGCGCCTTGTGGCCGGTGATGTTCTCGATCGCCTTCAAAAGGGGTCGATGGAGCTCACAGAGCTTGGCATGCTCGCTGTGGTACGCACAGCGGCCCGACGATGCTCTTGTGCAGCGCTTCGGCTGCCGCCAGGAAGCGCTCGATTTCAGCCCGGGAAAGCTGTTCGGAAGGTTTGGTTCTGGCCATTGGTGCTTGCGCAATTACTAATTTAGTGAAACCTTACGTTCTTCTGGGGAGTAGACGTGAGACCGGTCGGTCCAGCTATGGGGCGGCATTGAACATGATGTTTTTTCCGCGATTACTGATTGGGATGTTTGCCACGTCGACCGTGGTAGTGACCTGGACTTACCTAGCAACCGATTCGTTCTGGAAGTCCCTTGCATGGACCTTGCTGATTTTTATCATCTTTCAGGTTGCATATTTCCTATTTTCATTCGCGCTTTTCGACAAGCTTTGGTTGAAAAGAACCGAAGAAATACCGAACCCTGCCGAGCCTACCTGTCGAGACGGCGGTGTCTCATCTGAAGGGCGCTCGATGACGCTTTGAGGGAGACCGCCAGACACGAGAGCAGCGATCATGCTAATCTTTGCGAACTATGCGAAAGAAGGAAAGCCGTGGCAGCGCCAACAATCATCGAAAAGCGCGCTGGCGCTGGATGTCGCACGGAGATCGTCGACAGGGTGCGGACCGACGACGCCGAAGCCGAGGAGCGCGAGGTAGGTCTAAGGAGGAAACACAGATGGCTGCCTATCTGATAGCGGATGTAGACGTAAAAGACGCTGCCTTGTTCGAGGAATATCGGCGGGACGTTCCCGCTACCGAAGAGCGGTACGGTGGGCGGTACCTGGGCCGCGGTGGCGCCACCAAGGTTTTGGAAGGTGATTGGGATCCACACCGACTGGTCATTGTCGAATTCCCCGACATGGCGTCATTGATGGGCTGGTATAATTCGCCGGAATACGCCCGGCTGATCGAGATCCGCAAACGTTCCGCTAACACCAGGATCATCGCTTTAGAAGGGATTGCAACGCCTGCGGCGTGACCCATAAGCGCGGCCAGCGGACCCGACGACAGTTGGGCATCCTCAGCGTCATTTCTTCCTCACGGCGAGATGCCGGAGCAGCAAGACCACTTAGTACACTCTATGATCAATTTGCCGCTGCGCCGGCGAGCGAGCAAAAGACGCGGGAACAGGTGTCTCGTGACCGCCGTGTTATCCCGATCATCCGAAGACGTTCGCTCTGGTGCGGGACGACTTCAAGTCCTTTTTCAAGGGTGTTCGGAGGTTGGCCCACGGCTGAAGGGCTGCACAACCAAGGGGCGACGATCAGCTTCTCCACCTTCAGACACATCGTGATAACCTGTCGGCCATGAAATCGGTGGCTTGAGAGAAACGTGGGCGGGCCCCAGGAGACTAATTTCTGCCCATGGGGAAGGCGATGTCCGCGCTAGCCGGAATGTCAGCTACCGAAGATCCGCCGCGTGAAGGCTGCCAGTCCGCTAACGGCCGCCCCAAAGCTGCCGGTCAAGACAAGGTCGCGTTGGAACCGATCCTTCGCATCCCCCGTTATCGAATGGAAGGGACATTACTTGCCATTAGGAGATGAAGAATGAAACGGCTTCTTTTTGCCACTGCCATGATGGCTCTTTCCAGCGGGCTTGCGTTCGCGGGGACGACAGGGACAACAGGGACGACGTCGAGTGGCTCCTCCACTACCACAACGATGCCGACGACAGATAACAACACGGATTCGACCACAACGAAGTCGACCAATTCGAACTCAGCGAAGGACTGTGCGCCGGGCCAGCAGAGTGGCAGTGCTAAGCAGGCCGCTCCTGGTCAACAGGATGACACCAGTGCCAAGTCCGCAGCCCCTGGACAGATGAAAACGACTGCCGAAGGTTGCTAATTGTGGCGGGAGGGGCCGGTTTGCACCGGCCGGAATGGATGCCTCCCGCTGCCGACCGGCGGCAACGGACCGGCCCGCGCCCTTCGATCAGCGCGGGCCGTTTTTCTGAAAGAACCTCCCTTAATCGTCCAAGGAGCCTGCAGCCTTTTCTTGGGCGAGCCGGAATGCATAGTTGGTTGCGGATGTGATTGTTGAATAGCGGCCCTTGGTGAAGGCAGATTTGAACGCGACAAACGCCTCAAGCGGCACGTCCAGGAAATCGTATTGCTTCCCCCGCTCGCTCAAAACCAGACCGAGAGAACCCTGGTCCGGGTCAATAGTCGAACTCATCGAGGTCGGCGGCATGGTGCGTTTCAAGAAACCAGCGTGAGCCGCGGCCAGCCGGGTATGGACCGCCCTACAGGCTGAGCTGTATTCGAAGATGTGGCCGGGCGTAGAATGACGTCGCGTTCCGCCGCTTCGCGCGCCGCCCTGATCGGAGTTTTCGCGTTGACGGTGTGGGTGGCCGTCACGGCGTCGGCTGCGATATCCTCAACACGGTATTTCGGCACTTTTGTTCCTACGCGTCGGTAGCGACTCCGCTTGTTTAGGGTCGCCCTCAAAGAGGAGAATAAGGTGGCAAGCTCGTCGTCGCCCTGCCGCCGGGGGTGTGACCCGGCGGCTTGGACGTTCGGCTAGGATCGCTCGGCTGTGACCGCCTTACGGCGTTGCCGCGGGAGTCTGCTTGGCAGCCATCTCGTCGATCTTCTCGGCAAGCACGCCGTTGGCCCATTCGGTGACCTTGGCGTCGACCGGCTTGTTGGCCATATCGGCGAGCGCGTCATCCAGCGATGGGACGGCGGCAGCAGCATCGGCCGCCGCTATATTGGCCGTATCGAGCGCTGCCTGCGCTGCATCGATCTGCTCCTGGGTCGGGACTTGGTCGGCCGGAGTATTCGGGTCGTTCAATTTGGCGTTCAAAGCGTCGACTTCGGCTTGGGCGGCATCCACCGCGGCTTGGGCGCTCTTCGCGGCCGCCGACGCTGTCACATAAGCCTGAATGCCGGCGAATTTCTTGCTCTTGGAGTTCATATATGCGTTGATGTTGCGCTGCAGCGAGTTCAGCCGGCCAAGCTTGGCGTGAATGTTCTTGTCCTTAGGCGTCGCGGCGACCTCAATGTCGTCGACGGCGACCTGGTCGTCGGCCGAGGCCTTCTTTCCGGCGTGAGCCGATGCCGACTTGCCGTGCGAAGCGCTGTTGCCGGACTTCCCGCCGCTGTTGCCGGACTTGCCGCTATTGCCGTGACCACCGCCATTGCCGTGACCACCGCCACTGCCGTGACCACCTCCATTGCCGTGACCACCACCATTGCCGTGACCACCTCCGTTTCCACCCGCGCCAGCGAAAGCAGGAGCGGTCACTAGCGCAAGCGCGGCAAGCGCTGCCAACAGCGTTTTTCGGGATGTCATGGTACCTCCTCAGTCGAATAGCCACCTCGCCGATTCGTTATAGAGCGGCTTATAAGAGTTTCCTAATTCGACTGAATGAACTTTAGATAAATGCTTGTTGCAATGAGCGACTGACGACTGCGAAGCGCTTTGTAACCCTCTGAAATCTAGCAAAAAATCCGGAGTCGCAGACCGTATCGCCCTTTGCGCGACTGAAGTCCCATACCGATCGGACCTTGGTCGGGCGATGCACAACCGCGGAATGCTTGCGGCATTTCGGAGTATGGCGTCACCGTGTGGCTGTGACTGCGCATTGGTAGACAACTCGCCGGGCGAAGACCCCAACTACCTCGAGCCCGGCGAGCCTTACACCTGATCAGAGTACGCGATCAGGACCGGGGATCAGCCGGCGAAAGATGTGGGTGCAATATGGGTGCCAAACTATTCGTCCCAAATTGGGACCATGCTGCGGCCTGCAAGCTGCGCTTAGGTCTCATAAAAGGCTTAGGCGTTCGCATCGGAAATGGCGATAGCTGGTTAGATCTTCCTTCCTCCGTTTGTATGATTCGTGGGCATTGGCAGGCGTGCGATATTGTTTGCCGGCGGGCGCTGAGTCTCACCGGTCGGGCCCAGCGGCCCGCCCGCCGCAAGGTGTCCCCCCGCGAGGTAGTGTGCTGAGAGTTCTGCAAATTCGCTGAGAGGGGGCGGTCATGGCAGGCTGGTGATTGTTCACGTCACCTGATTCCCGC
>NZ_JAMYVM010000050.1:0-10432 GCF_040324035.1 Mesorhizobium sp. M0016 | reverse complement strand
TGAAAGGCATGGCTACGCTACAAAGGCTATTTGCGGTTACCGCTTGCCTAAACCCACACCAATAAAAGATCCGTGCACCAACGCCTCCCGACGCACCTTGCATTGACCCCTACTGTCGGGTTTGTCGAGTCCGCGACACGATGATGTTCGGCCCGGCGTGCCGCCGCGCTCTCAGTGAAGCCATTGAATAATATGCAAAACAGTTTTTCTGAGGCGCTTCCTGCGCAGTTGGCACGACTCTTGATGTCCTCGTTGTGCGGCGGCACACGACGTTGGGTCGTTCACTTCTCGCCCCAGCTTCTGGCATATGGACGAGACCTATATCAAGGTTCGCGGCCGTTGGATGTACCTTTACCGCGCCATCGACAGCGTCGGCGACACGGTCGAATTCTTCTTCAGCGAACACCGTGATCTTCCGGCGGCCAAACGCTTCCTGCGCAAGGCGCTTGCCCACCATGGACGCCCGAACCGCATCGTCGTCGACGGCAGTCAGACCAATCGTGAGGCAATCATTTCCTGCGATACTGAAAGCCGTCTGCGGGAGCGATCACACCAACCACCGATCTATATCCGCAAGAGCCAATACCTCAACAATCGGATCGAACAGGATCACCGGCGCATCAAGCGCCGCGTTCGATCCATGCTCGGCTTCAAGTCTATGGAGAATGCCCAGATCACCCTCTCCGGCATCGAGCTGGTCCACATGATGCGAAAGCGACAGGCGAGGTTCGCCTACAATCCGAGCCCGTCAATTGCCGAGCAATTCGAAATGCTCACCGCCTGATCAATGCTCCCAGGCGACGCTCTTCCCGTCCACATCCCGGAATTGCGACAGAGCCCTACGAACTGCCCGATCCCTGATGATTCCGCTGCGCGACAAATCACGATGATCTCATTCAGTTTGTAGCTTCATAGGAGGTGAATTATGAGGGGCATTGACGAGCTGGGCAAAGCGCCCATCTCGGTAATCAGCGCCATCGAAGGTGATGTCACGGGCGATTCTCCCGCCCGACCGGCGATTGGCGTTGGAGGACCCGGTCAATCATCCGGTTCTGTGGAGGAGCAGACGCGCTCTGAGCCTCAAGCGCCAAGCGTTTCCCTCTCTGCCAGCAGCCAGCACACCAGCAGTATCCTTCCTCTGGAGCCGGACTTTCTCGGTCGTGAGATTGCTGAGCGGCTCAGCCCGATCGATCTGCTGATGATGTCGCAGACAAGTCAACAGCTGCGTGTCGCCGCCATGGCAATCGCGACGCCTCAAAGGCGTCAAAGGGCTATCCGGGTTCAGGCGATCTGGAACAAGTTGACGCAACCCCGACCCGGCGTCGCGAATCCCTTTGCCGCGCTGCTGTATCCCGGCGTGATGCAATCACTCGCGCGCAATTTCGATTGCCTCACCAAGATGCAGCAGGAGCCCATCATCGCGCTCGTCGAGGCGCTTGACGACTTCGACGATCGCAACCCGCTCCTGGACGATATCGGACCGGGCTTGGCAGGACTCGCGCCCGACCTCCAGCAGCGCCTCGTCGCGCTAGCCGAGGGGATTGACCAGCCCTGGCAACGTACCTCAGCCCTCCAGGCCCTCGGGACAGGCGTGGGAGGGCTTGCGCCAGAGCTCCAGCAGCGTCTCGTCCTCCTCGCTGAGGGGCTTGACGACCCCAACCATCGCGCCTCGGCCCTGTACGGCCTCGGAGCGGGTGTGGCGGGGCTTGCCCCCGAGCTCCAGCAGCGTCTCGTCGTCCTCGTCGAGGGACTTGACGACCCCGAAGATCGGGTCGCGGCCCTATGGGGCTTCGGAGCAGGTGTGGCAGCACTCGCGCCCGAGCTGCAGCAGCGTCTCGTCGTTCTCGCCGAGGGACTTGGCGACCCCGAGCTGCGCGCCTCGACCCTGGAAGGCCTCGGAACAGGTGTGGCAGGGCTTGCGCCCGCGCTCCAGCATCGTCTCGTCGTCCTCGCCGAGGGGCTCGAACAGCCCGCAGATCGCGCCTCGGCCCTGGAGGGCCTCGGAGAGGGCGTGGCAGGGCTCGCCCCCGACCTCCAGCAGCGCCTCTGCGGGCTGGTCGAGGGGCTCGACCAGCCCGCAGATCGCGCCCGGATCCTGAGGTTCCTCGGAGCGCACGTGGCAGGGCTTACGCCCGCTCTCCAGCAGCATCTCGTTGTCCTCGCCGAGGGGCTCGTTCAGGCCGAGCATCGCGGCTCGGCCCTATGGGGCCTCGGAAAGGGGGTGGCAGGGCTTGCGCCCGCGCTCCAGCATCGTCTCGTCGTCCTCGCCGAAGGCATTGATGACCCACGCCATCGCGGCTCGGCCTTATGGGGCCTCGGAGCCGGCGTGGCAGGGCTTGAGCCCGCGCTCCAACAGCGTCTCTTCGCCCTCGCCGAGGGGCTCGCACAACCCGCAGATCGCGTCTCGGCCCTATGGGGCTTCGGAGAGGGGGTGGCAGGGCTTGCCCCCGCGCTCCAGGATCGTCTCGTCGTCCTCGCCGAGGGCATTGACGACCCCGAGTATCACCTCTCGGCTCTCCAAGCCCTCGCGAAAGGCGTGGCAGGGCTTGCCCCCGAGCTACAACGGCGCATGGCTGCCCTTGCCGACGGACTTGCCCAGCCGGGGCATCGGGCTCGCGCCTTGGCAGCCCTATTGCCGGATGTGTCGTAAACTCTGGACAACCAAGATAAGCGAGGACAGCCTGCGAAAGCTGCTGATCAGGATCATTGCCATACTACTCGTCAATTTATCGAAAGCTCACGCTTCTTTCATAGGAGCATGGACCTCAGGCCCGAATGACTGTTGAGGCAGCAGCATCGGCATTGATTGAGGAGCGATGACGTGCGAATCGGGAATAACCACCTTCACGGCTTTTCGGCGTTAAACCGGCGGCTCGTTGACGGGCTGGCAGAGGCCCCGAGTGCAATGATTGCGTTCCACGAAGCGGTTCATTCACCTGCTGTGTTACATTCTCGGAGTACGGCGACCTCACGTGCAAGGAACTTGGAATGGCCAAAGGGTGGGGATGGAAAGCATGGTGGTGGCGCAACGGAAGGCGGAACGGGAGACGGATCAAACCTTTTCGGGCGCGTGGTGAAGTACGGCTTGTGGCTGGCGGGCGTGGGCTGGACCTACGACAAGATCGCCAACGACTTTCCCCTTTCCACAACCTCGCTGCATGATGGGAGAAAGGGCTTCACAAGCAACGAACGATTCAGGGCCGCCCAGGCGAGGGCGAGGAAATATTACACGAGCTATCACGCCGCCAACCCCGAACTTCAGCGTTGGAATGGGCTGCGGCGCGGCTATCAGGATGAGGTGCGCTAGGACAAGCTGGCGCGTTCCAGCCGGTGAAAGTCCGGCTCGGGTAAGGGGTAGCTCCCGCCCGGTAGTGAGTGTTGCGGCGTGGGCGGTGACGACCACGGCGAAGCGTACACAGCAATCATGTGGGGCATGGAAGTGAGCCACGATAATGATCAGATCGCAGGGGCCGAGACGTTCTCATCCGTCGAAGGCAACATGTGCGGAGCCGATATGCGAGGCGCCGTCGCCCTGCCGGGGTCTGGGGCCATGTCACGCATGAAAGGAACGCGTCGGAACCTGGGAGATCTCCTGTCTGGCCGGGTGGCGTCAGCCACGCCGGTCCGCATCGGGAAGGCGAGGAGCCGTAGCCGATGATGGACGGACAGGAGAAGTCAGACTCCGGCATAGTAGCTGCGAAGCCAACGAACAAAGCCGGATCTCCGGCGGCGGAGTTGGTGGAGCCAAGGCCGGGGACCAAGGGGAACGCGGAACAGCAACGCATGCACCGGACACAGAGCCGGGATCGCATGTCCCAGTCGCTGGACCGCGTACGGAAAGCCGCAAGGCTAAGGAAGAAGGATCAGTTCACCGCGCTCTTCCACCATATCAACGTCGATACACTGCGAACGGCTTTCTACGCGTTGAAGCGCAAGGCCGCTCCCGGGGTGGATGGCATGACGTGGCGGGACTACGAGACAGACCTTGAGCCTCGGCTCAAGGACCTGCACAGACGGGTCCACAAGGGAGCGTACCGCCCGCAACCGTCTCGCCGGACGTACATACCGAAGGCGGATGGGAAGCAGCGGCCACTGGCGATTGCCGCTCTGGAAGACAAGATCGTCCAGGGTGCAACGGTCATGGTGCTCAACGCCTTCTATGAAGGTGACTTCTGTGGTTTCTCCTACGAGTTTCGACCCGGAACAGGACCGCATGATGCATTGGACGCGCTATACGTGGCGATCGACCAGCGGAGGGTGAGCTGGATAATTGACGCTGACATCCAGAACTACTTGGATCGATTGTCATAATGCCCCCTGGTTTCATGAGGTGTGTTCGAAGAGGGTGGGATTGTGATCTATGGTATTGATCCATAAACCTTTTCTCTGTCCGCGAACGATATGGACGGCGTCCAGTTCGCCGCGCTTGATCCGCTGCAACAGACTTTGGCGGGAAAGTCCGAGGGTCTCTATGGCGTCGCGGACCGGTTCAAAGCCGTCGCCGGGTGTTGCGAGGAAGCGGGCCTTGAGTTCCGCGGTCAGGCGAATGCGCCAGGGCGCGCCGGGCGTGATCTGCTCGCCCTGAATGAGGCCGTCGTTGATGTGGCGATGGAGGGTCGAGGGCGCCACGCCGAGGGCGGCGGCGGCCTGCCGGACGGTGACGATGTCGCCGTCGGCGGCGGGCGGCTTGGCCTTGCAGGCGGGGATCTTCCAGTGCCGGCGCAGAGAGCTGACGCGGTTGGCGTCGAAGCGATAGCCGTACGCCGTTCGGCGGCCCTGGTGGTTGAGAACGCCGGCAATGACAGCGTTGGGGTAGTGCGGGGCCAGCCGCCGCAGCAGCGCCAGCGTGTCCTCGTCGGTGCGCACCGTCGCCGGCCGCGAGCGTGGCAGGGCGACGTCGAGACGACTCAGCGCGCCGCCCTTCCAGCGCAGCACGAGATGCGCCGCCGCCTTGTCGCGATCGACCTCAAGCGTGACCTCCTCGATCAGCGTGCGCAAGAGCTCCTTGCGATCACGTGCCGTGGTGGTGGGCGCGTGCCAGACGCTCGCCAGATCGGCGCCAAGGGCGATGAGGCTCTCCCGCTCCTTGGCCGACAGCACGCGCGGGCGCTCCAGCCGCCATTGCTTCAGTGCCGCCTCGCGGTCGTTCTCAAGCCGCTCGGCCGCCTCAAGTGTGGCGGCCAGGCGCACCGGTTCGAGCGCCTCCAGGAAGGCCGCCACCACGGCTTGATCGATCTGCACGCCGCCAACATTGAGGCAATAGACGCCGCGTCCTTCGGCGATGACCTTGCCGGCGCAATGGTAGCCCGGTGCCGCATTGCGGCCGCGGTAATGGGTGCGCAGCCGCCGCCCGCAATGGCCGCAGCGGGCGATGCCCTGAAGCAGCGCACCGCCCTCACGCACCGCCCCGCCAGAGCCTCCGTCGGTTTCGGCATGGGGGCGCGGGTGGGTGTTGGCGGCCATGCGCTGCTGGTTGGCCTCGAAGGTCGGCCAGTCGATATAGCCCTTGTGGTGGTCCTTGATCAGCACTTGCCATTCGTCCATCGGCAACTTGCGTATCCGCTTGCGCCGCGCGCCGGTTTCGTCGAGCACCGTCTCCCGGCGATTCTTGCCATAGACATAGGCGCCCGCATAGACCGGACTGGCAAGCACGGAATGAACCGCGTGGTAGCTGGCTTCGCTCCAGCGCAGTTCATGATGCCCGCCAAGCGAAAGTGGGAACTTCATGCCATGCGCGCGCAGCCACAGCCAGACGCGGCGCGCCGAGCCCAGCTCGGCGAAACGGGCGAAGATGGTGTGGATGACATTTGCGACCGCCTCGTCGGGATGGATCAGGATCTCGCCGTCCGCCTCGCCCCAGACGAAGCCGATCGGCAGGCCACGGCGCAATTCGCCGCGTGCCGCTTTGTTGCGGATGCCGCCGTCAAGGCGGGCGCGCAGGACATGCAACTCTGCTTCGGACATGGCGCCTTTCAAGCCCAACAGCAGGCGGTCGTTGAACAGGGCCGGATGGTAGATGCCGTCGGCATCGCCAATCAGCGTTTCGGTCAGCCCCGCCAGCTCAATCAGCCGGTGCCAGTCGGCGTTGTTGCGGGCCAGCCGCGACACCTCGAGGCCGAGAACGATGCCGACCCGGGCCAGCGCGACCTCGCTGGTCAGCCGAGCGAACCCGTCGCGCATTACGACGCCGGTGCCGGACAGGCCGAGATCCTCGTCGATGACCACGATGCGCTCGTCCGGCCAGCCCAACTCGCGCGCGCGGCCGGGGAGTGCGTACTGCCGGGCCGTCGATTCACGGTTGTTCTCCACCTGCGATGGGGTCGACTGGCGCAGGTAGACGATGGCCTGCCGGGCCAGGTGGCCGGCGGTGACTTTGCTATGCTCAGTCATGCTCTGCCTCCCTGGCTGCCAGCATCCGCGCGATCAATGCGGCGAGCCGGCCCAGCGCCTTTTTGCCCGCGCCGCGGCGTCCAGCTTCTCCCAGGCAGGTGGGTCGGGCCGCTGCTCGTTGTCTTCGTCGGGAATCTCAGCTTCAGTTGCATGGCGCTTCTCCCTCGTCGGCGGCCGGCGACTCGCCGCGCCGCGCAAGGAGAGCGTCCACCAAGGCGCGCAGATGCAGAAACTGTTCGGGCCGGCCAATGCCGGCCTCACTGGCCGGCGTCCCGGTGGCATCGTCCTCGCCGCCAAGATCCGTCCACGCCACGGGAATGTAGGTGCGGCTGCCGTCCGGCAATTCCACCAGCAGCAACGGTTCGCCCCCCAGAGGCCGCCCCTCAAAGGCATGGCCGGCGCGTGTGATCGTCACCGAGGCCGGAAGGTCTTGGTGACGGGCAGTCTTAAGATATTTCCTTTGACGCCGTGCATGGCGGCCAGCAATTGCGCCTGTTCAATGCCCACCATGACGAGTACGGTTTCCAGCTGATCGTGGTATTCGATGGCGCGGGACGGTTCGTCAGCCCGATCCTGAGACCGGCCAAGCGGCCGAGTGGGGCTGAGATCCGCCCCCACCTGCGCCGCCTGGTGCGGGCGATCCGGAGCAACTGGCCGAACATTCGAATCCTGCTCCGCGGCGATAGCCATTATTGCAACCCGCAGGTCATCGACTGGTGCCGCGCCAACGACGTCGACTTCATCTTTGGCCTCGCGCCCACCACGACCCTGCGCAAGCATGTCGCGGATCTGGATGCCAGCACGACGGCGCGCTTCGAAGCGTCGGCCAAGACAGGCAAGGTCCGCAGGTTCAAGGAGTTCGTTGACGGCGCCGCCAGTTGGAGCCGCGTCGAGCGTATCATCGCGCGGGTCGAGGTCGGCGCCCACGGTGGCGATATCCGCTTCGTCGTCACCAACCTTGCCGGTGGGAAGGCCAAGGCGCTCTACGAGGATGTCTACTGCCGGCGCGGCGCGGCCGAGAACCACATCGTGGAAGACGCATCTTGCCGCCGACCGCACATCCTGCACCAGAGCGACGGCCAACCAGTTCCGGCTATTCCTGCATGCCGTCGCCTACTGGCTCATGTGGGGCCTGCGCGCCGCGATGCCGAGGCGCTCGAGCTTTGCCGTCGCCCAATTCGACACGCTGCGATTGCGCCTCATCAAAGTCGCCGCGCGGGTGGTCGAGATGAAATCGCAAATCCGTCTGCACCTGCCGACATCGTGCCCCGACCAGCGCATCCTGCGCATCGTCCTCGATCGCATCCCTCAACTCGCGACATAACGATGGGGCGCAGACGCCCCGAAACGAACCCGTCGACCGCAACCTGCAAACCCCGCCTTCCATCACGACGGAGCAACCCCGGCGCCTGACGAGGCGCGTGGAAAAGCACCGCAACGGCGACCACAGCGTCGCTTCAGGCCGTCAAAAGCTCATCGCCGTGCATCAAAGCGGCTAAGCGCTTACCAAGTATCTCAAGTCCACCAACATGCTGGAGCGGCTCAACGAGGAAATCCGCCGGCGCACCTATGTCGTGCGCATCTTCCCCAATACCGAAAGTTGCCTGCGCCTCGTCAGGGCGTTGGCCGTCGAGACCAACGAAAACTGGATGGAGGCAAACCGCTACATCAACATGGACGACCTGCGCGAGCACAAGAAGCTCGCTCTACGCCAAGCCGCATGACCAGCACTATGGCCGCCCCCTTTTGCAGAACTTGACGCACACAACCACGCTACAAAGGCTATTGCGGTTACCGCTTGCCTAAACCCACACCAATAAAAGATCCGTGCACCAACGCCTTGGCCCACTGGAACCGGCGGGCTCACCCGAGACGCACCGATCCATCACGGCCACCGATACCTTTATAGTGATCGAGTATTTTGCGCCTTACACCGCCTCAAGTAGTGATGTGTGCAGGTGGCCATTCATCCGGTGACTTGGGGGAAGGCCGTCAAGCCTTCTCCTTCGCCCAAAGAGCGGAGTCCGACGATTGGCGCTCCGAGACCGAAGTTTGGATCGCCGAGACTAATCGCTGCGCGACAATCACATTGTCGCTCTCTAGCTAGGAGACGGATGATGAGGGGCATTGATGGTTGTGGCAAGGCGCCCATCTCAGGATACAGCGTCAACGAAGGTGATAGCTCGGATGAATTCCCCGCTGGACCGGCTGTTGGCCTTGAACGAGTCGGCCAATCATCCTGTCCTGTCATGGAGCAGACGCGCTCTGAGCCTCAAGAGTCAAGCGCTTCCTCCTCTCGGAAGGAGCAGGGAACCGACGGTGTCCTTCCTCTGGCGCCGGAGTTACTCCGTGAGTTTGTTGAGCGGCTCAGCCCGATCGATCCGCTGATGGCGTCGCAGAGAAATCACCAGCTAGATCAAGCAGGGGCCAGCGACAGCAGCGAGACTTCGAACGTGCACGCCCCCGTTGATTTGCAGCAGGACATTACGCCGAATTGTGGCAAAAGCTCCATTCCTGCAGCGGTAGATGGCTTACCAAAAACAATTAAACGTACGCCGTTAATGACCAAGCGCCTTTCGCAACTCATTAAAAAATTCAAGGCCCCATTACTAGTACCGCCGCGTCCTTTGGCAACACCAGTTCTGCAATATGACAGAAGCCCTGGATCAGTAGATAACTTTAGATCGTCGGATGAGTTTGATCTTCCAAAATGTTGCAATGCAACAGGCTGGAAAGACCTGCATGTCTCCGGTAGCGCCAGTATTGATTCCATCGAACAAATTATTAGGTTGAACCCATCTCCGGAGAGCCCAGTAACTGTACTTGACGTCCGGGAGGAGTCCCATGCGATCGTTGGCGGTTTTCCGGGGACTTGGCGGGTGCCCAATAACTGGGCTAATGTTGGCAAATCGCGCGAAGAAGTTCTAGCGGATGAACGCGATAGGATACATGCGCTAAAGGGGCAAGAGACAGTGCAGATACTTCACCGCAAAGATGTTAAGAATGAGATTAAAAATCCGCGCTCAGTGACCTTGAATACGCCGCAAATCTTTAGCGAAGAAGAGGTTGTAAGAACGGCGGGTGCAAAATATGTGCGTTTGATGGTGTCCGACCATCTCGGTCCGCGAGCAGAGGATGTTGATGCGTTTATTGAAATGGAGCGGGGTATGGCGGCTCACGAGAAGCTGCATGTGCACTGTGGTGTAGGTCAGGGCCGTACGGGCATCTTTATCGCGATGCACGACATGCTGCGTAATTCCTCAAGGGTGTCGTTTGAGGACATCATAAATAGGCAGCTCGCGTTTAACCCTGGCCGAGCCTTGGATTTCCACAAAAACGTCGCTCACGAAGAACGTTCAGACTTTCGCAATGATCGGCTGGAGTTCATTTCGCTCTTCTACAAATATTCCGAAGCAAATTCCAATGGACAACCCTTATTATGGTCCGAATGGCTTGACTTCCATAGCCCCGAAGGGACCGACAACGAACGGTAACCCTTAGCATATTAGCAGCAGAGACCGCTCGTGCACCTGGTTGATGGGTCGGCAGGGATTTGGCTTGCTGCTGACGAGGGCCTAGCTGCGCGCCGATCTGCTGAAACTGCATAGGCTGACGATACCCGTGTTCAATGAGGGAGCGCGCGGCCAAGTCGAAGATCGGCACCGTAACGTTAACCGGGCATCGATCAAAATGTAGGATCTGGCGGCATGACCAGATTTTCCCGTGATCCTCTTTATCGTTGCCACCGATTTCCGGCGCAGGTGATTGCCCATGCCGTTTGGCTCTATTTCCGGGTTGCTCTCAGCCTGCGGATGGTCGAGGATATGCTGGCAGTTCGTGGCGTCATCGTCTCTCACCAGACCGTGCGACTTTGCGCTGAGAAATTTGGCAGACACTTTGCCAATGATATCCGGAAGCGATCGGCCGGCAAGCTCGGCGACAAATGGCATCTCGCAGGGCGTTGGTGCACGGATCTTTTATTGGTGTGGGTTTAGGCAAGCGGTAACCGCAAATAGCCTTTGTAGCGTAGCCATGCCTTTCA
>NZ_JAMYVM010000049.1:0-10819 GCF_040324035.1 Mesorhizobium sp. M0016 | reverse complement strand
CCGCTCGCTCGCTACAGCGCTACTAACGGCGCGCTCGTGAGCGGCTTCCCTATCGCCGAGCTACACCACCTGATGGGACACGACCGTTCCCTGTGCTCCCACACTCCCCTCGCCGATACGCGCTTACTGCGACCCATGATCTTTTCGGGCGCGTTTGCCGACGGCGCGACAAGGGTCTGCCTCATCGGGCTCATTGACCGGAAGTCGCACGATCATGGCCGCCACTCTGGCAAGTCGCCGGAGTTGCTCGGGCGAGAGGTTATTCGGACTATTCAGGTCTCCCTGGCCAACGAGAAGAACCTGCCGCCCGACTCGATTCGCAGCGAAGCGCAGAGGCTGCCGATAATACTCGTCCCGAGGAAGTTGGCTCCTTGGTTGCGCCCTCGAGGTCGCCACGCCGGCGGCACAGACGTCCTCTCCGCAATCGCGGAGCGGGTTAGTCCAAGGGCTTATATGGAATCGCCGGCATACTAGGCGGTTCTGCGAGTACTTCGCCGCTTTCGAACGCCGGACGTGCGCGACATTCCGCAATAAATGCAGCGGGGCGCGGTGATGCAGACAGGCAATGCTCGGCAGACGCTGACGGTGATCGATCGTGCGATCGGCATCATTTGCCCTGCGCGCAGATGCGAGACGAGATATGCCGCGACGGTGCTTTCCGGCCGCGAGAATGTTGCGTTCCGCTTCTTGACTTCTCGAAGAAGGGATGGTGCTCGGCGCCGGCTGAGGCGCTTCCCTTGGATCATTGGTGCAGTCGCCCATAGTAACGCATAAGCTCCTTTAAAGCGTGGTGCTCGATGGCTGCAACAAACCTTTGCTCGCGCCCCACCATGGGCTCGGCTGCCACCATGGCATTAATGATTGCCTCCTCTACGGATTGTGCCGTCGCTTCAAACAGTGTGTCGAGCCTGTTGTTCGGCAAGAAAGCGAAATCTCCGATTGCGGGCGCGACCGCCGACTCACTCAGGGTCAGATTTGCCGTTGAGAAGGCAAGGCATAGATCACCGGATCCATCTCCAGACGGCGTTCCAGTGCGGCCGATGCCGAGCCCGGCACGCCGCGCGAGCCGCTCCAACTGAGTTGGCATCAGAGGTGAGTCGGTAGCTACCACGGCGATAATCGAACCCTGCTCGCCGGCCCAGAGGCGATTCGAAGTGAAGTGTTCGCCAACCGGTACGCCGAGAATTTTCAACAGCGGACGAATGCCAAAGTTCGCTTGTACAAGGCACCCGACGGTATAATTCGCACCGAGCACATCTATAACACGGGACGACGTTCCCGTGCCTCCTTTGAACTCGAAGCAGATCATCCCAGTTCCCCCACCAACGTTCCCCTCAGCCAAGGGGCCGCTGGACGCCCGGTCGAGAGCCTCCGTTACATGGGCGGGTGTAACATGGAAGGCGTCCATGTCGTTGAGGTAGGCATCACATGTTTCGCCCACCACGGGCAACATGAACTTATAGGCTCCATATCCAGACTCGGGCTTCTCGATCATCCATTTCAGGATCGACTGATGGACCGTTCCAAGGCTGTGGGTGTTAGTGATTCCAATGGGTCCCGTAAAATAACCAGCCTCCTTGATCCAGTGCGTTCCGGTCATTTCACCATTTCCGTTAAGCGAGTGAAAGCCGGCCCAAACGGGAGCCTTCAAAGAGCCTGCGCGGCCACGTGGAAGTATTGCGGTGACTCCGGTGCGTGCGGGTCCTCTGCCAGAGGGTGACGAGTCGTTGATCACGGTCGAATAGCCAACCTCCACCCCGGCAACATCGGTAATTGCATTGAAGACGCCAGTGTTTCCAGAAAATGCCATTCCCAGGTCGCGTGCCCGCGGCTTTGCCAAAGCTTCAGACCCCGGGGGTTGAGCAGGTTCCATTAGATGTCCTTTTCTGACTCGGCTGATTAAAGTGGGGCGGGTTTCGGCGTGTTTTACGCAACTGGCAGTTGATGCGTGGGGCTGAGGAAGTCTCAGGCCGGCCGGAGATTACTTGGCAAGCCAACATGCGGACATGTGCTGCGGGCCCACTTCGATGGCCGGCGGTTCCTCTTCCCTACAGCGGGAGAACGCCAAGGGGCAGCGTGGATGGAACCGGCACCCGCTCGGCACCCGAGCGGCGCTTGGAACCTCGCCCTGCAAGGTAGCTAGCTCGGCGCGAGCTGCATTGCCGCCAATCTGCGGCGTAGCATTTCGCAGGGCGACGGTATAGGGATGGCGTGGGTTGAATGTGATCTCGTCGGCGCTGCCGACCTCGACCAAATTTCCAAGATACAAGACGGCAATCCTGTCGGCGATGAACCACGCGAGCGGCAGGTCATGCGTGATGAACAGCAGCGCCATATTATGGTCATCGCGCAGGTCGACCAGAACCTGAAGAATCTGTGCGCGTATCGACACATCGAGCATCGACACGGGCTCGTCGGCAACGATAAGCTCGGGCTTCACGGCAAGGGCTCCGGCAATCACGACTCGCTGGCGCTGCCCGCCGGACAGCTCATGTGGGAAGCGGGCGAAGAAATCGCTGGGAGGATTTACCCCGGCGGACGCAAGCGCTTCACTGACCCGCTCTATTAGTTGAGCATTGTTCTCGACCAACTTGAGTGAGCGCAACGGTTCCGCCACTATATCGAACACGGTGTGTCGCGGGTTGAGCGCCTGATAGGCGTCCTGGAATATCATCTGCACGCGATGTCGGTAAGGACGCAAAGCCGAGGCGCCTAGAACCGACGTCATGTCGCGTCCTTCGAACAACATTCTTCCGCCAGTCGGCTGGGCGAGCTTGGTGATGACGCGGCCCACCGTGGTCTTGCCGCTTCCCGATTCTCCGACCAGTGCAACGATCTCGCCGCGCCCGACGCTGAGGTCGATCCCATCCACCGCGCGCACGGCGCCGCCAGGTCGGCCGAGGACACGGTCTAACAGCCCGCCCTGGACAGGAAAATGGACCTGCAGGCTCTCAAGACGCAGGAAATCGGCGGTATCAGGCATGAGCTGCGACCTCGTCTTCTTGCGAGGACCGGTGAAGGTGACACGCGACGCGTTCCCGCCCAACTTTACCGAGGCTTGGAACTTCGGCCGCACAAATCGCCAAGGCCGACGGGCAACGTGGATGGAACGCACAGCCTGAGGACCGATTTAGCAGGTTGGGAGGATCACCCGGTATTGGCCGGATCATCTTTTTGCCGCTCGCCGGGTTCGGGAGCGAGTCAATCAAAAGTCTGGTGTAGGGGTGCTTAGGTCTGGCGAAGATCTCCGCGACAGTGCCATCCTCGACGATCCGGCCGGCGTACATGATCATAACGCGATCACAACACTCAGCCACTACAGAAAGGTCGTGGGTGATCAGAATGAGGGCAAGGCCAAGCCTCGATCGCAACTCCGCTAACAGCTTCAGGATCTGAGCCTGTGTTATAACGTCTAGCGCCGTGGTGGGCTCATCGCCGATGACGATCGAGGGGCGACATGCTAGCGCCATCGCAATCATCACTCTTTGACGCATGCCGCCCGACAACTCGTGCGGATATGCGTAGCCGCGGTCAGTCGGAATACCGACGAGCTCAAGCAGTTCTCTTGCCCGTGCCGTCGCCTCCCCACGCGACATGCCGAGCTTTAACATACACGGCTCGGCGATCTGCTTGATGATGCGGTGTACGGGGTTGAGCGCATTCATTGCGCCCTGGAACACAACGGACGTTTCGCTCCAGCGATGCGGCCGCATGGCCGCATCATCGTCGACCGGTAGTCGGTTACCGCGATAATGCACCTCGCCGCTGATGACCCGCGCGTTGGGTGACAGCAGGCCCGCGATCGCCATCGCAGTGGTGGTCTTCCCACTACCTGATTCTCCGACGAGGCCAACGGCCTCTCCGGCCCGGAGCGCGAAGCTCACGCTGTCAATGGCACGCGATAAAATGCCCTTAAGCCCATAGTCGACAGAAAGCCCGTTGACTTCCAGAAGCGGAGCCTTGTCCTGGGAAGAGTTTGTCATGGGATCACCCTCCGCCGTGGGTTAAACGTGTCGTCGAGGGCATTGCCAATCAGGACGAAGCTCAGCGAAACCATAAGGACGCAAACCCCGGGGGCGCCGAGATACCACCAGGCTCCAGCACTGGCCGCGCCGGCGCGCTGAGCCTGTGAAAGCAAAGTTCCCCATGAAGGCTGCAACGGATCGCCAAGGCCGAGGAACGAAAGTGACGTCTCGACATAAATTGCGCCGGCGACGACCAGAGCTCCATTGGCCGCGATTTGGGGCACGAGATTGGGGAGAATGTGCCTAACCATGATAGTTAGATTGCTGCTGCCTGCTACGCGCGCGCGATCGATGAATGTTCGCTCTTTAAGCGACAGAGTCTGGCTGCGAACGACCCGAGCGACGAACGCCCAACTTGTCATTCCGATCACGACAATGATCACGAAAAGCGAAGGCCGAAAGCCGAGGATGTCTCCACCACTCCCCATCGCCTCGAGAATCACGGGCGTGATGACCAGCGCCAGCACGAAGGACGGCATGACAAAAAAGAAGTCTGTGAGGCGCATCAGCCAAACGTCAACCCAGCGACCGTAGTAGCCTGAGGTGATGCCAACAGTCGTACCGACGACGAGGCTGATCACGGTCGCGAGCAGAGCGATCGTGAGGGATATACGAGCACCATGGACGACCAGGTTCCCTACGTCTCGCCCAACCTCGTCCGTCCCCACAAAATGCTGGCCAGACGGGGGTGTGAGGAAATCGCCAGTTGCGGTTGCTACAGTCTCAAGTGGGCCAACGAGAATATTAGGCACCACAGCCACTACAAGGAAGAATACCAGACAAGACAAGCCGAGCTGCGCCCCGCCGTGGCCGATAAATTGTCGCAGAAAGCCCTTGATTGCTCGTGCCCGGCTAGGCGGGGAGTACCGAACTGCACTTTCCCTCATTGCTGGACTCGCGGATCGAGAATGCCGTAGGCAAGATCGGCGATGAGGTTTGCGACAACCACCGATGCACCAAGCAACAGGAATACTCCTTGCAGAACTGGGTAGTCTCGCGCATTGAGTGACTCGACTGTCAATCCGCCGATCCCCGGCCATGCGAAGACCGCTTCCACGGTAATTGCACCTGCAACAACATAGCCGAGATTGAGTGTCACCAGGGTCACGACTGGCAGCATGGCATTGCGGAAGGCATGACGCATCAACATCTGACTACCAGTCAGCCCCTTGGCACGCGCTGTCACCATATAGTCCTCGCCGACGACGTCACTCATAGCGGCGCGGGCGACCAGCACGTATTGTCCTGTTAAACCCAATGCTATAGAGGAGGCAGGAAGCACGAGATGGCGGGCGCGGTCCACCAGCCAGTCGAGTGAACCGGCGCTTGCGGCAGTTAACGAATTTGCACCGTAGCCGGGGAGCCAGCCCAAGGCTGAGCTGAAGATCAACACCAAGAGCATGCCGAGCCAAAACGGCGGCGTGGAGTAGAGTGCCAGAGAGGATCCGGTGGCGAGATGGTCGACCGCCGTTCCCCGCCGCCAGCCTGCGAAGACACCCATCATAACCCCGGAAGCAATTGCGATGAGCTGGGCCAAGCCTACCAAGACAATAGTGTTCGGCAACCTCTCGACTAGAACATCGGATACACGCCTGCCCCTGAACTTAAAGCTATACCCCAAGTCTCCTTGGAGTGTGGCCGACATGTAGCTGAGAAGCTGATCTGGGATTAGGGGCCGGTCAAGGCCCCAACGCTGACGCTGCTCATCGATCTGCTCAGCGGTCACGGCGCGGCGTGGCCCCTCCAAAAGAAGCGCAGCGGGATCGCCCGGAACGATGCGGAATACGATGAAATTCAGGATCACGACCATCAGAAGCGTGACGGCGGACCGTAGGAGAATCCTTCCGATACGCCTGCTCGTTCGGCCCCCCTGTCCATTGGGAGCCATTTAGATCGGCCGCAGGCGATCGGCGGGAAAGTAGCTCTCCGTGGACATCGTGTCCTCCGTCCCCCAACCCTCGAAGCAATCCTTGCGACGGGCGTCGAGTAGGAAAGGGTAACACAGGATGATGTAGGGTGCGTCGGTATAAAGGAGGCGCACCGCTTGATCGACCAACTCCTGGCGCTTCTTGAGGTCGATGGTGACGTCGAGCTCCGACATCAGTTTGTCGAAGGTGTCGTTTGTCCAGTACGACTTGTTGCCGTAGCCGTTGCTCTTGCCAAATCGAAGCAGCAAATCAGGCTGGGCAGACGGCCAGCTAGTGCCAATGAGCAAATCCCAGCCCCCGCCGCCATTTGTGGGAGCAGAGGTGCGCTCGTTAAGTGAGCCGATCTCGAGCTGGGTAACCGATACGGGGATGCCAATTTGTCCCAACCAGCCAGCGACCAACTGTATCGCCGCGATCGGGATCACGACGTTGACGTCCCCGTTTCCGGCGATCAACTCGAGCTGGAAACCCTTTCCTTCCTTGTCCTCCCGGACGCCGTCGCCGTTTGTGTCTCGATATCCTGCAGCATCGAGCCGGCGGCCAGCCTCAGCGAGATCGAAGTGGCGCCTAATGTCGCTCAGGTCCGAGTAGTAATCGGTAGCCATCGGCACGATTGGTCCTACTCCGGGGTCGGCGAGCCCGTGTAGCGCTCGCTCTACCATGGCTTTCTGGTCGATTGCGTAGCCAATCGCATCGCGAAACGCGGGGTCCTGCAGCGCCTTGGTGCTACCTGCCCCGGCCCCCGATGCCGTGTTGAAGGCCAAATAATCCCGCTGCGGGATGCGCAGCTTACCGGCGGCGATGGCAGGTTCCTTTGAGAGGTCGGCCCATTGAGCCACCGTCAGGTTCATGCCGTAATCGAAGCCACCGTCCTTCAGACCCTGGGCGATTGGATCGGGTGTACTGAAGAACTGGAAAATAATGCCGGCAGTCTTCGGTTGCCCCGTACGGAAGTATGGGTTCGGCGCAAGGCGGACAAACTGGCCCTGCTGAAACTCCGATACAATCATAGGCCCCGTGCCAACAAGCGGCGAGTCATTGCGGAAGGGGCCGCGCGCATCAGCGTAGCTAATGCCCTTCCAGATGTGCTCCGGAACGATCGATGTGAAGTGGTCGATTGGCCAACGCGTGGGGACCTTGGTCAGGATTTGCAAAGTTTCTTCATCTATAGCAGTGAAGGAGGCCACAACATCCAAGCCGGCGGTGGAGTTCCAACCGACGTTCAACTCATCGGGCGTGCCTATGGAATCCTTCAGATAATTGTATGTGAACGCGGCGTCCCTAGCCGTAGCCGGCCGGCCATCCGACCACTTCATGCCGGGCCAGATCTTGAAGGTCCACGTAAGATTGTCATCGGCAACGGACCAGTCTTTGGCAAACCCCTTCCGATCGGGGTGGTGCTGAGCGTCCCAGCCGACCAATGCATCATAGGTGTAAATCAGCGGATAAAAAGCGTCCCAGGTGGCAAAGGGGTTCAAGGTGTTTGGACTTGCTATGGTGGCGATACGCACAATGTGATCGTCGCACGAAGAAGCGAACGCCCGGGAGTGTTCGACACAAGGTACAGCCGACGCTAACAGCATCGCCTTCATGACCATACGACGACTGAATAGCCATTCGTTCATTTTTATCCTCCCTTGAAGCTCTTGTCATGCCGCAAGGCGCTAAACGAAGTCCATGCTTAGCGGTTTGGCAGACTACGCGACCGTCCCTTATATTTATTGGACTCAGAATGCGTAGCGATTTCGCACTTGGCAAACATGAAATCTATATGGCACCCATCTGGGAGTTCGATGGCTACGAATGAGCGTTTTCGGCGGATGAGATTGTCGTCCGACTGCGACGAGGCAAGACGAAGAAGGGCTCCTTCTGGCCGATCGCCTCCGACGACCTAGGCAGGGACGCAGCGGCAGCTACGCCGAACAGGCCCTCCAAGGCTTCCGCGGAACATTCCTGCATGCGACGGCTATGATGGCTACGACTGCTTGACCCGGATCGAGCGGCCGCAAGGCCGTGGGCACTCGTCCATTGCTGGAGCAATTTGCGCCGCCGCTTTGTGAAGCAGATGCGACACGAAGTCGCCGATCGGCGAGGCCGCCGTGCGCCAGATTGGTCATCGCAGCACTGCGGCTGTGGTCGGAAAAACGGCTCTCCATGGTCTCGTCCGGCTCCATGCTGGCTATCGACATCCGCTGGGCTCATCCGCTTCCTCGAAGACGGACGGCTTGAGCTCGACACCAACCCGGTCGAGAACACCATCATGCCGGTTGCTCTTACAAAACTTCTTGCCGGTCATGAAGTCGGCTTGCGCCCAGAATTGGGCGGTGGTGGCCATCACATGCAAGCTCAACGTCAACCCGGTCGCCTACATCGCCGAAATCCTCGAGGCGATCTTCAACGGGCATCCGCAAGACCGCATTTGAAGACCTCATGCCCTGGCGTTTCCGTAAGACGGCAAGCCCCGCAGGGAGCGCGAAAGCGCTTACATTCAGAGCCCGACTATCTCTCTCCGTTTGAATGAGAGCAGACACATTCACGCAGACGACACATGGAAAAGTAGCTTAACATGGGAGCCGTCCGCGATTTTCCCTGTTTCAGTCTTGAGGTTCGCTCCACGACTGTCCGGGAATTAGCGGACTTCCCCTGTCCGGCCTTTGCGAATGCGCTTCCGGCAGACGGCGCGTCATTCATCCGTGGCTCCAGGTCGCGAAAAATTGAAGTGCGCATCAGCGGCCACTCTGCGTCGTCAATCTCTTCGGCTTGCCTTCGCAGCAGGCCATCCTACAGGTGCCATCGGCTAAAGCGACCCTGTCGAGTTCGAACGCAACATCCCGATGAATGGCAAAGACCTCCTCCATGCCAAAGCTACTGCCGCCGCTGTCCACTCGTCACGCGACAGCCAAGCGGCACTCCCTATGGCTGCCAATCCATTCGCAAGACCAACGATGCGTCGGCGCGGCATGCGATCGACGCGGTGGAGGCGGTTGTATCATATTCATCTAGCTGCGCCGCCGCTTCAAGAAAATGCGTTTCAAATGATGCTATATCTGCGGAAACTCGCGCACGGTAGACCTGATGCACCGGCGACACGGTTCGGGCTAACGACAGTGACGCGGTGGGTCGCACCTGGTTCTGAATCGCCGTACTTTTGCCATCTCGGCACTAGATGGGGACGATAGAAAAACTGCATTTGACGCAACCCACTCGGACGGTTGATGTCTGGCTGACCCAAAGCCCGGAACGTTGAGCGGCAGCCTCTAGCTTCGGTCTGATCCATACTTGTTGCGAACGAAACTACTGCATGGGCAATCATTGAGGTGAGATATGGCGACAACGTCCTCAGCTATTCCTCTGACGGGTGTTCCGTTCCCGAGATCTGAGTATGAGCGACGGCAGCGTAACGTGCTGGCGGCGATGGCTAGCGCGGCGTTAGACGCTCTTGTAGTGACTGCCCATGGCCATCTCCGGTATCTTAGCGGGTACGACGGTAGTGGTGGATACTTCGCACCTTTCCCTTTGATCATGGTACCCGGTCGGTCGCCAACATTTGTTGTCCGACAGTATGACGAGCAAGCGGTTCGTTCGTACAGTTGTATTGAAGAGGTGGTTGCTTATACCCACCAGCAAGATTTTGGGAAAATGTGCGCCGATGTCCTCCGTCGGTATGGCTTGCAAAGCAAGAGGATCGGTTTTGAGCTTGGCTGCTGGAATCTCGCGGTGGCGGATGTCAATGCGCTTCAGGCGCAGCTTCCCGGTTTAAAGATCGTTGATGCGACTCGGCTGGTTTCTTCGGTGGCCGCGGTAAAGGGCGAGCTAGAACTCGAGTGCATGCGCGACGCCATGCGCATGACTGACCTGGCAGTGCGAACCTTCCAGAGTTCGTTACGGGAAGGTGTTACCGAGGGGGAGATGGCAGCGACCATGGGGGCTGCCATCGGGGAACATGCCAGCAACGCTGGCGGGGAGGTTGGGCTTTCTGGCGGCGGTACAATTCTGTTCGGAGAAAGAACGAAGTTGCCACATGCCCCCCCATCTCGGCACCCGATTAGTGCTAACGAGCCGGCATTTCTGGAAATTGGGGCATCAAAACACGGATACTCGGTAGGAATGGTTCGGTGCGCGGTGGTTGGCCGGCATCCAGAGGCTGAATCTCTACACACCTTGGCCGAGGAGGTCATTGAAGCCCTCGTCGACGTAGTTAAGCCGGGAATCTCCGCGGCGGCAGTCGACGCGGCCGGTCGAGAGGTGCTGAAGCGATCTGGGAGAAAGGGCGTCTTTCGCCAGCGAACCGGATACCAGACTGGTATTAATTGGACTGAACGCGGCGACCTGAGCTTGGAGCCGGAGTCGAACGATATCCTGCAAGTCGGCATGACTCTGCACATGCCCAATATATTATGCAGTGAAAACGGCTACTTATTCGGGACAGGTGCGCATGTCTTGGTTGCCGAGCGTGGCGCGGAAGTGCTGAGCGAGATACCAAACACATTGTTCCGGGCATGATCACATTAGCTAATCGCGCGAAGATAAGGGGAGGCCTGCCGTCCAGTAAAGGAATCCCTTTGAGTTCATTCTCCAGAGCGGCTGGCCAGGACTGGTTGCAAATAGTGTGATCATCCGGTGGAAAGGATACCCAAGCCGGAACCTTGCCCTAGATGGGTTGCGGTGGATTTCAAGTCGACCGTGAACAATCTTGATCGGTAAGCGGCAAGCTGCTTCGGGGCAGTGTGCTGAGAGTTCTGCAAATTCGCTGAGAGGGGGCGGTCATGGCAGGCTGGTGATGTTCACGTCACCTGATTCCCGCGAAGGAACGCCACCATGACCAAGACTGAAGTTAAGACCGCCAGCGCTGCCGTCAAAGACATT
>NZ_JAMYVM010000048.1:0-11787 GCF_040324035.1 Mesorhizobium sp. M0016 | reverse complement strand
CTGTTCCCGAGCCCGCACCATGCGGCCTCGATGGCGATCACTTGGCCGGAGGCGACCGACGACGCATCGCTTGCGACCGGAGCAAAGCGGAGGACGGCGCAGGAACGGCTTTCTTGTCTCGCGAGGAATGGCGGCGCTCGGGGTCCCCATGCGCGTGCGGCATGGGGTGGGAGCCGGCAGGGGAAGAAAGTCGGGACGCGCCGTTGCGGCCCAGGCGGTCGAGGCTTCAGCCGTCCTTCGGCCAGATCAGCCCATTGAAGAGACCGTTTGGAGCGCTCTTGGGACAGATTGGCAACGGAGACGTTGGCGTGCAACGCGCCTCGGGCAGATCGCTACAGGCTTCACCGCATCGCCCTCGCATTCCAGGCACAGATTCCGCGCACCTGCAACGCCGCCGCCACCGCCCGCTGCCGTCCTGCTACCGACTGGTCGGTCTGCCATGGGCATCGACTGAAGAAAGTCCAAGGCCACAAACGAGGCCGCGCCGGCACGTGGCCGTTGCTCGATTCTGGCCTGGAACCCGATCGCTCCACGACCGATAAGGAAGTGGCTAGGCCTTCCTCGGTCTGGTCCATCCGCCTCGTCCGCGCGGGTCTAGGCGCGAACCACGTCCCTGCCGGATTGGTCGGCGGCTGTCATGCCGGCGACCCGGAGATATGCCGTGACGCCGACGGCGGTCGCGCCAATGACGGAAAAGACGATCTGCCAGGTTTCCGAAGGCATCATGTGCTTCGCGATCCCATGGGGGTGGCATAGTAGCCGGCAACGATCGCGGGAGCGACGAAGACCAGCACGATCGCCAGCTTTTGCCCAGATGGGGCTAATAACGCCGAGGAGGATTTGGCCGACGCCGAGCGCCAACCCGGCTGCGAGGCTGCCGACTAGGAACGCGCCAAGCCAGCCGGCACAGCAATATCAATGCTTTAGCGCCAGCCTTGCTCCGGTCAGATCTGCGGTTCGCTATCTCTGATCAGCGGCGCAGGCCAATACGCAGTCGGGATAGCCACTCCGGACATTCGCGCGCAGCGGCCAGCGCCCGATCGCTATCTTCTAATCGATGGACAGGTGGCCGCGTTCTGGGCATAGGCCTCGAAAGCGACCCGGGGATTAAAGCGGTGCCGACACTGTTCCGAAAACCGCCGGAACGTCTAATATGCCCAGATGCAGGGGACACGCATCGCTTTTGGTCCGTTCGTACTCGATCCCGACATCGGGACGCTCCTGAAAGAGCAGATCCCGATCGTTGTTGGGCATCGTGGGCTGACGCTGCTTGCTGCGCTTACGGCCCGGCCCGGCGAGATCCTGACCAAGGCCGAACTGATGGACGCTGCCTGGCCGGGAACCGCCGTTGAGGAAGGCAACCTTACGGTGCAAATAGCGACACTGAGAAAGGCACTCGGTCCGGCTGACAACGGCGGCGAGTGGATCGCCACGGTGCCTCGCGTCGGCTACCGCTTCACCGGGACTGTCGAGCCGGTGGCGAGCGCATCCCGCAGACCGATACCAGGGTCCGGCAAGCCGTCGATTGCGGTCCTGCCTTTTGCCAATTTGAGCGGCGATCAGGACCAGCAGTATCTCAGCGATGGCATAACCGAAGACATAATTACGGAGCTGGCCAGGTTCCGCTCCCTCCTTGTCATCGCGCGGAATTCATCTTTTCAGTTTCGCTATCCGGCATTGGACATTGCCGAAGTCCATCGCAAACTCGGAGTTCGCTACCTCGTCGAAGGCAGCATACGAAAGCTCGGTGATCGCATTCGGATCACCACACAGTTGATTGACGCTACCACCGGTACCCACCTGTGGGCCCAACGGTACGACAGGGCCCTCGACGACATCTTCGCATTGCAAGACGAGGTTGCGGCTCTCATCGCCTCGATGGTCGAAGGCCAAGCGGAGGCCGATTCGACGAGCAGGACCAGACGCAAGCCTCCGGCCGATTGGGATGCATACGACTGCTACCTGCAGGGGCGCGCACAGTTCTACCGGTATGAACTGGACATGGCCGAGCCCCTATTCGTCCGGTGTGTCGAGCTCGATGCGACGTTCGCTCAAGGCCACGCCTTCCTCGCGCAGGCGCTCGTCGGCAGATTTTGGTACGACCACGATCCGCGGACGCTACAGAACGCCTGGGACTCGGCACGAACGGCGCTCGCTCTCGACAGGAGCGATGGCGTCTGTCACCAGAGCATGGGCCTGGTGCTTACGCACATGCGCCAGCACAGCGACGCGGGAGTGCATTTCGAGCAAGCGCGCTCATTGAACCCGTTGGACGTGAACATAGCGGGGGACTACGCAAGCTGGCTCAACTACGGCGGCCGGGCCGAGAGCGCGCTGAACGTGCTCGAATCTGCGCTGCTGCGCGACCCGTTACCTCCAATATGGTTCTGGGAGGTGAAGGGCAGCTCCCTCTTCCTGCTAAGAAGGTACTCGGAGGCCGTCGGTTCGTATCAGAAGGCCGGCGACCAATTCTTCATTCATGCCTTTCTCGCAGCGGCGTACGCACATTTGGGCGAGACGCAGAAGGCGCGTGCTGAAGTTCAGGAAGCACTGATGAGGAAACATGACCTGACTATCCGGCTGATTTCACGTCTCCCGTTCGCCGACCAAGTCGACCTCGAGCTTTTCACGTCAGGCTTCAGAAAGGCCGGATTTCCCGCGTGAACGCACCTTCGGGAGCGCGCCGGTCAGGCCCGACAGCCGAATGCACCCCAACAGGTCATCGAACCCCCTTAACCGAGATCGAAGTCGAGGGCGTCGGCACGCATCGGCTTCCGGGCTAGCATTCCGCGCGTCTCGTCTTCTGGACTCTTCGTTGAAACAGTCGCATCCTCTCTGCGGGGAAGAGGGCGTGGACAAATACCGATACGACAATCGATCTGATCGCTGGCGAAAGCGAACCGGTGCCAAGCATAGCCGTGCGCACCGATGGGCGAATGTGCCGCGGCGCCTGATTTTGGTGACTGCGGTAGCGGCTGGCGCTCTGGTCGCGCAAACCGCCATCCAGCACAGCGAAAGTTTGCCAGAGATCAATGCATCGAATTGGTTCGGCTCGAAGCCGGCGCCGATCGCCGGTGTCGCGTCTGTGATCGACGGCGACACGATCGAGATCCACGGACAGCGCATCCGCTTCAACGGCATCGATGCGCCCGAGAGTAAGCAATATTGCGAAGACGCTAAGGGCTTCGAATACGCCTGCGGGCGCCATGCTGCCCAAGCCTTGGACGAGTTCCTGGCTGCATCGCGTCCGTTGCATTGCAGCTTTGTTAACCGAGACCGGTACGGCCGGCTTGTTGGGGATTGCGATCGCGCCGACGGTCGCAACGTCCAGAGCTGGCTTGTCGAGCGGGGCTTGGCACTAGATTGGCCGCGCTACAGCCACGGAGCCCACGCAAGACAGCAGGCGAAGGCCCAGGCGGCGAAGGTCGGTCTGTGGGCTGGAGCGTTTCAGGCGCCATGGGATTGGCGCGCAGAGCATGCGAACGGCACCACCAGGCCGTCAGCAAAACAACCACTCGGTATCATGCGTAGTGGGCAGGTGGCGCAGAGCTATTCTTGTCAGCCACGGCGAACCTGTCCCCAGATCAGCTCATGCAACGAGGCGAACTGGTATTTGGCCAACTGCTCTTGGGGCGGCAAGCTCGACCGCGACAAGGACGGCATTCCTTGCGAGAGCCTTTGCTAAGTCCGCAGTGAGAGGGACATGGCATGATCGTCGTCGACTTTGCCCTTTTTGCCTCCACGGCGCACACCAAGGGGAACTCTGTGGTCGCCCAGAGCCTTCCGCAAGGCTACTGGCGAAGGCAATCAATCGGTCACCGCCGCCAAGATACGCGGCGTCTGGCGCCGCAGCGACGAGTATAGGAGAATTCCGACCTTGGCCCGCTCAGCGTGCCTGAACTCCTGCGCAACTGAGGCAGAGCGATGTGCGGACGTTACACCAAATATCTGTCGTGGTCGGAAATCCACCGGCTCTACCGCCTGACTGCGCCGGCGGAGACGGGCCGCAACGACGAGCCCCGGTACAACATCGCGCCGACTCAGGATGTCCCATTCGTCACTGCCGGTGAGGATGGCAACCACAGGCTCCGTGAAGGGCGCTGGTGGCTGGTCCCTTTCTGGGCAAAGGAAATGCCCAAGGCGGCTATGTTCAATGCGAGGATTGAGGGCATCGATACAGCGCCCGCCTTCCGCGACGCCTACAAGTCCAAGCGCTGCCTGATCCCTGCCGATGGCTTCTACGAGTGGACGATATCGCCAGCCGACGGCAAGAAAGACCCTTGGCACATCTACCAGCCAGGCCACGCGCCTTTCTCGTTCGCCGGGCTTTGGGCTTACAATTCCAATCTCGACATAACCAGCTGCACCATCATCACCGAGCCTGCCGCAGAACCGATGAAGCAGTTGCACGATCGACAGCCTCTCATTCTCGACCAGGCATATTATGACGCCTGGCTGGACCCGGAGACACCAAAGGACAGCCTCAAGGACATTCTCAGCCACGACATCGACGGTCAGCTGCAGTTCAACCGCGTTGGACGTGAGGTGAACACCAGCGCCGTCAACAAGTTTCCCAACGACCATCCCGGCCTCGTTGGGCCGATCAACCCGTTATGAGCGACGAACCGAGCCGGCTTGCCGAAGGGATGACAGCGATTCCGCGCGGCCGAGAGCCGATCGAAAATCGCTTTGCGAGCA
This sequence comes from Mesorhizobium sp. M0016, assembly GCF_040324035.1. Lineage (NCBI taxonomy): Bacteria > Pseudomonadati > Pseudomonadota > Alphaproteobacteria > Hyphomicrobiales > Phyllobacteriaceae > Mesorhizobium > Mesorhizobium sp. M0016. The sequence goes on along the minus strand of NZ_JAMYVM010000048.1, from coordinate 7,089 downwards.
TTCTGGCTGCGGCAAGCTCGGCGGGTTTGGCTTTTCGAGGCATAGACAGAAGTCACATTGGTTCTGTTGTTTGCGTCCCGGCGACGGTTCGAGGCATGGCATCGAGAAGCTGTGAAACTCTTCAAAATGCCCCGGAAAGGTCCGGGCGAGATACCGCACCACTCTGGAATTATCCATCAACCGGTCGAAAAAGCGGTTGGCTGCGACAAGCTCCAGGCCCACCTGGCCATGACGTTCCGCGGCGCTGAGAACCGCAAGGCTTACCGCGCCGACATCGAGCACCATCGCGCCGCGCTGGTCTTCCGCTTGTGTGGTGATCGTTGAGAGATTAAAACCCTCGACCAGCAGGGCTTGCGGTGTCAGAGCGACGAGTAGTCTCGCGTAGGTGATCCTGACCCGGTCCATCGCCACCATCAGCCGGGCAATCTCCAATTGCCTGGCTGGCAGCACCTTCTGGAGCAACCCGAAGATTTTTGTTTTTACCGGCGCGTCCCGAAGCAGGTCGAGGACATCAGGGCAAATTCCGTTAACGGCTTTTCCGGTTCTCGCCTGTCTCGGAAGCGGGTTTTCCGGGAGAGCAGAACATTTGCGGCTCGCGGGTCGCGCCACGCAACCTATGTGCCAGTAGCTTTGGCATTGTCCTGAAGCCCTCGGACACCAGCGTGGCGCAGAATTGCTTGTCGCGCATCATCAGGTGGAGCGCCGCTACTATCCGGTCTAGGCTCTGTTCAGACTTTGCCGCTTGCGTGACGAAATCGCGCATGCGTTTGCATTCCGTATCGTAGGTCGCCAAAAATTCGTGTGAACGAAGCCTCTTCCTGTACCCTAATGCGCCAGCAACAATATTGCTCGCATGTCTGTCGCCACCGTTTTCCAACGCACGGTAGGCGGCGTCCTTGGCTAAGCGCTTGACTACCAAGCCACGCCTCCGACAGGCTCTCGCTCTGCCAACCTGATAATCGGGTCGAGCGTGGGAAAAATATAGCTGTCCAGCGGTATCCCATTGATGGCATGCAGTTCCGATTTACCCGCGATCTCGTGGGCAGGCGCAATCAAATAGTCCCGAATGGTCAGGTCGCCGGGATTCATACGGATCAGGACGAAAATGTCGGGTAGTGGCCGTTTATCGGCCTTGGAAAACCAGCGTGGATAGCCGAAGCCGGAAACCCTGCATCGTCCCATTGTAATCGCCACCGTGATCTCCTCGTTTATCCGCAGGAGGTCCATCGCCATGTCATGGGCAGCAACCCCGCCCTGCCTATCAATCACGCCCACAAGATCCCGGATAATCTGCAGCCTCATTGATTCCAGGCGCCGGTTCACGCCGATGAAGCGGTAGTTTTTCGATGGCTCGTATCCGATCAGTTCATAGGCTTTGACAATGGTTCCAAAACGCCACTGGTAGCGTTGGGCCGGCGGGCACCCGGGATCGACGTCGATCATGGCCAACGACAAGGCGCCACGGCGAGCCAGAAGCGCCCTAAGGGCGGCCAGCATCTCGTCGTTGGTCATGTGGCGATAGATGGTCTTGAGCACGATCTGCGCCCGATCGAACAGTTTGCTGTCGACGATCGGCTCCAGGACGTTTTCCACCCGCACCCACTGTTCGGGGGGATTGCGGACTTGATGGCTTCTCAGCCGGGCCGAATGCTTGTTCCAGACGCTGTTGCCAATGTAATTTTCGTTGGTCAGCACCGAGTGCACGGATTCCCGCGTCCATGGTCGCCCCAAATCGCTGAGCACGCCGCGCTTCTTGAGCAGTCTTGCCATCTCCAGCTCTGTCTTGCGTGTTCTGACAAAGTGACTGAAGATCCACTTCACTGTCGCAATCTCGTCAGGCGGGCCGAGCACCAGAACTATTCTATCCGCCTGCTGGCTCTTGTATTCGTAGGATGAAAGGATGCCTTTTGAGCGGCCGTGTTGATCGACAAGCAGGCGCCGCAGGCCAAAGCCGGCCTTCCCGCCCTGCCGGAAGCCCAGCCGGATCAACCTCGCCTGGCCGATGAAGACTTTTTGCGAGAGCATTCTGCTCTGCTCGGCAGCCATGCTCCGTTTGATTGCTTTGAGGACGTCTTACCCGATGCTGCCGTCGTTTGCGAATTGCTCGGCGCAAAATTCGATACGCACGCCGGCCATCTGGCATCGGTATTCGTAGGCTGCGCTTTCATCAATGTTCTGAAAACGCCCCCAACGGCTTACATCATAGACCACAACCGTCTCAAAATCGGCTCGCCCACTTTCGACATCGGCCAACAGCTTCTGAAGACCGGGGCGCCCTCCAAGGTTTAAGCCGCTGCGACCGAGGTCCTCGTAAGTGGCGACAATCTCGTAAGCCATGAGATCGGCATAGTCGCGAATGGCATCCGCTTGGTTGTCGATCGAGTAGGTCTGGTGTTCCGTCGACATGCGCACGTACTGCGCGGCGCGAACTCTAGGCACAGTCTGGTTCCCGCCATCTAACTTTGGCACTTTCCCCACACTCTCGACCGTTGCCCAGGCAATGTCTGCCTGGGGCATGCCCAACTTACTAGGCAGCTTCCTACGGTCCCATTAGGAATACCTCGACAGTTTGTGTCGAATGGCTCGATAGTCTGATCGAGCCTCGAAGCCGCTCCTTGGGGGAACCGACCGTGCGCCACGATATCGGACTGATCCACAAGCAAGCGGACAGCGACTTCGGCGTATCCTTCCCCGATTTTCCGGGCGTGGTCACCGCCGGCACCAGCCTGGACGACGCCCGCGCCCTGGCCGAAGAGGCCCTGGCCTTCCATCTCGAAGGCCTTGTCGAGGATGGCGAAGCCATTCCCGAGCCATCATCCCTGGAAGATGTCATGTCGAACAATGACAATCTCAGCCGGGTCGCCGTCCTGGTAGCGCTCAAAGCCGAGACCACAAAGGTGGTGCGCGTCAACGTCACCATTCCCGAAGATGTCCTCGACCAGATCGATCAATATGCGGAACGCCATGGCTATAGCCGGTCCGGATTTCTGACTGCCGCAGCGAAAAAGGCGATGCGCGACGAACCAGCCTAGCTCCTCAACGGATTCAAACCGAGGCGCTACCGCCCTGTTCGCGCAAGGCGTTCCGCTTTGGCAACCATTGTCTTCAAGGCCCGAGAAACCACGTCTCATTTCGTGAGCGGGCGCGCCGCCGTTTGGCCGCAATGCGACAGCTACTGGCAACCATTCGCCCCAATCCGCGTTTGGGGCTCCAAAGGAGTTCCAAGATGATCATCAGACAAACCATTGCCGCCGTGCTCATGACTGCCGCCCTGGCAGGCTGCGCGACCCAGACCGAACAGCAGCAGAGGGCGACCAACGGCGCGCTCATCGGCGGCGGCGTCGGCGCCCTCGCCGGCCAGGCACTTGGCGGCAACACCGAAAGCACGGTCGTGGGCGCCGCCGGCGGTGCCCTGCTCGGCGCCGTCATCGGCCAGTCGACCACGCCGCAGCGCCGCGGCGAACAGCTTTGCCGTTACCAGGACCGTCGCGGCCGGATCTACACGGCGCCTTGTGATGATCGCTATTACAACAACGACTATTGATCCAGCCTCCCTGGAAGTGCGGCTCTCTAACCTTTGCTGCCGCCCTTCCAGGGACCCGGGATCCGTTCGGCGTTTCACAATATGAGACCCCGCTCGGTCCGACACCCTCTGCTTCATGAGCTTGCGCTTGGTGCTTGCAAGTATCCATTTCGCGGAAGCGACGTGAAGCGGTGGTTTTTGGCGCCAACAATCACATCGCATTGCGGCTGCTGAAAGTGCCGCAGCGACCACCTGAAGAACGGGGTGACGGTCACGCTGCCAAGCATCAAGGCGCCAAGCGCGCCTTGGCCAAGCGAACGGCTTGCGCTGCATGCACAAAATGTGGGATAATTTGTTAGGTGGAGATTCTCGCTCACACCATCCAAAGGCCTCCTTCGGAGGCCTTTTTCATGTCATGGTGGCTGGCAACTGAGTGCCACAACGATTAGGTGGCAGTCCCTGCCTAGGCGAAGAGTAGCACTGCCGCCAAGGTCCTTCGACCGCTTTCACGTCGTAAGCTTGGAGAACAATCCCGATGCTCAACAGCATTGCGGGCTGGCTCGATGCTGCAACTGCAATTGCCATTGTTCGGCTCCTGATTGACCTCATGAACCTGTACCGCTCCGCTGCCGCCAAGAAGGCGTCGGACGGCAGGCGCGCGAGATCAAAGCCGATACGCAAGCGCCGTCCGCGTCGCCGCTGAACCGCGTCTTCCCAACCAACTCAAACTGTGACCGCGATGGTTTGGCCCACCAGCGCCCCGTGCACTCATCATATGGCGTCGACCGTATCCAGCTCGCGTGCCCTGCTCGGTGATGCGGTCGGCGCCGACGGGTAATGATGCGGGTGGCGTCGCGAAGGCAGCCAGCCGGCGCGCCGCGCGCCTAGTCGATTTCGTCGTTAGTGGCGTGTGTTGCAAGTCAAGCACTGTGAAGCACAGCATCCAGATCGGACCTGCTGCCGTGTCGAATGGAATAGGCGCGAGTAATTTCCGCACCAAAAAGAAAAATTTCCGCCGAGTAGTAAGCCCACAACAGGATGACGAGGAGCCCACCGGCGGCCCCATATGAGGCCGCGACCGCGCTGGAGCCTATATACCAACCGATAAGCGATTTGCCGAGGGTGAACAGGGCAGCGGTCACAACAGCGCCAATCCAGACATCCCGCCATTCCAGGGTTCGATCAGGCAAGACCTTGAAGATAGCGGCGAAAATGGCAGCGAGAAGGACAAAAGAAACGACCGCGTTGATAACGCCCAGGACAAGTGTCCCGAACGGCAACTGTGCGTAGATGAGGCTGCCTAGGGCCGAAATCGCCGCGCTCGCGACTAGAGAGACGAGCAACATGAAGCCAAGTGCGGTGACCAATCCCAGACTTACCGCACGTGCGCGCACCAGGCGCGACAACGAACTGCCCTGCGCTTCGACCTTCCATATCATGTTCAAAGACTGCTGTATTTCGCCGAAGACCCCGGAAGCGCTCACAAGCAAGGTGATGATGCCAATCACCGCCGCCCAGGTGCCGCCGGATGGCTTTTCGGATGCGCTCTTCAGTGCGGTTTGAAGGATATTTGCGCTTTCTGTACCCATCATCCCTGTGATTTGGACGGACAATGCCGCTTGCGCTGCCTCGTGACCGAATGCGAGACCCGCAATTGCAACCACGATGAGCAGAATTGGCGCCAACGATGTTGTGGCATAAAAAGCGATTGCTGCGCCATGGCTGAGAGCATTGTCGTTGACGAACCCAACGATGGCTTCTCGCACCATTGCCCATGCATTTGTGATCGCGCGATGCATTTTGCGCCCCAGTCGAATTGGCGTTCACTAGCAATGCACCAGCACATGTGATGTTCCGGTTGCGGGCTACTAACGCCCTCAGGGGGAGCAGGCAACGTCAGTGATGCGGCCTATGACGGTCCGCGACCGTGCCAGCCAAACGCGAGCACCCCGGCCGAGCACGAACTTGAACGCCTCGTCCTGCTTCTCGAACGTCTGGAGGATCGCGCTGCCATCGAGGACCTGAAAGCCGCGTTGATAGGCGAAGCGGACGGTAAGGCGATCTGCTGCTGGCATGGCTCCGATAGCGTTCAATCTTCCTCGCGGAAATCCTGCAGTGAGGCATGACGCAGGTCATCCCTCGCCGCGCAGGTGCTTCACGCGTCCAATGATTCCCGGCTTTACCCATTGCGTGGCCGGCCGCTTCATGATGCCCTTGGGCGCCGTGCCTGAGTGCTCCTGGACGCGTTTCCATAGCCTCTCGCGCATTCCCGGTTCAAGGTGACGAATGCGCTTCGTACATAACGCCCGGTGCCGCGCTCAGCTATCAGAGCGAAGGCCGGCTTGCCCGCTTCACGCTCGACGCCGAGCAGATCGAACTCGTCGATCGCATAGCACTTTGCCTTCAGCCAGTTGGTCGACGGACCGCTGCGGTATTTGCTGTCGCGGCGCTTCGAGAAAAGCATGCCAACAAGACCGCGCATCTCGTCATGTGCCACGATACGGGTTTCAGCAGGGCCGTCATTTACCCGAGAGGCGACGCGGGTGCTGAGGGTCACCACGTTCGGGGATGTCTTCCCGAAACATCACAACCGGGCTCGTAATCTTTCGGTCAGGTAAATCCGAGAATGTGTCACTGCGGGCGTGGTGGCGCTCCTGCAAAGACCTCAAGAATGGTGCCGTCCTTAGTGGTCAATTGGCAACGATCGAAAGTGGGCACGGCACGTTTCCAGCCGGCCTCTGAAACAATCCGGCGTCAAGCAGTTGAGCGGGCGGGAAACCTACCCTGCGCCGGGCAAGGACACCCGACGACGGCCGCGAAGCGGAAAGGTCGCCTAAACGTAGCCGAACTCGCTGATGTGAAGACCGCGACAGGTGCAGCACCAGAAAGGCGCGTGAGCGCAAGGCTCAGGCGCCTGAACCAGAATGTTTCAAGGTCGAGTGGTCGCTAGCGTCTAACCATTCGGCCCACGGCAATCAAAATACATGCACCGATGAAGCCAGCGGCAAGATAGCCAAGCCAGCCGGTCAACGATATCCCCACAAGTCCGAGAAGTACGTTGGCGAGGATGGCGCCGACGATCCCCAAAATGATGTTCATGAGCACGCCCATATTGCTTTTCATGAACATCTCGGCGAGCCAGCCGGCGATACCGCCGATGACGATCGCAGCTATCCAACCGACACCTGGATTTTCCATAGTTCCCCCTTTTCCTTGAACCTAAATTGGTTCGGCGGGGAAACGTCCCATAAGTCAATAAAGTTCCGCGACTATCTGAGCTACAGCAGTCGCGTCGCCGGGCCGCTGCGCGCGATTTGCGGGCTATCGCCACTACCGCCCCAGCAGACGGCAGCTCTTGCATCGGTTCCGTGGTCATTGCCCCGGCCTCGCATTCGAGACCCAAGACTGGTGCGCATGGATCATGACATTCAATTCCGCTCTCTACAGGAAGAAGTGCCTTTCCTCGAGATTAGGATTCGAGGCCGCAACGGCGTCGAACCCCAAAGGAGACTCACATGAAACGTAAGATTTTGACAGCTACAGCGATCTCTCTCTGTCTCGCCACC
>NZ_JAMYVM010000047.1:0-13951 GCF_040324035.1 Mesorhizobium sp. M0016 | reverse complement strand
CGGCGCCACCGGCTCTACTGGTGCGACAGGCTCGACCGGAGCAACCGGTGATACCGGCGCGACCGGTGCAACGGGCTCGACCGGCGCGACTGGTGCTACCGGAGCCACAGGTGCGACCGGCGATACGGGAGCGACAGGTTCGACCGGCGCCACCGGCTCTACTGGTGCGACAGGCTCGACCGGAGCAACCGGTGATACCGGCGCGACCGGTGCAACGGGCTCGACCGGCTCGACTGGTGCTACCGGAGCCACAGGTGATACCGGGGCGACAGGCTCGACTGGTGCAACGGGCTCTACCGGATCTACTGGTGCGACCGGCGCCACAGGTGCAACTGGCGACACGGGAGCCACAGGTTCGACTGGTGCAACGGGCTCCACGGGAGCAACCGGTTCGACCGGAGCTACTGGCTCGACTGGTGCTACCGGAGCCACAGGTGATACCGGGGCGACAGGCTCGACTGGTGCAACGGGCTCTACCGGCGCGACTGGTGCGACCGGCGCCACTGGTGCAACGGGCTCCACGGGAGCAACCGGTTCGACCGGAGCTACTGGCTCGACTGGTGCAACAGGCTCTACTGGCTCGACCGGAGCGACTGGCTCAGCCGGATCGACGGGAGCGACCGGAGCGACCGGCCCGGGCGGTGACACAGGTGACCACCACCATGGCAATAACGGCTTTGGCAACGGAGATCAGGATGCACCTGGCAATTCCGGGAACCATAACAATGCCGAAAACGGCCCTGGTCACAAAGCCAACGTCACGACCAATACGCTGGGCCTAAAGGACTCGACGCAGTTCCTGCGATCCGGCTCGACCGACAGTGGTGCCGTCAGCCATGCGTCGTTCCGGCAGCTTGTTGGTCTGGCGGCCAGTTCGGTGACGACCGACCTCCTGAATGTCCTCAACACGATCAGTGGATTTGGTCAGAACCAGAACAAGCCGTTAGGTGCGAGCACCGACCTGATCTCGGACAAGACCAAGCAGGGCGCCGGCTACGCCAACACCGACGACACAGTGAAGAAGGCTCTGAAGGATATTCTGAAGCCGCATGAGTGAGCAGTGAGTGAACCTGGACAGGAAATGGTCCAGATTAAACCAGGCGCGCGGGCTTCGCTGGAAAGCGGACCCGCGCGCTGATCATTCCAGGTTATTGGGTTCTCGACCATGGTCAGCCACCATGACCACACAGGACGAAACGTACGCGCGGACTTCGCGGGAGAGCGGAATTCGCGCGTTCATCATTTTCAAACAGGGATTGGCATCAGAGTCGCGTGGCCGGTCGGTTCGAAGTATAATGCGGCGTTGCCGGAAACCTCGGCAAATACCTCGGCTTGGGCATTTTCGAACCCTCGCCCTGCGTACCGGATGAGAAATCCATGGTAAACGTGCCCGTAAACGCCGAAGACCAGCCGGCCTCGATCCGTGCCGACGCCGAAGGCGACGTCGCAGCGCGCCAAGCGGGCGGCCACAACGCGGCGGCGCGGACCCCCGGCGGTCCCGCCGAGCGCGACCAGATCGGGCCACGCATCAAGGCAGTACTGCAGGCCGCGCGTTATCATGGCGTCGAACTCGACCCCAACGAATTCAGGACAGCGAGCGCGGTTCCGACCGCTACCGATCTCTCCGAATGGGCGCAGACCGCCGGCATGTGGGCGCGTGCCCTGCGTATCCGCTGGTCACATCTTTTGCGCTTCCAGGATACCGGACCGGTCGTGCTGTTGTTCAGCGATGGCGGCGCGGCCCTCCTGACCGGAGCGAGTGCGGAGCGCAATGTCGTCTTCCTCAAAAGTGCCGACGCGCCGGACGACGGTGAGGCCACCCCCATCGACGAGCTTCGGCTGTCGCGGGTGTGGACGGGCGAGGCGGTGCTGCTGCGCGCGACACGGTCGCACGTGGCGGCGGATGCGCCTTTCACCCTTCACTGGCTCACCCAACTGGTGCGGCTAGAAAGCCAGCCCCTGCGCGACATAGCCATTGCCTCGTTCACGCTGAGCATTCTGACCATCCTGCCGCCACTCATCGTAATGACGCTGGTCAACAAGGTGCTGCAGTTCAACAGCATCTCGACGTTGCTGCTCTTGTCTGCGGTGATTGCCGTGGTCTTCGCCTATGAGACACTTCTTGGCCATGCGCGGCGACTGATCATCAACGTCGTCGGCGCCCGTCTGGACACCAAGCTGCAGTTGCACGTCTTTAGCCGGCTCTTGCGCCTGCCGCTCGACTATTTCGAGCGTCATCCGGCCGGCGAGACGATGTATCATCTTGCCCAAGTCTATCGTATTAGAGAGTTCCTGACCGGAAAACTTCTCAGCACGTTCCTGGATCTGATCACATTGTGCGTGCTGATACCGGTCATGTTCTACATCAACGCCACACTCGCCTGGGTGGTAATGGCGTGCGCGGCCGTGATCATGCTGATCATCCTTGCCTTTCTCAGACCGCTGCGCCTCAGATACCAGCGAGTGGTCGAAGCCGAGACCTGGAAGTCGGCAGCGCTTGGCGAGACTGTCGTCGGCATCAAGACAGTGAAGGCGCTCGGCCTCGAGCCGCAGCGCAAGGCGCTCTGGGATGAGCGCGTAGCGGAAGCCGGAAAGGCTCGCCTCGCCTTCGGGCAGCTTGCAAGCTGGCCGCAGACGCTGGTCACGCCGATCGAACGCGTCATGGTGCTCGGCACCATGTTGATCGGCGCCTATCTCGCATTGAACGACCGCTCGGGCTATATGGTTGGCAGCCTGTTTGCCTTCATGATGATCTCCCAGCGCGTAGCGCAGCCGCTGGTCGGCCTGGCCCGACTGGTTGAAGACTACGAGGAGGTCGGTGCAGCTATTGGCGAGGCGGCCTCGGTTCTCAACCGGCCGCTGGAGAGCAGTTCGAATTCCACCGGCCTGAGACCCAGGCTTGTGGGCGAGGTCACTTTCAGCGACCTGACATTCAGCTACATCGCTACAAAGACACCGGCGCTTGACCGGGTCAGCTTCCACATTCCCGCCGGCAGCATGTTTGGCATTGTTGGGCGTAGCGGTTCGGGAAAATCAACGATCGCGCGCCTCCTACAGGGAATCAACCGCGACTACAGTGGCTTCCTCAAACTTGATGGCGTCGACCTCAAGGAGATCAACCTACGCCATCTTCGCCAAGGGCTCGGCGTGGTCCTGCAGGACAATTTTCTCTTTCGCGGGTCGATCCGCGATAACATCATCGCCGGGCGTCCAGGCTTGACGCTTTCCGATGCCATGCGCGCCGCGCACCTCGCCGGCGCCCAGGAATTCATCGAGCGCATGCCCAATGGCTATGACACCTATATCGAGGAAGGTTCGCCCAATTTGTCAGGCGGTCAAAAGCAGCGGCTGGCGATCGCACGCGCCCTCATCCACGACCCGACCATTCTCATCCTCGACGAAGCGACCAGCGCGCTCGACCCGGAGAGCGAGGCAGTGGTAAGCGCCAATCTTATGCGCATCGCCAGCGGCCGCACGATGATCATCGTTTCGCACCGGCTGTCCTCGCTAACAGAATGCGACAACATCCTGGTTATGGATCAAGGTAAGGTCCTTGACGTCGCGCCGCACTCGACACTGCTCGAGCGCTGCGCGCTGTATCGCCAGCTGTGGTCGCAGCAAAACCGGCACCTCGACGGCCGTCATGGCCGCCCGGTCGCCATCCCACCGCGTTTGGTTTGACGATGCCACGACTCAGATGCGCTTCAGGTCCGGTAACCCATGAGTAGCACCTCTCTCATCACCCTCCCCTCTCGGCGGCATCGGATGGAAACGAGGGATCTGACGACGCCAGCCATACTCGAATTCCAGTGGCCGTCGACGGCTGTCGCCAATGCTCCTATTCCGCAGGCGGCGCGGCGCATCGTCTGGATCATCGCGAGCCTGGTCATCGCGCTGATCGCCGTGGCCGGACTGATACCGGTCGATCAGGTTGTAACGGCCAGAGGACTCGTGGTGTCAAAATCGCCCAATATGGTCGTGCAGCCGCTGGAGACGGCGATCGTGCGCTCGATCGACGTTCGTGAGGGACAGCACGTGCAGGCGGGTCAGGTGCTTGCTCGCCTCGATGCGACTTTTGCTTCTGCCGATCTGGCGGCGCTCGGGATGCAGGTTTCGACACTTGAAGCTGAAGTCGCGCGGTTGAAAGCGGAAGCGGACGGCCAGACCTTCAACTATGACGGTCTCGACCCAAGCTGGACCTTGCAGGCATCGATTTTTGAGCGCCGCAAGGCGGTCTATGACGCCAAGGTCGAGAATTTCGACCGGCAGCGCGACGAACTCAGTTCCGTAATCTCGCGGTCGCTATCGGATGCAGATGGCTACCGCCAGCGGCTCGCGGTCGCGGGCTCGATCGAAGAGATGCGCAAGCAGCTCGAAGCAAGGCAGGTGGGCAGCCGCCTCAACACGCTGCTCGCCGAAGATAATCGCGCGGAAATGTCCCGGGCGCTCGGCAATGCCGAGCAGACCGCGCAAGCCGCAAAGCTCCAGCAGGCGGCGGTGGCCGCCGAGCGCGACGGCTATATTCAGGGCTGGCGAGCGGATGTTTCACAGAGCCTGTCCGAAGCCAGTTCGCGCATGTCGGACGCCCGTGAACTTCACAACAAGGCAAAGCTGCGTAAGCAATTGGTCGAGCTGAAGAGCGAAGCAGACGCGATCGTTCAATCCGTGGCCAAGGTCTCGGTCGGTTCGGTCCTGCAGTCCGGCGAGCGCTTGATTACGCTGGTGCCGGCCAACGCGCAGCTTGAAATCGAGACAAACATCGTCGGCCGCAGCAGCGGCTTTGTGCATATCGGCGACCCGGTGGTCATCAAGTTCGATACCTTCCCCTATTCGCAATACGGCCTTGCTCATGGCACCGTGCGGACGCTCAGCCCTGATTCCTTCTCTGCGCAGGATCAGGCGCGCGATCCGAACAGCTCACTGGCCATGCTGCCTTCGGACGCCGAACCGTTCTATCGCACGCGGATTTCCATCGACCAAGTCGCCCTCCACGGCGTGCCTGCCGGTTTCACCGTGAGCCCTGGCATGCCGGTGACCGCCGACGTTAAGGTCGGCCGCCGCACAGTGCTCAAATATATTCTCGGTGTGATGCTCCCGATCGGCCAGGAAGCCATGCGGGAGCCATAGCGCAAGGTGTTTTCGGAGGCTCGGATCGATGACAATCCTGGATCGGCTGACTGTCTTGGCCTCCCCGGCGGCAGCGTTGCGCCGAGCGATCCAGCTCTCTGACAGCGGCAAGCCCGCAGAAGCCTTTCCGCTGATGGCGACCGCGGCGCGCGCGGGGATCGTCGAGGCCGAGTACCGGGTCGCGCGTTGCTATCTCGAAGGCTCGGGTGTGCCGCCAAGCCGTATGGAAGGGGCGCGATGGCTGCTGCGGGCAGCCAACCACGGGAGCGCCGATGCGCAAGCGCTGCTCGCTGCTCTCTACCTGACCGGGCTGGTGGCTAAGGAAGGCGACGGCAAGGGCTCCGAATCCGACCAATTGTTCATGGCGGATTCCTCGGGCAAACCGGACTTCACAGCGGCGTTCGATTTTGCCACCAAGGCGGCTGAGGCGGGCTCGGCCACCGGACAGGCGATCCTCGGCTATATACTTACCAGCGGTCCCAAAGCAATGCGCAATGCAGATGCGGCGCACCGATGGTACGAGAAGTCGGCTTCTGCCGGCTGCGCCGAGGGGTGTCTCGGCTTTGCCCTGTCGCTCGCCCGTAGTGGCAAACGTGAAAACAGGGTCAGGATTGCAAACGAGGTAAGACGCGCCGCCGACGCCGGTCTGCCGACCGCAATCTACCTTCTCGCGGTCCTTACCGAGCACGGGCTCGGCGTCGTACGCGACATGGACGCAGCCGTTCAACTCTATCAGGCTGCTGCAGAAAAAGGCCTTCCCTCCGCCCAGTTCCGGTTGGGACTGGCACTGACTGATGGTGCATTTGTCGACCAGGACATATCTGCTGGAGAGGCGTGGATGCGGCGCGCTGCGTTGGCGGGCAATATTGAGGCTGCCTATCTCCTTGGCGACCGCTATGTGAAGACGCAGCGGCCGGATTTTGCAGAATCCGCAAACTGGTATCGGCGGGCGGCCGAAGCGGGCCATCAGGCCGCCGCCCGCGCTTTGGCCTCGCTTTATTTGACGGGCAACGGCGTGGCTCAGGATCTCGAAGAAGGGGCACGCTGGCTACGCGCCGCTGCACTTGGCGGCAATCAGGAAGCACAGGTCGATCTCGCCAATCTTGTTCTCGAAGGAGCCGGCGAGACGGATGATCGTGCAAGCGTTGCCGGATGGTTCGAAGCGGCCGCTTCATCGGGGGACCTGATCGCCGCGTTCAATCTTGGGCTCTGCTTCGCCAATGGCGTTGGCGTCCGCCAGGACGAGGGCCAAGCGGCGCAATGGCTAAGGCGCGCGGCTGAAGGTGTCGCCGAGGCGCAATATATGTACGCCCGTCTCCTGCAAGATGGACGCGGCGTGGTGACCGACCTATCGCAGGCCCGCCTCTGGTTTGCTCGGGCGGCCAATGCCGGCCTGCTCGACGCCCAGGTGGCGCTTGCCGAGATGCTGCTCAATGGCCGCGGTGGCGCGCGTGAGCCAAAGGTTGCTATGCAGCTGTTCGAGCGGGCCGCGCTCGACGGTCACGCCGGAGCGATGTTTGCACTTGGCGCGATGTATGGAACTGGCCAGGGCGTGCGGGTCAGCCAAACGGCGGCGCAGAAATGGTACTCCGCCGCTGCTGGACGTGGGCACGGCCAAGCCCAACTCATGCTCGGGCGTTATTTCTCAAGGGGTATCGCTGGGGAGCGCGACCCGGCAGCCGGTCGCCTATGGCTTGAGCGCGCAGCAGCACACGGTATTAGTGAAGCGGCCGAGGAACTTGCCGAACTCGCCCCGGGTTGAGACCCGCATAGTGCGAGCGCGCCAAACGCATGTCAGCCACGAATGAGAAACCAGCGGATTCTAGGTTTGGTGCGGAAGCCAATTGCTCCCCTGGCGGTCATATATCCGTGGTCCGTTTTCCTTCATCTGGTTGCCGATCAACTGGGTCGTGCGAGTTCTGGTCCGCAATGCGCGCCTGGGTGACCGTGCTGACGGCGCCAAGCTCGGCCTTCCTGTAGGGTACGGTGATCAGATCAGACTTCTCGTCACGCAGCAGGATTGGGTGACGTCAGTTCCGAATCCAGCGAGGTCGATTTCGACTGAACTCTGCATGTCGGCTTTCTTCCCCCAATGAACATTCCCCTAAGAGTTTGAGCGGCATCCTTCCCAAGCTGCCCGTCGCTTGTCAGCAGGCACTCTTACGTGACAAGCGCATGATTGCAGTGCCTAGCCCGCGTCTTTGCGCCGCCACCAGCCTGCGATGTCTGCTTCTGCCGCAAATCGCGCCCTTGATCTTCTCGAGCAAGGTCCGCTTTTGACAGGCGGCCAAGCTGCGCGGAAACGAACGAGATTGGGCGCAAAGCAGTCAACTCGCCTGGATTAAAGGTTCGCTCGAAGAGGTTCTCAGAACATCGGATTGCTCTTGTCTTCAGACACGGAGTCATGCCCGCCCGCCACAAAGGCATCCATACTGACGCCCACCTGGACCGTTTCTACCCGCACCATGCGCAACCTAGCGGAGGGTGCAAGCCCACGTTGCTGACATGAGCGCCTTTCACAGTGGCACAAAAGGCGAGTCGCTTCCCCATACCATCTCTGCTCGATTTGCTGAACGGCGGCCCGTTGAGCGGCCATTTCATTCAAGGAATCCCGCCTGACGAAGCTTCGCAAGCAAAAGCGCGATGGCGCCCGTGTAGCTAACGCGGGCTTGCTCAGCCATCGGCAGAGAACACCACACGGTTAGTTCGACAATTTTGTCCTCGTCGCCGTCTATCGGAGCGGAGCTAAGTTGCCCTTGCTTGTCCATAATGATTGCGACGGTGCCATTTGCACCATACCCAATTGCCGCCAACCTCTGGATTCGCATGTCGCCATCGACGCGAACATCGAACAGGATGGAACCGTCCGTTTTCTCGGCGACATCACTCACTCGATCGAAAAACGGACGGGTCATCCCGCCAGCGTTGGCAAGAGATTGCTCCAGTAAGACTAGTTCAACGTACTCCGCCTTCATACGGCAAGAGTGCTCGGCCTGCCTCGCGGGACCAATGACCGTTGAAGGCTTATCCACAC
This sequence comes from Mesorhizobium sp. M0016, assembly GCF_040324035.1. Taxonomy (NCBI): domain Bacteria; kingdom Pseudomonadati; phylum Pseudomonadota; class Alphaproteobacteria; order Hyphomicrobiales; family Phyllobacteriaceae; genus Mesorhizobium; species Mesorhizobium sp. M0016. Next base: position 5,790 of record NZ_JAMYVM010000047.1, on the reverse strand, counting down.
CAAACACCCCTCCATCTAAGTTGTTTTTGAATGATGGAAGGAGCCGGGGGCGGCAGAGCGCTCTATCGCCGACTTACAGATCGTGCCTTATCGCGCTGAGGCCGGCAGCCTGGCGCAGTCTGCATCGGAGCTGAATGGACGGGGGCTCGGATCGAGGATGTCGAAGAAGGCCGACAGCCTCCGTGTTCGACCACGATGAAGGTCTCGATTTTGGGGCCGTCCGCGCCGCTGCCTTTCAGTGTATGCTTATCTGGCTGGGCTTACGACTTTCGCGATGCTGAAGGCAGGGAAAGGAGTGCACCTCATCCCGGCCCTCATCCCTGGCGCCGAGTGGCCGTATCGGCGCGCGCGAGCACATCTGAGACGGTACCACCCACATGGGCCAGCACGGCAACAGATGTGATAGCGCGCCGCCAGCGATGACGCACAGTCAGCCTGATGCCTGCGGATGATCGCGAGCGCAAGAACGCTCGGAGTCTGCTGGGCTGAATTCCCGCTGCGGCAACTATTATCAATAAGGTTAGACCCAACTTGCTCCTTTAAAGGAGCCTCTTGTCCTCTGGTTCCGTTGACAAAAAGCCACTACCCGATACCTTTTCACGACCATACTGAAACTTACGACGATTTTTTCCGTGGCATTGGATGAATGCCGTCAATGGGTTCGATACCACTATCTGGAGAACGGTCGTTGGATATTGAAAAGCGGCAAGGTCCACGGAGGGCGGCGGGAAGAGTTGGATCGACTTGTTCCGAGCCCTTCGGGGCTCTCGCCGTTGGTCGTCCACTCTTTGAAAACTCGTTATCGATATTGAACCGGACTGGTGCTTGGCATATCGCAAAGGACCTTTGCCAGGAGTTCGTACCACAGCACGCACGGGTTCGATATTGGAGACTTGGCGCGGTGGCTCCCGAAGGGCTGGCGCGCAAGATCGCGGCAAGGCTGATGATGCTGGAAATCAATTGGCTTAAGGATAGCCGATATTGCTTGATCGGCAGCAAAGCCGCTGATCGCTACAGCCGGGTTTTTCTCGATCCGCTCTTTGTGCTGAGGTCAGAGCTGGCTGAAAAAGATGTCGTGCTCTGCCATGACGTCGGCCCTTTGAGCCACAGCTTCCTCTATGACTCTGGAACCGTTGAGAATTACCGTGTCGCATATGAAAAAATCCGCAGACACAGGCCCGGGATTGTTTTCGTCAGCGATTGGTCGAAGGATAATTTCGTCTCCATCTATGGGTCAAATTTCCGATTCCTGATCACCATTCCGCTGTACGTGCGTACGGGCCTGTTTGATGGATCCCTGGAATCCCTTCCTGCTGTCAAAGGGCCATTCTTCTTGACTGTCGGCGCCTTTGAAACACGCAAGAACCAGATCACGGCGCTTGAGGCATATCGAAACGGCGGGTTCTACAAGCAAGGTATCAAATACGTGCTTTGCGGCTCGCGAGGCGACGGCCGCGAGAAGATCATCGATCTTGCGAAATCGATACCAGGGACGGTGCTGCCGGGATATGTGCCGGACAGCCAGTTGCGATGGCTCTACGCGAACGCTGAGGCATTCGTTCTGCCGAGCCTTCTGGAAGGGTTTGGAATGCCCGCCTTGGAGGCGGCCCATATGGGCCTCTTACCGATCGTCTCCGAGAGAAGTGCATTGGTGGAAGCGGTGGAAGGAGTCTGCGTGCAAGTTCCTCCACACGACACGACTGCAATCGGACAGGCGATGCGGCAAGCGCTTTCACGCAGTTCGAGCGAAAAGGCACAGGCCAGCCGCGAACTGCGGGACGTTGCCTCGCGCGCTTCTAAACAGCGCTTCCTGCAGGGCTGGCGAAGCCTGCTGCTGGGCGGATAAAGCAGGCCGGTACCTCGCCTCTGGAGTAGCTGCCAAAAGGGCAGGCCTCGCGATATCACAATCGCAAATTGCCCGCTGCCAACGCAAGCCTACATTTATCAGCTCGTCCTAGAGCCAAAGACACATGGCACTGCATACGGCTGCTGAGATCGCGCAAATATCACAAGGAGTCGGCGAAGCAGTGAATGGCTACGAAAGCAGTAGTCCAATTTTTCCGGCATCGCTGGCAAAACAACTCGAGTGGCACTGGGCGTCGCGTAGCGTTCCGGTCGCCTAAGCGGCATCGATAGCAGGCATGGGCTGTGCCGCCTGATAGCGATTGTGTCTTTCAAATCCTGCTGCCATGCGTAAGGCGCTGACCCTGGTGGCGGAGACGACGGCGATTGCGATGCAGAAGATGGGGCCTGGGTCAGCGCTGCCGCCTGACACCGAGTTGGCAATTATGGCGGCGAAGGCGGCGTTCCTGATGCTCATTGCGACTGCAGCCGTCTCAGGCGTCACCCATTGTTGTACCCCGCCCAATCCCCTGGTCAGGACACCGAGCAGCATGGCCATCATCAGAGACCCAAAGAAGCCAAGCTGGGACAGAACCGCGATCGGCCAGCTCGATGCCCTGGAACTGCCGAAGCCCACGCCAAGGCCACTGGTGTCAACGAACGACTGCAGGCTCTTGAGGTTCCAATAGGTGCGCTCGTTGCCCGACGCGGAAGCTGCCTTGTTGATGATGGTGCTGTTGATGAGCCTGACGAAGGGATCCAGCGCGTCGGCCCGGTAGAGGCTCACGCCCATAACAACGGCCACGCCCAGCACCATCAGGACGGTGATCAATATCTCCTCCCGCTCGACTCGTCCCCTGAGAACTGATGCCAACATTGAGAGGGCGACCGGAATGCACAGCAGAGTGAGGCCAACATAGGCGGTCGAGGACGTCGACAGGATGGTCAGGAAAAGCAGGATGGCCGACAGCCACTGGGCGAGACTGGACCTGGTCATTCTCCAGTATGTATAGGAGAATGCCAAGCAGGCCAGGGAGGCGCCGGCAAACGAAGAGGCCTCGGAAAAAGGTCCTGTGATGCGTGCGAAACCGGCCTCGTAGGCGTCACTTATGATCGCATAGTTGGCGGTTCTGATCGGGGCGAGTACGTCGCCCACGCCGGCATTTTTGCTGACGAAATCAATCAGCCCCATGCCAGCATGCAGGCCGCACCACAAAAAGAACCCACGGCGTAGCTGGTCTATCCTGTCAGAGTGCAGCAACAGGGTGCAAAGCGCGATGGTCGTGAGCCCACCGAGAATGAAATAGCCTGTCTGAGAGGTATTGCCTGAAACCGGAGCCAGCGAAGCTTCCACGACGGTGCCGCGGATTTTCGACTGGACAAAGACAGCCGTCTCCCCGGCGAAGAACCTTGGAAACAGCCACGCTCCAATAACTGCGTAAACCATAACGCCCGCAAGAACCCAGACCGCGCGGATGCTCCCAAACACCTTTCCTAAGTCGATCCATATATGTCGTCTTGCAGCTACGGCAGCGACGAGCAGAGCCTCGAACATGGTGTAGATGAGCGGAGAAGACCCACCCAAAAAAGTCAGGGTCATAACGGCGGTAGCGCCGAATGCCTGGGAAGCAATCAGCCCAACTATCAGCATTCCTCGGGAATAGTATGCAATGATCAGAATGGCCGCGCACACCAGAAGACCCGGCAGAGAAACCTGCATTGCTGACTGAGCCTCTCTCCCTGTTGGTGATTCTAGCGTTCGAAAGACGCTATCCGATGAGTGCATCATTCGACAGGTGCATAGCTTGGGCAAGAGAGCCAAACGGCGTAGTCTTGCTTTCCGCAGGAAGCCGTAGCCCCGAGCAGCGGCAGATCCCACGGCGCAAAGTTATTTTGCCGGTGAGCCTGATAAAATGGCTGCCGGCCTGGTGCCCAAATGTCGTGTTGGTTGCCTGCTGCTGGAGAAGCAAAGCGCGGCATAGGCCGACACGTCCGGGACCCTTCGACCCGCCGGCCGTTCCGATTCCGGCCTACCCCTTCCTGCAAACGGATAATTGGCAAACGCACCCTAAAGAACGCCTCGACGGCGCGAAACGTCACTCTTATACACAGGCCAGCGGGCAGGTTGTGCTTACAATCGTGAAATGACGTGTTAGGTTTGAAATTATTGGGTGCTCTTGGTGACGGGGTGGGTTCTCGAGAGTTCCATGAGGAGGATAAGCGGTATGACCGCCCGTGTTATACATGGCCCATTTGGCCCTAAGCAGATGATGCAACTCAGGGAGATTTACGAACGGGCGCGGGCTGTGACCGCCCAGTATCCCGAATCCCACGTTGCCAACAAAGCCGCCAAGAAGTTGATCGAAGCCTTCGAAACCGTGACCTCCAGCGATGCAAGGGGTGGGCGGTGTCTGAGTGAGACGGATCCCCAGGGAAACGCCTGAGGTCCAAGCGTCAAGTCCAGGAGCATCTATCCGCCTGCCAGCCAAGCTGGCAGGCGGATTCTCGTTTGCTGTCCCGGCGCGCCGCTCCCATAAAACGATAGGGGAGCCACTGGGGCGGGCGAGTGGCTCCCCTATCCTGTCTTCGCTATATCCGCAGACAGACCGCGTAAGCCCGGGCAGACGCCGGCAAATCCATGTTCGTCTTGGCAACGTATCTCGTCAACGAAGCCTTTGGGGTAGTTTGCCACCGAGGAGTGTCTGCCCAGCTTCCGCCTATCGGATGAGCATGACAGCTCTGCCAATCTCGAACTGTTATTCAATGAAGTGAGCGTGTCGACCAGCCCCTGTTGGCCGCGCATCAGCGAGTTCTATGACGTGAGAAAAAAGTTCACCGAAAATTAACTTAGATTAGCACCCACTTGTATAGCATAATCTACACAATTCCAGGTGGCATAGGGGGAAATGATGAGCGTCTAAGCTGGAGAGATCCGGCTAAGCCTTCACGGGTAGAACACTTCAAAAAATCCAAGAATAATGAGGGGGTTATGGCGACCGCCAGAGGGTCGCTTTGTGTATAGGCAAAGTTGGGGTACTAGTATGGTTTCTGCAATCGGACTGCATAGTTTCGATTCGGCAAGTCAACGAGAAGCTGCTTTGAACAGTACGGGAAGGGGTAACGAACAAGCCGACAAAGAGTGCCTACTTATCCTGGACGGAAGGGCCCTGGACCGGGAATGTCTGGCATCAGCCCTTAAAGACCATGATCTCGGTATGGCCATTGCCGCCATGGGTGCGATCGAAGAATGGCGCATAAAGAAGGAGTCTTACCCTTCTCTGGCTGCCATTCTATTCAACCTTGGCGGACGTAAATTAGCCGACCGCGGCATTGCAGATGAGATTAGATTAATCTCTTCAGAGTTCAGTTCTGTTCCGGTAATAATTTTGTCTGACACAGATGATCTCGGGCAAATACTAACAGCGCTTGAATGCGGTGCACGTGGGTACATCCCGACTTCAGTTGGTATTGATGTCTGTGTCGAAGCCGTCAATCTTGCAGCGGCTGGCGGCATCTTTGTACCGGCCAGCAGCGTTTTGTCTATGCGCCACCTGATCGATTCAGGCAGCCGCGACACGCGTCCGTTGACGACTATGTTCACGCATCGGCAAGCTGAAGTGGCTCAGGCGCTTCGGCGCGGCAAGGCGAACAAGATCATAGCCTACGAATTGAACCTGCGCGAAAGCACGGTGAAGGTGCACATCCGAAATATCATGAAAAAACTGAAGGCGACGAATAGGACGGAAGTCGCCTATAAGGTCAACGATCTTTTCGGGGAAGGCGCTCTCGCGCAAGAGTGATAGTGGTTTCAGGCGGTGGGGGGGGGGGGGGGGCGAGGGGGGGGCCGGGGGGGGGGGGGCGGGGGGGGGGGGGGGGGGCGCGCGGGGGTCGGAGGTGGTGAGCGGGAGGGGCTGAGAAGTTTGTGGTGGTAGGGGCATGGTGGGGGGG
>NZ_JAMYVM010000046.1:0-17459 GCF_040324035.1 Mesorhizobium sp. M0016 | reverse complement strand
GCCCTCAAGCACCCCCTTTCTTGTGGTCACCCGCCCCCCCCCCCCCCGCCCAGCTCCCCGCCCCACCTCTCCCCCGATCGACGGGGTAGAGGAAGGGCGCGAACTTATGCAGACCGGCGCCTTTCCTCTCCCTCCGGAGGGGGGAGAGGTGGCGCCGCGAAGCGGCGACGGAGTGGGGGAAGCCCTTCGCGAAACGCGAAGCCGCCGAAAAACGGCGGCAACTCGGCCAGCGCAAAAACTCAAACAAGAAATAACGTCATGACCAAGAAGCCGGAAAAGCCGGGCTCCGCCAGCATTCGTGTCCTCAAGACGCGGATCAAGAAGAAGAGCGGCCTGAAGGAATCGTCGCGCCGCTGGCTGCAGCGCCACATCAATGATCCCTACGTTCAGCGCTCCAAGGCCGATGGCTATCGCTCGCGCGCGGCTTACAAGCTGATCGAGATCGACGACAAGCATCATCTGCTGAAACCCGGCATGAAGGTCATCGACCTCGGTGCGGCCCCCGGCGGCTGGTGCCAGGTGGCGGCCGCGAGGACCAAGTCGACGGCAGAAAATCCGCATGTCATCGGCATCGACTATCTCGAAATGCCCGCCGTGCCCGGCGCGCCGGTGCTGCTGATGGACTTCCTTAACCCCGAGGCGCCGCAAAAGCTCGCCGAAGCGCTGGGCGGCGACCCCGATGTCGTGCTGTCCGACATGGCGGCGCCGACCACCGGCCACAAGCGAACCGACCACATCCGCACCATGCATCTGTGCGAAGTGGCCGCCGATTTCGCGCTGTCGGTGCTGAAGCCGGGCGGGCACTTTCTGGCCAAGACGTTTCAGGGCGGCGCGGAGAACGAGCTGCTGTCGATGCTCAAGAAGAACTTCCGCTCAGTGCATCACGTCAAGCCGCCGGCGTCGCGCGATGAGTCGGTGGAGTTGTATCTGCTGGCGAAGGATTTTAAGGGCAGAGACGGCACGGCGTGAAAGACGCTTCGTAGCGTTCCGTCCCTCTGTCCTGCCGGACATCTCCCCCGCAAGGGGGGAGATTGGCAGTTGCGACCGCCCCCGCCTCGCCGTTCCTTCAAAGTTGCAAGATTGGCGAAAGCCGCGTGATATCCGATCTCCCCCCTTGCGGGGGAGATGGCCGGCAGGCCAGAGGGGGGTGTGAAGGATCGCCGACGTCGACGATTTTCGTCGCGCCGCCCCTTACTTCCCAGCCGTGCTCACCGGCTCCAGTGTCTTCGGCGTCGTCATCCGGCCATGACCCGATACGGCGTTGCCGGCATCCGGCGCCAGCCGCATGAACGATACCGACGCCGCCGCTGACACTGCCGCCACGATGAAGAAGGCGATGTGGAAATCGCCGAGCGCCAGCGGTCCGCCATGGATCGAGGTCGAGACTTCCAGGATGCCGCCGGCCAGCGCCACGCCGAGCGCGATCGACAACTGCTGGAACACCGCCGTGATCGGCGTTGCCTTGCTGGTGTCTTCAGCCGTCACCTCGGCATAGGAGAGCGCGTTGACGCCGGTGAAGAACATCGAGCGGATGAAGCCGCCGACCAGCAATATCGCCAGCATCAGTGCGTAAGGCGTCTCCGGCGTGAACAGGCCGTAGATGGCGATCGTTGCCGCGGCGATCAGTGAGCCCCAGATCAGCACCCGGCGGAAGCCGGCAAGCCGGAAGATCGGCGCGGTGACGAACTTCATGCCAATGGCGCCGATGGCCGAGACGAAGGTGATCATGCCCGACTGGAACGGCGTCAGCCCGAAGCCGATCTGGAACATCAGGGGCAACAGGAACGGCACCGCGCCGATGCCGATGCGAAACAGCGAGCCGCCGAGCACCGAGGAGCGGAACACCTGGTTGCGGAACAGTTCCAGCGCCAGCAGCGGGTTCTTGGCGCGCCGCGCATGCAGCAGATAGAGCACGCCGGAAATCAGCCCGACCGCCACGGTGATGAGGCCGGTCGCCGGCGGCAGATAGGGCAGGCTGACCACCGACAGGCCGAAGACGACGCCGGAGGCCGCCAGCCCGCTCAGCACGAAACCGACGAAATCGAGCGGCGGCGTCTCCATCGAGTCGGTTTGCGGCAGGAAGCGCGTCGCCAGCCAGATGCCGATCAGGCCGATCGGCACGTTGATCAGAAAGATCCAGTGCCAGGTGAAATAGGTGGTGATGAAGCCGCCGATCGGTGGTCCCACAAGCGGGCCGACCAGCGCCGGCACCGTCAGCCACGACATGGCAGCAACCAGCTCGCTCTTCGGCGTCGCGCGCACCAGGACCAGCCGGCCGACCGGCGTCATCATGGCGCCGCCTATGCCTTGCAGGAAGCGCGAGACGACGAAGGCCGGCAGTGAATTGGAGATGGCGCAGCAGACCGAGCCGACGATGAAGACGCCGATCGCGGCGCGAAAAATGGTCTTGGCGCCAAACCGGTCGGCCATCCAGCCGCTGATCGGAATGAAGATGGCCAGCGACACCAGATAGGCGGTCAGCGCCAGCTTGAGCGCGATCGGGCTGGTGTGGATGTCGACGGCAATCGCCGGCAGCGATGTCGCGATGACGGTCGAATCCATGTTTTCCATGAACAAGGCGACCGCCAGAATGAGCGGAATGATGCGGTTCAACGAACGCGTCCGAACTGGTCTAAATGTGCCTGCCGGCCAATCCAAACAATGAAAAGGCGGGCAAGCCGATACAAACGGGCGGTTATCACGCCTCAGGCGCGATGTCGCATTAATTTGCTGTCACTTTTGTGCGACCGTGGGCGGACAAGAGGCGTCGCTGCGTTTCGCCACATTGAATGAACTTGCGAAAATTGACCGGGTTCACTATGCTGTAGTGAATATAACTACTATATGGACAATGCCATGGAAGAAGCCGTTTCCGCAGCCGACGCCAACCGCAAATTCTCGCTCCTCCTGCGCGGTGTCCGCGAAGGACAGAGCTATGTCGTGACCAGCCATGGGCGCCCCGTGGCGCGGATCGTGCCTGCAGGGCAGCCCGACCCTGCGGCGTCTCGTTCGCGCACAGCGCTGCTGTCGCGCCTCGAACGCCAGCCTGTTGTAGAAGCCGGGCGCTGGAGCCGCGACGAGCTTTACGAGGACGAGCGGTGAAGGTCGCGCTCGATACCAACATCCTTGTTTATGCCGAGGGGATCAACGGAGCCGAGAAGCGCGACATCGTTTTCGGCCTGCTGCACGACATTGCGCAAGAGGCAGCCGTCATTCCAGTCCAAGTGCTCGGCGAATTGTTCACCGTTCTCACACGCAAGGCCGGACGATCACGTGCACAAGCGCGCGACGCCCTGTTGAGCTGGCGCGACGCGTTTCCGGTTGTCGGCACGACGCCGGAGGTGATGACGGTCGCGGCTGATCTTGCGACCGATCACCATTTCGGCATCTGGGATGCGACCATCCTGTCTGTTGCCTCGCAAACCGGTTGCCGGCTGCTGCTGTCGGAAGATCTGCAGGACGGCTTCACCTGGGGCGGCGTAACGGTCGTCAATCCTTTCGCGTCACCGCGCCATGTCTTGCTCGATGCCCTGTTGGGCAAGTCCGCCGAATAGGCCACGACCGGCTTTTCATCGGCGCCGCGACGTGTTACCAGCCAGCGCCAATCCTGAAAGGGAAGAAACGAGTCGGCGCTGTCCATTTCGGTCCAGCGCTTTTTTGTATTCTCCCAGCGCTTTTCGTATCCGAGGACTGGCCATGGCAAAAATCATCGAAACGTCCACCGGCGCGCTGGCGCTGACCTTTGACGACGTGCTGTTGCAGCCCGGTCATTCCGAGGTCATGCCCGGTGAGACCGACATCCGCACCCGCATCGCCACCGACATCGACCTCAACGTGCCGATCCTGTCGGCCGCCATGGACACCGTCACCGAGGCGCGGCTCGCCATCGCCATGGCGCAGGCCGGCGGCATCGGCGTCATCCACCGCAATTTCTCGCCGGCCGAACAGGCCGAGCAGGTTCGCCAGGTCAAGAAGTTCGAATCGGGCATGGTCATCAATCCGGTCACCATCGGCCCCGACGCCACGCTCGCCGACGCGCTGGCGCTGATGCGCACCTATTCCATCTCGGGCATTCCGGTGGTCGAGAATGGCGGCACCGGCGGCCAGAAGATCGGCCGCCTGGTCGGCATCCTGACCAACCGCGACGTGCGCTTCGCCTCCGATCCGGGGCAGAAAGTCTACGAATTGATGACCCGTGAGAACCTGATCACGGTCAAGGAGAATGTCGACCAGGACGAGGCCAAGCGGCTGCTGCACCAGCACCGCATCGAAAAGCTCGTCGTCGTGGACAAGTCCGGCAATTGCGTCGGCCTGATCACCGTCAAGGACATCGAGAAGTCGCAGCTCAACCCGCACGCCACCAAGGATGCGCAGGGGCGCCTGCGGGCGGCGGCCGCCACCAGCGTCGGCGATGACGGCTTCGAGCGCGCCGAGCGGTTGATCGATGCCGGTGTCGACCTCCTGGTCATCGACACCGCGCATGGCCATTCGCAGCGCGTGCTCGATGCGGTGACGCGGGCCAAGAAGCTTTCCAATTCCGTCCGCATCCTGGCCGGCAACGTCGCCACCGCCGAAGGCACGCAGGCGCTGATCGACGCCGGCGCCGATGCCGTCAAGGTCGGCATCGGCCCGGGCTCGATCTGCACCACGCGCATCGTCGCCGGCGTCGGCGTGCCGCAGCTTTCGGCGATCATGTCGGCGGTCGAGACGGCGCATAGATCAGGCGTGTCGGTCATCGCCGACGGCGGCATCAAATATTCGGGTGACCTGGCCAAGGCGCTTGCCGCCGGCGCCAGTGCGGCCATGATCGGTTCGCTGCTGGCCGGCACCGACGAAAGCCCGGGCGAGGTCTATCTGCATCAGGGCCGCTCCTTCAAGGCCTATCGCGGCATGGGCTCTGTCGGCGCCATGGCGCGCGGCTCGGCCGATCGCTACTTCCAGGCCGAGGTTCGCGACACGCTGAAACTGGTCCCGGAAGGCATTGAAGGGCAGGTGCCCTACAAGGGACCTGTGTCTGGCGTGCTGCACCAGCTTGCGGGCGGGCTAAAAGCCGCTATGGGTTATGTCGGTGGCCGCGACCTTGCCGATTTTCGCGAACGCGCCACCTTTGTGCGCATATCCAACGCCGGACTTCGTGAAAGCCACGCCCATGACGTCACGATTACCCGCGAAAGCCCGAACTATCCTGGCGGAGCCTGACCGGCAGCCAGAGCGGTACATGCTCTGGCGCCACCAGGCGACGATCGTGCTGCGGCTGGCGCGCCATGCCGGCGCGCTGTGCTTTGCCGCCGCGGCGGTTTTCATCATCATGACGCTGCTGGAATTCTTCTATTTCCGCCGGCTGAGCGGTGGCCTGCCGTCGCTCGACGTGCGCCTTGGCGGGTTCACGCCCGACGAGGGCATGGCCTGGCTGACGGCACTCGGCCGGCGCGGCAGCGAGATCATCCTGGTCTGGCACTATTTGACTTTCGACCTTCTCTTCCCGGCGCTGCTGTCGCTGACCATGGTCAGCCTGATCCTGGCAACGGGGCGGCGGCTGAAGAATTTTCGTGCCATGCCGGTGCAGCTTCAGGCGCTGTTCGCGCTGGTCATCGTGCTGCCCTACACATGCGCCGACTACGCCCAGAACATTGCGGTGGCGCGGCTCTTGTCCGATGCGCTGTCGGCCAACCCGGATTCTCTGTCTTTCGCCTCGTCGCTGATCGTCACCAAATTCGCGCTGCTGGCGATCCCCGTCATCGTCATCGCGTTTTTGATCCTTGCCGCCCAGCGGCGTCCACAGGCATGAACGACAGAGCAGGGGCAACGCCATGAGCCAGACCGCGATTTTCTGGCCGATGCTGGCGCAGGTGTTCCTCGTCTATATCGTCTATGTCGTGATGGGCCGGCGCCGCTACGGCGCGGTCAAATCGGGCGAGGCCAAGGTCGGTCAATACAAGGTGCGCACGACCGAGCCCGGGTCGAGCGTCACGGTTGCCAACAATCTCATCAACCAGTTCGAACTGCCGGTGCTGTTCTATGTGCTGTGTCTGGCGCTGCACGCGACCAATGGCGTCAATTATCTGACCCTGGCCTTGATGTGGATTTTCGTGATTTCCCGCTATGGCCACGCCTGGGTCCACCTCACCAGCAACAATCTGCGGTTTCGCAGCCGCGCCTTCTACGTCGGCGCGATCATTCTCTTGCTGGCATGGATCTGGTTCGCGCTACACCTGGTCGGAGCGGTGTAGGGCAGTTGTTTACCCTCCCCCTTGTGGGGAGGGTCGCTCCGCGGAGCGGGGTGGGGGTCTACAAATCGAACACCGCGATCTTGCGCTTGTCGAACTTGATGCCGATTTCGCCGCGCACCAGCTTCAGTGCGGCTTCGCCGAACACGGCGCGTCGCCAGCCCTGCAGGGCCGGCACGTCGGCATCCTCGCCCTCGGCGGCGATGCGGTCGATGTCGTCGCTGGACGCCAGCACTTTCGAGGCGACGCCTTCCTTCTCGGCGACGATCCGCAACAGAACCTTCAGCAGCTCGGAGGCGGCATTGGAGCCCTCGGGCGGCTGAAAGCTCTTGGGCAGCTTCGGCATCTCTTCGCGGGGCAAAGCGAGCGCCGTGTTGACCGCGCCAAGCAATGCGGTAGCCGTCGACGAACGCTCCCAGCCTTTCGGCGTCGTGCGCAGCTTGCCCAACGCTGCCGCATCGCGCGGCGCCTGCTGGGCGACCTCGTATATGGCGTCGTCCTTGAGCACCCGGCCGCGCGGCACGTCACGCTCGCGCGCCTCGCGTTCGCGCCATGCCGCCACCGTCTGCACGATCGCCAGCTCCTGCGGCTTGCGCAGCCGCATCTTCAGCCGCTTCCAAGCGTCTTCGGGGTGCGGATCGTAGGTCTCGCGCGAAGTCAGCACCTCCATTTCCTCGTTTAGCCAATGGGCGCGGTTTTCCCGCTCCAGTTCGGCGCTGAGATGCTTGTAGACGTCGATCAGATGGGTGACGTCGGCCAGCGCATAGTCGAGTTGCTTGTCCGACAGCGGCCGGTGGCGCCAGTCGGTGAAACGCGAGGATTTGTCGAGCCGTGCGCCGGTGATGCGCTGCACCAGCTGATCGTAGGAGACGCTGTCGCCGAAGCCGCAGACCATGGCCGCGACCTGGGTGTCGAACACCGGATGGGGCACCAGATCGCCGAGATGGACGATGATTTCAATGTCCTGGCGCGCGGCATGGAAAACCTTGACCACCGCCTCATTGGCCATCAGCCGGAAGAACGGGGCGAGGTTGATGTCGGGCGCCAGCGGGTCGATCAGCGCGGTGACGCCGGGCGCCGCCATCTGGATCAGGCACAGAATCGGCCAGAATGTCGTTTCGCGGATGAATTCGGTGTCGACGGTGACGAAATCCGACTTTTCAAAAGCGGCGAGAACGGACTCGAGCTCATTTTGGGTGGTGATGACGTGCATCAAATCGCTTTTTATTAACGGGTAAGGTTCTCTTTCAATTTCAGCCATGGGCGCTTTCGTCAAGCCGCCCTCCGGTCAAGTATCCGCCGATCCGTCGGAATCGCCATTCCTGCGCGCCAGCCGCGCGAAGACGGTTGATGTGCGCAGCAGCGCCGTGAAGCGGCTGCGCTTGCCCGCCGGCACGCTGCCGCGCACCTGCATGCGGTAGAGAATGACGGCGATGAGGGTGGCGTAGACGACTGCGCTGAAGACAAACAGGGCGCCCGGTCCGAAATATTGCATGGCCGTCGAGGCCGCGAAGGGGCCACCGATGGCGCCGAAGGAATAGAAGAGCATCAAGGCGGCATTGATCAGCACGAACTCGCCCTTGTCGGCGCGGTCGTTGGAATGCGCCGCCGACAGCGAATAGAGCGGCATGGCGAAGCTGCCGAAGATGAAGACGATGATCAAATTGAGGGTCGGATCGGCGCCGGCGACGAAGACCAGCGCCAGCGCCGCGAACATGGCGCCGCATGTCGTGGCCAGAAGCACCGCGCGCCGATCCCAGCGGTCGGAGAGGTAGCCCAGCGGATACTGGATAAGGGCGCCGCCGAAAATGCCGACGCTGACGAAGGTGACGACATCGGCCACCGACATGCCGATCTGCTCGGCATAGACCGGCGACAGCGTGCGGAACGCGCTGTTGGTGACGCCGACGCAGATGCAGCCGAAGCAGCCGAGCGGCGAAATCCGCCAGACGCGGGCGAGATCGAGCTTGACGTCTTCCGGCGGCGTCGGGTTGGAGCGGTCGCCGAGCGACACCGGAACCAGCGACAGCGTGATCATCATCGACATGATGGCGAAGATGGCAAAGCCGCCGGGGCCGAAGATCGGGATCAGGAACTGCGCGCCGGTTACCGAGCCGATATCGACCATGCGGTAGACGGCGAGCACCCGGGCACGATCCTTGTTTTCGACGCCGGAGTTCAGCCACGCTTCCATGACGGTGAACAGGCCGGCAAAGCAGAAACCGCCGGCAAAGCGCACCGCGCACCACATCACCGGGTCGATCACCAGCACCAGGAGCAGCGTACTGGCAGCGGCGATGGCGGCGAGCGCTGAAAACGTCCGGACATGGCCGACTGCCTTGAGGATGCGGGTGACTGCGAGGCAACCAAGCAGGAAGCCGGCGAAATAGAACGTGCCCATCAGGCCGATGTCGGAGGCCGAAAACCCTTCCTGCGCGCCGCGCAACGCGATCAGCGTGCCCTGCAGCCCGTTGCCGCCAAGCAGGATGCCGGCGGCGATGAGGAGCGGGATCAGCGGGCGGATGGAGGACATACGGAACCGTTGCTTGGGTGGCTCCACAGTTCTGAACCATCGGTGTGGCCAATGCCAGTGGCTTGTCCCGCCGCCAACAGGTGTGTGGCTTCAGGTGCGGCCGTTCAAGCTCCGTCGGCCCTCGCCAAAGCTTCGCTCGCCGGCGCAGGCTTGCCCCGGGCAGCCCTTCGGCCAAGCGAGCCGGCGGTCAGCAGGCTGAGCATGATGAACGGGATGCCGATACCGAAGGCCGAGCGGATGCCCCAATGGTCGGAGACGAAACCGAGCAGCGGCGGGCCGAGCAGGAAGGCGACGAAGGAAATCTGCGACAGCGCCGCGACATTGATCGTCGCGGAGCGGTCCGTCCGCTGGGCTGCCGCCGAGATCGCCAGCGGAAAGAGCACGCTGCTGCCGATGCCAAGTAGCGCAAAGCCCAGCATCGATACGAGCGGGGCAGGCGAGAAGAAGACGAGCAGCACGCCCACCGCCATCGTCGCCAGCAGCACCCGCGCCACGACGCTCGGCGAGTAGCGGTCGACAAAGGAGTCGGCAAAGAAGCGCGTGCTCGCTTGCGAGAATGCAAACAGCGCCACTGTGAAGCCGGCGACGAAAGGGCCCGCATCGAACACGGTGCGCATGTAGATTGCCGACCAGTCGATGCTGGCGCCTTCCATCAGCATCGCCGACAGTGTCACCGCGACGAGGACGAGGATCGGCAGCGTCGGCCGCGCCAGCGTTGGCGCCGTCTCGTCATTGCCGGCGAAGCGGCTCGGCGCCGGTTCGTAACCGCCGAGAAACAGCGCGATTCCTGTCGCCACCATCGGTACGACAATCGCCAGGTGCAGTTGCGGCGAAATGCCGAGATGCGCAAGCGCGGCGCCGAACAGGCCGGCGCCGAAAAAGCCGATGCTCCAGAACGAATGCGCCCGGTTCATGATCCGGCGCTTGAGCAGGAATTCGGTTCTGTCGGCCTCGACATTGAGAATGATCTCGACGCTGCCGATCATCAGGCCGACCGGAAACAGCATCAGGAACAGCGCAAGCGGCCCAGGCGCATGCACGGCAATGGCAAAGACAACCGACAAAAGCGGCACCAGCCCGAGCAGCGCGCGGCGGAAGCCGATGCGCTCCAGGATCGGCGCCGCCAGCGTCAGCGCGGTCAAGGTGCCGATTGGCGTCCCAATCAGGCTTAGCCCGAGCGTGCCGTCCCCGATGCCCATGGCGTGCTTGATGTCGGGCAGCCGCGGGAAGATTTGGCCCATGGCGAACGAATAGATCGCAAAGCCGGCGTAGACCCGGTGTTGCGGAGCGAGGCGGAGGCCAAAGGTCATGACGATGCTTTCGGGGAAGAGAGTCGACGGTTGTCACTGTTTGATATGCCTACATCTTGCACAAACATGCAAATCGTGCAAGAACGTGCATGGAAAAAACAGGATCATGCAATGCTGACCGATGAGCGGCATCAAATTATTCGCGATCGCCTGGCCGTCGAGGGAAGGGTGCTGGCCGGCGAGCTGGCAGGCCGCTTCGGCGTTTCGGAAGACACGGTTCGGCGCGACCTCAGGGAGTTGGCCAAGGCCGGGCAGTGCCGCCGCGTCTATGGCGGCGCGGTCGCGGCCGCACCCTTCGCGGCCACGCCGGTCGGCCTGCGCGCCGGCCATGCCGTCGAAGAAAAGACGCGGCTGGCCCGCGCGACCGTGGCACTGCTTTCGCGCGGACAGACCCTGTTCATCGACAGCAGCTCGACCAATGCCGCGATCGCCAGGGCCATCCCGCGCGACATCGATCTGACCGTCGCCACCAATTCGCTCGAAATTGCCTACGTCCTGTCAGACCACGCTTTGGTCGAACTGATTGTGCTGGGCGGGCGGTTCGACCGCCATCTCGGCGCCTGCGTCGGCGCCGACACGCTTGCCGCTGTCGCGCAACTTGGCGCGGACCTGTTTGTTCTCGGATCCTGCGGTCTCGATGCGTCGCGCGGCGTCACGGCCTTCGATTCGGCTGAGGCCGAGGTAAAGCGGGCGATGGCCAAGAACAGCGCAGGCATCGTCATCGCTGTAACCAACGACAAGCTAGCCACAGCCGCACCCTACCGGGTCGCCAGGCCAGAGGCGATCCGCCACCTCGTGGTCGAAAAGACCGCGCCGGCCGCGATCCTCGCGGATTTCGAACGCCAGGGCGCCGAAATCCATTTGGCTTAAACGGAGCTCGGCGCGCGGGAAGTCCGGGACGCAGCATGGGCGACGAACACTTCGACATCTTCCTTTGAATAGCCGAGAAGGGCTCCTTCAAGCCTCGCCAGATCATTCGATGTGAAGATGTCAAAGGCCTCTCCGCTGCGGCACATTCTGGAGATCAACAAGCTCAGTTTGCAGCGCCATTCCTCTGTCGGCAGGCAGTAGCGGCGATCTTCCACGGACGTTTCTGGATCAAAGTGGGTGAACTTCAGGATGCGGCCTTGGTCGACAAACGGTGCAAAGCCCGCATCGCCAATATCTTCGGCGTCCACACCCGGCTCCGTCCCGAACAGGGCCATTGGCTTGTCGCCCTGAAGCATCAGTTCCAACTCGCGGCCATTGTGTGGCCCGACGCCCGGTGGAACTGTACGTTTTGGCATAAAGCATCTCCAGATTGCTTGAGGACGGCACTGTTGCGGGGAACACTTCTGGCGGCAAGCGCCAAGCCTGGCAAAGACTTCATGCTGACTAGCGGATAGAGAGACGACCCAAACCCGACTCGCCTTGACAAATCAGGCCTCCCATGCGCTTTTCGCGCAAATTTTGGACCGGGCTTTGAGCTCGGCCCACAACCCAGCACCCCGGACTTTTGACATGACAATGCATCGTTACCGCAGCCACACCTGTGCCCAGTTGAGAAAGAGCGATGTCGGCTCTTCCGTCCGCCTGTCGGGCTGGGTGCATCGCGTGCGTGACCATGGCGGCCTGCTGTTCATCGATCTGCGTGACCATTACGGCTTGACCCAGATCGTCGCCGATCCGGATTCGCCCGCCTTCAAGGTCGCCGAGACGCTGCGTGGCGAATGGGTGATCCGCGTCGACGGCGAGGTCAAGGCGCGCCTGCCGGACACCACCAACGCCAACTTGCCGACCGGCGAGATCGAAATCTTTGCCCGCGAGGTCGAGGTGCTGTCGGCAGCCAAGGAATTGCCGCTGCCGGTGTTCGGCGAGCCGGACTATCCCGAAGACATCCGCCTGAAGTATCGCTTCCTCGACCTGCGCCGCGAGACGCTGCACAGGAACATCGTGGCGCGCACCAAGATCATCGCTGAGATGCGCAAGCGCATGACCGATGTCGGCTTCACCGAGTTCTCGACGCCGATCCTGACGGCTTCCTCGCCGGAAGGCGCACGCGACTTCCTGGTGCCGTCGCGCATCCATCCCGGCACCTTCTACGCGCTGCCGCAGGCGCCGCAGCAGTACAAGCAGCTGATCATGGTTTCGGGCTTCGACCGCTATTTCCAGATCGCGCCCTGCTTCCGCGACGAGGACCCGCGCGCCGACCGCCTGCCCGGCGAATTCTACCAGCTCGACCTCGAGATGAGCTTCGTCGAGCAGGACGACGTGCTGTCGACCATGGAACCGGTGATGCGGGGCGTCTTCGAGACTTTCGCCAACGGCAAGCCGGTGACGCAGACATTCCAGCGCATCCCGTACGATGTCGCGATGCGCAAATACGGCTCCGACAAGCCGGACCTGCGCAACCCGATCGAGATGCAGGCCGTCTCCGACCATTTCCACGATTCCGGCTTCAAGGTCTTCGCCAACATCCTGGCCAACGATCCGAAGGCCGAAGTGTGGGGCATTCCGGCCAAGACCGGCGGCAGCCGCGCCTTCTGCGACCGCATGAACTCGTGGGCGCAGGGCGAGGGCCAGCCGGGACTGGGTTACATCTTCTGGCGCAAGGAAGGCGACAAGCTTGAAGGCGCCGGTCCGCTGGCCAAGAACATCGGCGAGGAGCGCACCGAGGCGATCCGCCAGCAGCTCGGCCTTGCCGATGGCGACGCCGCCTTCTTCGTCGCCGGCGATCCGAAGAAGTTCGTCGCCTTCGCCGGTGCCGCGCGTACGCGTGCCGGCGAAGAACTGAACCTTGTCGACCGCGAGCGCTTCGAATTGTGCTGGATCGTCGACTTCCCGTTCTTCGAATGGAGCGAGGAGGAGAAGAAGATCGACTTCGCCCACAACCCGTTCTCGATGCCGCAAGGCGGTATCGACGCGCTCAACGGCGACGACCTGCTCGGCATCAAGGCCTTCCAGTACGACATGGTCTGCAACGGCTTCGAGATCGCCTCTGGCGGTATCCGCAACCATTTACCGGAAACCATGGTCAAGGCGTTCGAGACGGTTGGCCTCGACCGCGCCACGGTGGAAGAACGCTTTGGTGGCCTCTACCGCGCCTTCCAGTATGGCGCCCCGCCGCATGGCGGCATGGCGGCCGGCGTCGACCGTGTCGTCATGCTGCTGGTCGGCGCCAAGAACCTGCGAGAGATCACCATGTTCCCGATGAACCAGCAGGCCTACGATTTGTTGATGAACGCGCCTTCGGAAGCCTCGCCGCAGCAGTTGCGTGATCTGTCGCTGCGTGTCGCGGCAGTGAAGAAGGACTGACAGCAGCGTTGCAGCTGCCCTTTCTCCCCGTCTCTATACGGGGAGAAATGTCCGGCAGGACAATGAGGGGCAGCACGCATGCAGGCGATTGGCGAACGGCCTTAGCAGTTGGCGCCTTCTGACAATCGGTTCAGCATCGAACTACAATTTGCACGCGTTGGCGCCGCCCCTCATCTGCCTGCCGGCACCTCTCCCCGTATAGTGACGGGGAGAAGGGAGCTAACTTCGATCAGTCTTCGTTGGCCTTGACGTGGACGCCCAGCGTCTTGGTCAGGTCGGCCGGGTTGGACATGGCGCCGGCCATGATCAGCGCGAACGGCACCGCTGCGGGCGGCTCGGCCGAAATCTCGAGGCTCTTCGGATCGTCGAGGTACTTGCTCACCGCCGCCGTCACTTCGGCGGTCAGTTCGGGATTGTTGAGCTGTGCCATGCCGAACGGCACGATCGCCTTGGCCTGGTTGGCGATGTCCTCGCCCGACATGCCCTGCTGCTTGCCGACATATTCAAGCACCTTGCCGGTGAGCGAATCGTCATCGAAGCGGATCGATGCGCTGTTGAAGGAGAGCTGCTGCAACAGGCCGAGCAGGGCCATGCCTTGCGCCGAATTGTCGGCGCCTTCGGGCTGCGCCGCCATCTTCTTCTGCATCTCCTGCAGCGACTTGACGAAGTCGACCGTGTAGCCGCCGAGGCCGAAGGTCATGCCGAGCGTGCCGGCATTCTCGACCGAGATGTCGTATTTCGACAGGTCCATCTTGCCGTCGCTCGGCTGCCAGGTGCCGCCGATTTCGATATTGCCCGAGATGTTCTGGTAGCCGAGGGCCTCGATGGCTTCCTTGGATTTCGCATCGTCGACCAGGGTCAGGTCGGCGTTGAACTTTTCCGTGGTGGCGGAAAACTCCATCGCCTTGCCGTCGGCCGGCGGCGTGATCTGGACAGCAAGCCCATCCACCGAGAAGGCGGTCTTGTCGGCAACCTTGACCGTCAGGTTTTCGAGTTCGGCCGACTTGTAGATCATCATCGAGCCGAGCGGGCCTGTAGCGCCCTCAGCCGGGATGTTGGCGTCGTGGATGACGAAGGGGGTGAGGTTGAGCGTGACGCCGTCCTTGCTGTGCTCGAAGGCCGAAGTCGTGATGGTCGCGACATCGAAGCCGCCATTGGCTTCGGTCACGCCCTCGAGCTTGACGTCGCCGATCGGCAGCGCCTCCTTTTCGGCCGCCGGTTTGACCGACACGCCCTGCAGCACCATGCTGGAATTGTCGCCGGTAACGCCGGTCCAGGTGATATCGACGCCCTGGACGGCAAGTGCGGCCTTCAGTCGGTCGGCAACCGCCGTGTCTTGCGCAAAGGCGGCATTCAGCGGCAGCGTCAGCAAAAAGGTCGAAAAAGCAAGTTTCTTGAGTGTCGAACGTTGGATTGTCATCGCGAGTTCCCTGAGAGAGTCCTGAAAAAAGTGTTTTCTCAATTCTACGCCATCACCATTCCGTGACGAACTGGACGGGAAAAAGGCGCCTTCCCGCAGATTTGTCGAAAATCACGGCGAAAGGCAAATCGGAGCGGGAGCCTTCGCCCGATGCGGTGAATATGTCATGAAGGTCGGGCTCCCCTGCGTACCGTCTCCTGCCTTAGAGAGGGCGTGTAACAGATTGATGTTGGTTGGCAACAGCACTGCTACCGTTGCTGTTGCACAGGGACGGCAAGGGGGAACATGAAGTCCGTCACATCCATTGTCGGACCTTGAGCCGCCCTCGTAAGCCCAAAGGCTGCAAAGTGCGGATTTCCGCAGCCCCGCCTTGCCGCGAATCACCCGCTCGGCTAGTCCAGCCGCATGGGAAAAAGGATTTTGCCGCCTGAAAATGGCGGCGGTGACCACATCGAACCGGTCGATCTGAAGAAGGCGCTGGAAGAGCGCTATCTCGCCTATGCGCTCTCGACCATCATGCACCGGGCGCTGCCTGACGTGCGCGACGGGCTGAAGCCTGTGCATCGCCGCATCATGCATGCCATGCGGCTGCTCAGGCTCAACCCCGACCAGGGCTTTGCCAAATGCGCCCGCATCGTCGGCGACGTGATGGGCAAGTTCCATCCGCACGGCGACCAGTCGATCTACGACGCGCTGGTGCGCCTGGCGCAGGATTTCTCCATGCGCTATCCCCTCGTCGACGGGCAGGGCAATTTCGGCAATATCGACGGCGATAACGCCGCCGCCATGCGCTATACCGAGGCGCGCATGACCGAGGTGGCGAGCGATTTGCTTGCCGGCATCACCGAGGACGCCGTCGATTTCCGACCGACCTACAATGAGGAGGATGAGGAGCCAGTGGTGCTCCCCGGCGCCTTCCCGAATCTGCTCGCCAACGGCTCCTCCGGCATTGCGGTCGGCATGGCGACGTCCATCCCGCCGCACAATGCCGCCGAGCTTTGCAACGCAGCGCTGCAGCTGATCGAGCAACCGGACGCGCCGGTGACAAAGCTGATGGAGTTCGTCCAGGGACCGGATTTCCCGACCGGCGGCATCATCGTCGACAGCCGCGCTTCCATCCTGGAGGCCTATGAGACCGGCCGCGGCGGTTTTCGCGTGCGCGCCAAATGGGGCCAGGAGGACCAGGGCAGGGGCACCTGGAGCATCGTCGTCACCGAAATCCCCTACGGCATCCAGAAGGCCAGGCTGATCGAAAAGATCGCCGAGCTTTTGATCGCGCGCAAATTGCCGCTGCTCGAGGATGTCAGGGATGAAAGCGCCGAGGACGTCCGCATTGTGCTGGTGCCGAAGAGCCGTTCGGTAGATCCCGGCATTCTGATGGAATCGCTGTTCAAGCTGACCGAGCTTGAAAGCCGCTTTCCCCTCAACATGAACGTTTTGTCGCGGGGCAAGGTGCCTAACGTCCTGTCGCTGAAGGGCGTGCTGAAGGAGTGGCTCGACCATCGCCGCGATGTGCTGATCCGCCGCTCGAAGCATCGGCTTGGCGAGATCGAGAAGCGGCTGGAAATCCTTGCCGGCTACCTGATCGCCTATTTGAACATCGACGAGGTCATCAGGATCATCCGCGAGGAGGATGAGCCCAAGCAGGTGATGATGGCCCGCTGGTCGCTCACCGACACCCAGGCCGAAGCCATCCTCAACATGCGGCTGCGCGCCTTGCGCAAGCTGGAAGAGTTCGAGATCCGCAAGGAGTTCGACGGTCTCACCACCGAAAAGAAGCAGATCGAGGCATTGCTGGCATCCGACGCCAAGCAATGGTCGACGATCAAATGGGAAGTCACGCAGGTTCGCGACAAGTTCGGCCCCGAGACCGAACTCGGCAAGCGCCGTACCCAGTTCGCCGACGCGCCGGAGCATGACCTGACCGACATTGCGCACGCCATGATCGAGCGCGAGCCGGTCACCGTGGTGGTCTCGGAAAAAGGCTGGCTGCGAGCGATGAAAGGCCATCTGGCCGACCATTCCACGCTCACCTTCAAGGAAGGCGACAGCCTCAAGCTCGCCTTCCATGCCCAGACCACCGACAAGATCCTGGTCTTCACCACCGGCGGCAAATTCTACACCATCGGCGCTGACCGGCTGCCAGGCGGCCGCGGCCATGGTGAACCGATCCGCATCATCGTCGACATGGACAACGACCAGGACATCGTCACCGCTTTCGTCCACGACCCGAAGCGCAAGCTGCTGCTCGTCTCCTACGATGCCAATGGTTTCGTCGTGCCGGAGGAGGAGGTCGTCGCCAACACCCGAAAGGGCAAGCAGGTGATGAACGTCAAGGCGCCCGACGAGGCCAAGGCCTGCGTCCCCGTGTCAGGCGATCATCTCGCCATTGTCGGCGAGAACCGCAAGATGCTGGTGTTTGCGCTCTCCGAAATTCCGGAGATGGGCCGCGGCAAGGGCGTTCGCCTGCAGAAATACAAGGATGGCGGTCTGCTCGACCTGAAACCCTTCACGCTGGCGAGCGGCCTGTCGTGGCAGGATTCCGCAGACCGCACCTTCGTCAGGTCGCGCGAGGAGCTGGCGGAATGGATCGGCGCGAGAGCGTCGGCCGGTCGCATGGTGCCGAAGGGATTCCCGCGGACCGGGAAATTTGGTTGAAGCTGCTGATCTCCCCC
>NZ_JAMYVM010000045.1:0-21454 GCF_040324035.1 Mesorhizobium sp. M0016 | reverse complement strand
ATGGCAGCCGCGGGCTTCAACGCGGTGCGACTTGCGGAATTCGCCTGGCATATTATCGAGCCGCGTGAGGGGACGTTCGACTTCGATTTGTTCGACCGCGCCATAGATGTGCTGGGCAAGGCTGGCATCAAGACCATCATGTGCACGCCGACGGCGACGCCGCCGCGCTGGCTGACGGCGCGTTATCCCGAAGTGTTGCGCGTCGATGCCAATGGCCGCGCTATGAGCCATGGCTCGCGCCAGCACAGCAATCTTGCGAGCGGAGTGTTCCGCGAGCATTCGAAGCGAATCACGAAAGCGATGGCCCAGCATTATCGCGGCAATTCGCACATCATCGGCTGGCAGACGGACAATGAGTTCAATACCTCTGGATCGCTGTCCTACGGTCCGGTGACGCTGGCCGAGTTCCAGGCCTTCCTCAAGGACAAGTACGAGACCATCGCCGCGCTCAACGATGCGTGGGGCGGGCATTTCTGGGCCACCGCCTACGACGATTTCGATCAAGTGGTGCTGCCCCTCGACTACGCGCCTGCCCCGGTCGGGCCGACCCATGTGGTCGACTATCACCGCTTCCTCGCCTTCGTCACGGCGCGGTTCCAGCACGATCAGGTGCTGATCCTGCGCGAGACCAATCCAAACTGGTTCGTCTTCCACAATCTGGGGCGGATCGACGACATCGACTTCCGCGGCGAGTTCTCGACCGATCTCGATTTTCTCGGCTTCGACATCTACCCGCATCTCGATGACGAGATGCAGCGGGTCGGCAGCGTCGGCGAGGTACAGGCGCTGCGTCTCGACATCTGCCGCGGCTTCACCGGCAACTTCATCGTGCCTGAGCAGCAATCGGGTTTCGGTGCGCAGCCGAACTTCTCGACGCTGACGCCCGAACCCGGCGAGATGCGCCGCATGGCCTATACGTCAGTAGCGCGCGGCGCCGATGGCGTGATGTTCTTCCGCTGGCGGCCGGCGCATTTCGGCGCCGAGATCTATTGGATGGGCATCATCGATCACGACGACATCCCGCGGCGGCGCTATGACGAGGCCAAGCAGTTTGCGGGTGAGGTCACGGCGCTCAAGGACAAGATCCTCGGCACGCATGTGCGCATGGATTTGGGCATCGCCGGATCAGATTTCGACAATCAGGAGATGCACCGCTCCTTCCCCATCGGCATGCCGAGCCCGCAGGACGATGCGACGCTGCTGCACCGCTATTGCTACCGCCACAACATCGCCTGCGGCTTCATCCATCCCGAGGATGATCTCAGCAAGCTCAAGGCGTTATACGTGCCGCATTGGCTGAAATGGACCGATGCGTGGACGGCGCGGATCGAGGCCTTCGTTAAGGCGGGTGGAACAGTAATCCTGAGCGGCCGCACCGGATCACGCGACGTCAACAACCACGTCATCCGTGACACCTCGCCGGGCAAGACGCTCTCGGCGCTGGCCGGGATCACGGTCGAGGAGTTCGGGTTGCTGACGCCGATCGGCGGCGAGGGCCTGTTCGAGCATGGCGGCCGCTTCGGCGCCAACACGGTGCGCAAGAAGCTGCCGGCGACGTCGGCGAGCCGCCAATACGAGCTCAAGATCGGGAATGCGCAGGTGACGGCGGCGCATCTTTATGAGCTGCTTAACGTCGCGCCCGGCACGGAGGTTATCGGCAGCTGGGCCAGCCGCTTCGCCGAGGGCCAAGCCGCGATGACTGCGCGCAAAGTCGGCAAGGGCAATGTGATCTACCTCGGCACGTACCTCAGCGATGCTCTGGTCGAGGTGCTGGCCGATCATGTGCTGGCGCCCGCCGGTATCGTGCCGCTGATCGCCGACATGCCGGCCGGCGTCGAAGCGACCATCCGAGAGAGCAAGGACCGCCGCCTGCTGTTCATCCTCAACACGCTGGGCGAACTGGCAAGCATCGGCTATGTCCCCGCGGGCAAGGATTTGCTCGGCGATGGCAAAGTGCGCGGCGGTAAGCTTTCGCTCCCGGCCTATGGCTGCAGCATCATCGAACTCGACTAGGGATGTTGTCGCGAGGCGTTGGGAAACGCTCAATATCGTCTGTCCCGGTGATCTTAGATTGGGCAGTGATCTCCACTCTAAGGACGCGTGTCCGCTTTGGGCTAATCTAGGACTTTCGCACCGAAGTCTCACATGTCCGCCTGCGTGCTGGGGTACCCTAGCAGCGGACTGTCTGCGGTCCGCCCCAAGGCTGCCGGTCAGGAGTGCGCCTAGTGGCCGTCATTCCTGTGCCCGTCCACTCCCCAAAAGCGGACATGTCATGCTCAATGCAACGGCAGCTTCGCGCCCCAAGGATATTCCCCAGTTGGCTAACGATAATGCAAGCTGCTCGTAAGTGAGGCCTCAAGTCACGCCAGCGGTTTGCGGCCACTCCAAAATTTCGACTCTATCCCGGCCCATCCTTATCAAGGCAAAATAACACTTCATCAGAGATTATGAGAAATCAGCAGGGTCGATCGGAACCGAGAAACCAACCTTGACGCGGTCCATGATCACCATTGTCTTGAAGCCTTTAATGTCGGGGTTCTCGTAGAAGAATTTTCGCGTAAAAACTTCGTAGTCCTCCATGCTCCGGGCTGTCACGATCAGCACGAAGTCCGCATCCCCTGTCACATAGTATCCGTTCATAACCTCCGCCGTCTGGCGGATGGACTGCTTGAAGCGGTCTACGATATCCACCCGCTCGCGTTCCAGGGACACCGAAACCAGCATGGCGATCGGGCGGCCGATGGCCTTCGGCTTCACGACGGAGATGTCGGCCTCGATCACTCCCTCGTCCCGCAAGCGCTTGAGGCGCCTCTGCACCGCTGTGGCGGAAAGGCCGACCATTTCGCCGAGCTCCTCGGTCGTGTGGCGGTTGTGCGCCTGCACGATGCTCATCAGACGTGCGTCGAGCCGGTCAAGGCGCATAAATCCTCGCACACAATTTCTTCGTCCTGGCCTGAACAAGACAGGAATCCTGCGTTTAAGCAATGGTTTCATCGCGAAATCTGCGCACTCGTTCCATTAGGCTTTGGAGATACAGCAACGGCATGGAGCCGATATTGTACACGATCATGACGGCACGGCAGGCACTCGCCGCTCTCAGCGATACCGAGCTGCTGCGTGAGCGCCCCTATGTCGACGGCGAATGGCAAGGGTATACCAGCGCCACCCAAGTCACCGATCCGGCCACCGGCGATATCATCGCCCATGTCGGAGACTGCGACGCATCGCTCGTGAACCGGGCGATCGATGCCGCACAAGCCGCCTTTGGCAGTTGGCGCGATAGGCTGGCCCGCGATCGCGGAAGGATGCTTTTGTCGTGGGCCGAACTAATCAGGCGCCACAGCCGTGACCTGTCTGCGATCCTGACAGCCGAGCATGGCAAGCCTTTGGCCGAAGCCGAGGCCGAGATTCTTTATGGTGTTGACTTCATCGAATGGTTCGCCGCCGAAGGCGAGCGTGCCTACGGCGAGACGATACCCGGGCACAAGCCCGCGAGCCGTCTGTTCGTCTCCATGCAGCCGGTCGGCGTCAGCGCCGCGGTCACGCCCTGGAATTTTCCGAGCGCCATGATCGCCCGGAAGGCGGCCGCCGCCCTAGCGGCGGGCTGCCCCGTCATCGTCAAGCCCGCCGTTGAAACGCCGCTCTCGGCCCTCGCCTTGGCAGAGCTGGCGCATCGCGCGGGCCTGCCACGGCGCGTCTTCCAGGTGGTGACCGGCGATCCCAACCGGCTGACGGACAGCCTGCTCGCCGATGAGCGTGTGCGAGCCTTCTCCTTCACGGGTTCCACCGAGGTCGGCAGGCTTCTACTCGCCAAGGCCGCGGCGACGATCAAGAAGGTTTCCATGGAACTCGGCGGGCACGCACCGTTCATCGTGTTCGATGATGCCGACCTGGACGAGGCGGTGGAGGGCTGCGTCGCCGCCAAGTTCACTACCTCGGGCCAAGACTGCCTTGCTGCCAACCGGATCTTTGTCCAGGCAGGCAACGCTACCGAGATGGGCCTTGCCGCGTATGTCTATACCAGGGACCTGAAGCGCGCGATGCGCCTTTCGGATGCGCTCGAATACGGCATGGTCGGGATCAACACGGCGTCGTTTACCGGTGCGCCCATTCCCTTCGGCGGTTGGAAGCAGTCGGGGCTCGGGCGAGAAGGCTCACGCCAAGGCCTGCAGGAATTCATGGAACATAAGTATGTCTGCTTCGGCGGCCTGGCTGCGTAAGGATAATGGCGAATGGTAAACGTTGCTGAAATCGCGGAGATGGACCGCAGGACGGTGCTTCATCCCTTCACCTATTTGAAGGATTATGCATCCGGCAACGTTGATCCGACGATCGTCGAGACGGGAAAGGGCGTCAGGATTCAAGACGCCACCGGCCGGGAATATATCGATGGCTTTGCCGGCCTTTACTGCGTCAACATCGGTTATGGCCGAACCGAGGTTGCAGAGGCTATCGCGCGACAGGCCTACAAACTCGCCTATTATCATTCCTATGCTGCACACACGACGGAAGAACTCGCGCGTCTTTCGGACCGGCTCGTCCGAATGGCACCGGGCAAGATGTCAAAAGTCTTCTTTGGCCTGTCAGGGTCGGACGCCAACGAGACCCAAGCGAAGATCGTCTGGTACTACAACAACCTGAGGGGCAAGACGCGTAAGAAGAAGATAATCGCGCGCGAGCGCGGATATCATGGATGTTCCGTGGTTTCCGGCTCAATGACAGGCATGAGTTTCTATCACGACCACATGGATCTGCCGGTCTCTGGCATTCTCCGTACCGGCGTCCCGCATTTCTATCGCGGTGCGCATCCGGGAGAAACCGAGCAGGACTTTTCAGCGCGGCGCGCCGATGAACTCGAGGCGCTCATCCTGAGAGAAGGCCCCGATACCGTGGGCGCGTTCATCGCCGAACCCGTGCTGGGCACCGGCGGCATAACGCCACCGCCGATCGGATACTGGCCGAAGATCCAGGCTGTGCTTCGCAAATACGATGTCCTGTTGATCGCCGACGAGGTAATCTGCGGCTTCGGGCGCACCGGCGCCATGTTCGGATCGGACCTCTACGGCATCGAGCCCGACCTGGTAACCGTCGCCAAGGGCCTGACATCGGGTTATGCGCCTCTTTCGGCGGCTATTGTGTCACAGAAAGTCTACGAGGTAATGGAGGAAGCGACGCCACGCGTCGGCTCCTTCTCACATGGCTATACCTATTCTGGGCATCCTATCAGCGCGGCAGCGGCGAACGCCGTCCTGGACATCGTCGAACGCGAGGATCTTGCCGGTCAGTCCGCCAGGAAAGGTGCTTATCTTCTTGCCCGGTTGAAGGCGGAATTCGCACAGAATCCTATCGTTGGCGAGGTTCGCGGCATAGGTATGCTGGCAGCCTTGGAGTTCGTCGCCGACCGCGGAACAAAGGCCAGTTTCGATCCAGACCTAAAGGTTGGCGCACGCATCTCGCAGGCAGCCCGCGACCGAGGACTCATTGCCCGCGCCATGCCGCATGGAGACATTCTGGGGTTCGCGCCGCCGCTGGTGATGACCGAGGCGGAGATCGATGAGATGGTCGGTATTGCCAAGGCGGCTGTAGATAGCGTGCTCGCAGACATGGATGCGCAAGGCGCGGTGGCCGGTTAGCATGCAGCATAGCAAGATCTCACGCCCGGCCGAAGTCCTGAAGGTCAAAGATCTCGCAAAGGTGTTCGGCTCCACCAAGGTGCTGGACGGAGTTAGCTTCAGCGTAAGGCAGGGCGAGGTCGTCTCGCTGATCGGATCGTCGGGGTGCGGGAAAAGCACCGCGCTTCGCTGCACTAACTTTTTGGAGACGCCGACTTCCGGGCAGATTGAATTCATGGGAGAGGCCATCTCGGTAACCACCGACGCGCGCGGAGAGCCGAAGATTGTCAACGCAGCCGCGGTCAGAGGGCTTCGACGCCACGTCGGAATGGTATTCCAGAACTTCAATCTCTGGCCGCATCGCACCGTTCTCGGCAACGTGACCGAGGCGCTCGTTTACGTGCTCAAGCAGTCTCGGAAAGAGGCAGAAGAAATCGCGCTGTGGGCGTTGTCGAAGGTCGGCATGGAAACCTTCCGCGACCGCTACCCGCAGCAGCTTTCGGGTGGTCAGCAGCAACGTGTCGCCTTCGCGCGTGTCCTGGCAATGCGCCCGAAATTGATGCTGTGCGATGAACCGACCTCCGCACTCGATCCGGAACTGGTCGGAGAGGTCTTGAAGATCATACGCAAACTCGCAGAGGAAGGTGCGACAATCCTCCTCGTGACGCACGAAATGCGGTTCGCAAGGGAGCTGTCGAACCGAATGTTATTCCTGCAAAGGGGCCGCCTCGAGCAGGATGATACGCCGGAAGAACTGTTTCGAAACCCCGCGAGCGAAGCGGTAAAGCGGTTTCTTTCGAGCGTGATGCCGGCCAATGCCTGAAGGCAGGCACTGGACAATCAAGAACCAAACAAGGGGAACTGAGATGAAAATCAGCAAGCTAATCAAGTCCGCATTCGCATCCGGCCTGCTCGTTGCCGGGGCGGCGAACATGGCCTCGGCCGAGGAAGGTGTTTTGCGAATCGGCACCGAAGGCGACGCGCCAAAATTCAGCATGGCCGACCCAAGCGGCAACGTCACCGGCTTCGACGCTGACATTGCCAATGGGATCTGCGGCGAAATGAAGGTCCAGTGTAAGTTCGTCGTCCAGACGTTCAGTTCGCTTGTGCCCTCAATGGACAGCGACCGATTTGACGTCATCATCTCAGGTCTTGGCATTACGGCCGAGCGAGAAAAAAAGATTGACTATTCGATCCCTTACGCAACTACACCTCTTTACTTCGTCGTTGCAAAGGATTCGCCGCTGGCCGGCCTGAAAAGCCTTGACGAAATCAAGAAGGCGATCGTCGGCAAGAGTGTCGGTGTCCCCACAGGCACTACTTATGCCAGGTTCATAGAGAAGCGGATGACGGGCGTCGATCTGAAAACGTACGACGCCGTCACCCAGTTGACGGCCGATCTCGCTAGCGGTCGCATCGACGTAGCTTTCGGAGATTCACCGACGTGGGTCGATTTCCTGGCAACGCCGGACGGCGCGAACTTCGCGAAAGTCGACGTCAAGATAATTTCCACGGATGACCCGGAAGTCCTCGGCCGAGGCATGGGCGTCGGGACGCGCAAAGGCAACACCGATCTCAAGGCGAAGATCGACGTGGCCCTGTGCAAGATGATCAACGACGGCACGGTCAAAAAAGCTTCCATGCAGTGGTTCCAGGACGACTACACCATTCCCTGCAAGCAGTGATCCTTCGATAGTAGCGGCCTGCCTTGGCGTCGCCCAAGGCAGGCGGATGGGAGGCGTCTATGCAGGATTTCTGGGTTCTGATGGTGGAGCATGGCTGGGCGCTGGCTCTCCTGCGCGGCAGCGCAGTGACAATTGTGATCGGGTTGCTCGGCATGCTGCTCGGTTTCGTGGTGGCGACGCCACTGGCCATCCTGCGCTGGCAGAAGGTGGTGGTCGTCTCACAGATGGTGGATGCTTACAGCATCCTGATCCGCGGAATTCCGGGACTGCTGGTGATTTACCTGCTGTTCTACGGCTCCTTGGACTGGGTAAGAACCGTTGCTGGCACGTTCGGCTACGAGCAGGCTGCCGAGAATGCCTATCCGATGATCGTCGGCGTCATAGCGATTGCCGCGATATCCTGTGCCTACTCGATCGAGGTGATCCGCGGCGCTCTCCAAGCCGTGCCCCTCGGCATGCTCGAAGCCGCCCGCTCCTTGGCACTCCCGAGAATGGTGACATTCTTTCGCGTTACCTTTCCGCTCGCCTTGCGGCTCGCACTCGGCGGCATCAACAATGTGTGGCAGATGACGATCAAGGATACGTCGCTGATCTCCGTCGTTGGCCTGCAGGAACTGATGCGGACCGCGGCGATCGCCGCCGGCATTACGAGGTCGCCGCTGTTTTTCTACTGCATTGCCGCATCCTTGTTCTTCGCCATGACGCTCGCCAGCCAAACCGCATTCTCGAGGATCGAACGGGTCCTCAATCGCGGCTTCGGAGGGATGTGACATGGATTTGGGCATCATGGCGTATGCGCTCCCGTTTCTACTTGAGGGCGTCAAGACCACGCTCCTCATCGCAGTCTTCGGCATTGTTCTTGGTCTACCGCTGGGAGTCCTGGTCGGCCTTGCGCGCGGATCGAAAAACCGGGTGCTTCGCGGTTTTTGCGACGCCTATTGCGCGATATTTCGCGGCACGCCAATGCTGGTGCAGATCTTCGTGATCTACTACGGCTTGGCCCAGGTAAGTTTCATACGCCACAACCCGGTTCTGTGGTGGATGATCGGCGATGGGCTTCATGCAGCCATCCTCGCCGTCGTACTGAACTCCGGCGCTTACACCGCAGAGACATTCCGATCGGCTTTCAAGTCGCTGCCCAAGGGCTTGATCGAAGCCGCCGAAGCTTGCGGCATGAAGCCATGGCACATCTTCCTTCGTATCAAGTTCCCGCTCGCGCTGCGACAGGCACTTCCCGCCTACAGCAGCGAGGTGGCCATCATTGTCAAGGAATCGAGCTTGGCTTCCGCGATTACGGTCCTAGAGATCACCGGCTACGCCAAGCGCCTGATGAGCGAAACCTTCGCGGTGATGGATATCTTCCTCATAACCGCCGCCTTTTACCTCGTGATCAGCGTCATTGCGCTGATGGCGATGAAACTTCTTGAACGCCGTTTAGCCATCCCGGCTTGAACCAGTCCTGAAAGGAAAGACCATGTCCAACCTCACTTTCATCGACCAGAATAACCTGCCCAAACCCCGCGAAGGCAAGCCTGCTCCAGACAGGCTGATCGAAGGCGATCCGCGCTTTCTTAGTTGGGACATCGCACAGACCGCCGACGGAATAGTTCAGTCCGGCGTGTGGGAGGCGACGCCTGGAGCCTATCGCTCGATAAAGGGCAAGACTTTCGAGGTCTGCGTTATCCTGTCAGGCGTATCCGAACTTATAGAGGACGGGAAGGAGCCGCGTCGCATCACGGCCGGCGACGCCTTTGTCATGCATCCGGGTTTCACCGGCGTCTGGAAGGTCATCGAAACCACACGCAAGCTCTGGGTTAGTCGCGACTAGCGGCGTCCCAGCTTTCCTTGCAACCCAGCAGCAGTATCGCCCCATGACACAGACGCTTTCCATATCGATCAAATCGACGCCATACTGGTGGGAGGACTGCGCCTTCCCGCCTTTGCCCGTCAGCAAGCTCGATGGGAGCTGCGACGTGGTGATCGTTGGCGGCGGCTATACGGGCCTTTCCGCCGCGATTGAGCTGGCGCGGGCCGGCAAGCACGTCCAGCTGTTCGACCGCCAGTCGCTCGGCCAGGCTGCTTCCAGCCGTAACGGTGGTATGGCGAGCGGCAGCATCAGGCCTAGCCGCAAGGAACTGA
The DNA here is from genome assembly GCF_040324035.1 of Mesorhizobium sp. M0016. Taxonomy (NCBI): domain Bacteria; kingdom Pseudomonadati; phylum Pseudomonadota; class Alphaproteobacteria; order Hyphomicrobiales; family Phyllobacteriaceae; genus Mesorhizobium; species Mesorhizobium sp. M0016. Next base: position 12,018 of record NZ_JAMYVM010000045.1, on the reverse strand, counting down.
TCCGCCGCTTCGGTCTGGACAGGGCGAACGGCATCCTCCTGGAAGGCCAGGCCGCGCGGCAGGACCTTTGGCGGTTCCTCGAGGCGGAGAATGTTGACGCCAACTTCTTGCTGTCCGGCTTGTTCGAGGGAGCGATGACAGTCGAGGAGACGGAAGAGCTTCGGCGTCATGTCGGATTTCTGGGTGACAGCCTTGGCATCGAGACCTTCGCCGTCAAGGGATCGGACGTCCGAAAATATATCGGAACCGACCTCTATGTTGGTGGCATGGTTCGTATGGATATTGGCGGTCTACAGCCCGCGAAGCTGCTGGCCGGCATGATCCGCGTCGCGCGCGCGACCAACGCCGTTCTTCACGAGAACACCGCGGTCCTGGGATCGGCCAGCGATAAGGCAGGCGTGCGGGTCACCACCGAGCGCGGCGACGTTACGGCGAAGAAACTCCTTGTATGCACCGACGGATACACCGACGGGTTTGATCCATGGCTACGCCGCCGCCTAGTGCCGGTTCGCAGCCGGATCATAGCCACCGAACCGCTGGAAAAGCAGGTCATGGACCGGCTGATGCCCGCGCGCATGATGTATGGCGACATGCGTAGACTGAGCTACTACTACCGCCCGACGCCCGACGGGTCGCGTATCCTGTTCGGCGGGCGCGACGGTACGACCGCGGGCGATCCGCTCACGCCGACCGTCCATTTGCGAACGGAACTCGCCAGACTTTTCCCGGAACTGAACAATATCGGCATCACGCATAGCTGGTTCGGGAATGTCGCCATGCACCGGGATATGATCCCGCGCATCTTTTCGCGGGGCAACACCACTTACGCGACCGGCTATTGCGGTTCCGGCATCGTGTGGGCGCGGTGGCTCGGCAAGAAGGCGGCGCTCAAGATCCTCGAAGACACGGAGCAGCCACGCTCGGCTTTCGATTTCGATCAGGCTCCCAAGGCCGTACCGTTTTTCCGCGGTCGTCCATGGTTCATTCCGCTCGTGTACTGGATGTATGAGCGCCATGACCGGAAGACGATGCGCCGTCGCAAGGATGCATGAGGCGGCATGACGTTCCTGTTCCTCTGTGACGCGACGCGAGGGACCGTGTTCGCCGAGGTGTTCTCAAAGCACCTGCCGGACGTTCGGTTCTGCATGGAACCGGAGGCCGTCGGCGACGACGACGTCCGCTTCATCATGATCTGGAACGTGCCGGAAAACCTTCGGCGATATCCCAACCTTGAGGCTGTGTTCTGCATCGGCGCGGGAGTCGATCAATTTGCCGGGGCCTCGATTCCGTCAGGTGTGAAGCTCGTTCGCATGGTGGATCAGGGCCTTGCCAGGATGGTCGTCGAATATGTCGCTATGGCTGTTCTTTCGCTCCATCGAAATCTGCATCTCTATATCGATCAGCAGCGGCGCCGGGTCTGGAAGGAGCTCGAACATTCGCAGGCCGTCGACAGAATGGTGTCAGTGCTCGGCATGGGAGTGCTGGGTGAAGCCGCCCTTCGCGGGCTGCAGCCCTTCGGTTTCCAGCTCTCGGGATGGAGCCGATCGACGCGATCCATAGACGGCGTGACGTGCCACGTGGGCGAAGCCGGGTTGCGGGAGATGCTTGCAGGGACGGACATACTCGTCTGCCTGCTGCCGCTTGCCGGGAATACGATCCGAATTCTAAACGACGGCCTGTTCGGCACCCTTCCACGCGGCGCCTGCCTCGTCCACGCTGGCAGAGGACGTCAGCTCGACGCCGACGCGCTGCTGTCGTCGTTGGATAGCGGCAGGCTGTCAGGCGCGTTCCTCGACGTGACCGATCCCGAGCCGCTGCCGCCAGGGCATCCTCTGTGGGCGCATCCGCGATTGGTCATCACACCGCATATCGCGGCAAGCACGCAGGCGGAAAGCGCGGCGTTAACGACCGTGCAGAACGTAAAGCGTCTTCTCGTCGGCGCTGATCCAACGGGACTGGTGGATCTTGCGGAACTTTCCGGATCCATTTCTTCCGATCAAAGATAACGAAAGGCTGGCAGACATGAACGTTGCTGCAAAACTATCTACGCCTCTTGACGTCGCTTCACTGCCCACCGGCCTGTTCATTGACGGACAGTGGAGAGGCGGCACGGAGGGGAAGAATATAGACGTCATTGATCCATCGACCGGAGACGTGATCGTGTCCGTTGCGGATGCAACTGTCGATGACGCGATGGACGCGATTGCGAGCGCCCAAAGAGCAGCGAAGGGCTGGGCGGCCACCGCTCCGCGCAAGCGTTCAGAGATCCTGCGCCGCTGCTTCGAGCTGATGATCGAAAACAAGGATATGTTGGCCGAACTCATCAGTCTGGAAAACGGCAAGACCTTGAACGACGCGCAGGGAGAGGTGGCCTACGCTGCGGAGTTCTTTCGCTGGTTTGCCGAGGAGGCAGTTCGTCTCAATGGCGAGATATCGACGGCGCCAAGCGGGGCAAACAAGATCATCGTTCAACACCAGCCAATCGGCGTCGCTGTTCTCGTCACTCCCTGGAATTTTCCGGCTGCCATGGCCACCCGCAAGATCGGGCCGGCGCTGGCGGCGGGCTGCACATGCGTCTTGAAGCCTGCCACGGAGACGCCGCTCACCGCGCTCGTGCTGGCCAACCTTTACAAGCAAGCTGGAGTGCCTGACGGCGTGGTCAACGTGGTCACCACCTCCCAGTCCGGACCAGTCGTCAGCGCCATGCTGAACGATCCTCGGGTGCGGAAGCTATCCTTCACGGGTTCCACCGAGGTCGGCCGGACACTCCTGCGCGAAGCAGCTGGAACCGTCGTGTCGTGCTCTATGGAACTCGGCGGAAACGCCCCCTTCATCATCTTCGACGATGCCGACCTGGATGCGGCCATCGAGGGCGCAATGGTGGCGAAGATGCGCAACGGCGGAGAAGCTTGTACGGCGGCGAACCGCTTCTACGTTCAGGCCGGCATCGCCGAAGCATTTTCCGCCGGGCTAGTCGAGCGGATGAAGTTGATGAAGGTCGGGGCCGGATACGATCCCAAATCGCAATGCGGTCCGTTGATCAACAGGAAGGCCGTCGAGCGCCTCACCGAATTGGTAAGCGACGCCACAGCGAGAGGCGCCAAGGTGCTTGTCGGCGGCGGACCGCTCGACGGTCAAGGATACTTCTTCGCTCCAACCGTGTTGTCCGGCGTCTTGCCGGACTCGAGGATCTCGGCTGAGGAGATCTTCGGTCCGATTGCCGCGCTCACAACTTTCGATACCGAAGACGAGGTTATCGAACTGGCCAATGCCACGGAATACGGTCTCATATCGTATGTCTACACCCGAGATTTGGCGCGCGGGATGCGCGTCTCGGAACAAATGGACAGCGGCATGGTCGGGCTGAATCGCGGTCTTGTATCTGACCCCGCAGCGCCATTCGGCGGAATGAAGCAGAGCGGGCTCGGCCGCGAGGGCGCCCACCTTGGGATTCTCGAGTTCTGCGAGACCAAGTACATCGCGGTTAGCTGGTAGGGCGATCGATCTGCGTGGGGGCTGGGACTGCCAGGTGTCCACGTCCGGACAGACCTCGGACCACAGTCATTGATGAGCTTTGGGTTATGGATCTCTCAAATATCGCAGGCGAATCCGCTGCATCGATGTCGATCAAGGTACGGTTGAATGGTTGATTTAGAAGACATCGAAAGGGCCCGCGATCGGATCGGCGGCTGCATTTTTCCGACCCCGCTCATGCCGTCGCGTCCGCTATCGGAACTTTGTGGTGTGCCCGTCCACCTCAAGTTCGAACATCATCAGGCTACGGGAAGCTTTAAGCTGCGAGGCGCCTTCAACGCGCTTCTTCAATTGACCGACGAGGAGCGCGCGCGAGGCGTCATCGCTGCTTCTACAGGCAATCATGGAAGAGCGTTGTCATTCGCAGCGCAAGCGTGTGGCGTGAAGGCGACGATATGTATGTCGAGCCTGGTGCCGGACAACAAGATTGTCGAGATTCGCCGCCTTGGCGCCGATGTCCACATTGTCGGACGGTCACAGGATGAGGCGCAGGAAGAGGCCGAGCGGCTCGTCTTGAGCGAGGGATTTAATCCGATTCCGCCCTTCGATCATCCAGCGGTCATTGCTGGCCAAGGGACGTTAGGTTTGGAAATCATCGATGCCCTGCCGGATGTCGCGACTGTACTCATTCAGCTTTCCGGTGGTGGCCTCGCCTCGGGTGTCGCACGCGCGATCAAATCCAAGCGGCCCGAAGCGCGCGTTATTGGGGTCACGATGGAGCGTGGCGCGGCGATGAAAGCCAGCCTGGATGCTGGTCACCCGATCAAAGTGGAAGAATTCGAGAGCCTCGCGGATTCCCTAGGGGGCGGCATTGGTCTTCACAACAGGCTGACCTTTGCCATGTGCGGAGATCTTCTGGACGACGTCATTCTTTTGAGCGAGGCCGAGATCGCAGCCGGCATCGGACACGCTTACCTGCAAGAGCGCGAGATTGTCGAAGGCGCGGGTGCTGTTGGGATCGCAGCTTTGTTGGCGAACAAGGTCAGCGGCCTCCGAGGTCCAATTGTGACCGTTCTGTCGGGCCGCAACATAGATATGCAACTGCATCGCCGTATCATAGCAGACGAAACGGGACACGAATGAGTATCACAACACCGCAGATCTTGACCGAGCATCAGCTGAGGGGCTTGGTGAAGTTAGATCTCGACATCGTCCGCTGCGTTGAGGAGGCATTTCGCACCTTGGCCACGGGAAAGGTTGTCATGCCGCCCATCCTGCGGCTCGATATTCCCGAGCATCGCGGGGAAGTCGACGTCAAGACGGCGTATGTGCCAGGCCTGGACGGCTTCGCCATCAAGATCAGCCCGGGTTTCTTCGGCAATCCCGAGATCGGCTTGGCGAGCACAAATGGCTTGATGATATTGCTCTCTAGCAAGACGGGTTTGGTGCAGGCGCTGCTGCTGGACAACGGTTATCTAACCGATCTGCGCACGGCCGCTGCCGGCGCGGTCGCCGCCAAGTACCTCGCCCGCAAAGACGCCTCGATTGCCGCCATCCTGGGCGCGGGACTGCAAGCCCGTCTTCAGTTGCAAGCACTCATGCTTGTCCGCCCGATCCGTTCGGCCCGAATATGGGCACGCGGGGGAGTCAAAGCCCACCTTGCCGCGCGAGAACTGTCCGACGAGTTGGAGATCGACGTTGTCGCTTGCCCGACCCAGGAGGAGGCTGTTGCAGGCGCGCATATCATTGTCACGACGACGCCGGCTGTGAGCCCGATCTTTTTATCGCGCTGGCTTGCACCCGGACAGCACATAACAGCAATGGGCTCAGATGCTGAACACAAGAATGAGATCGAGCCTCAGGTGATCGCCATTTCCGACATCTATGTGGCCGACAGCTTGGCACAAACGAGGCGTCTCGGCGAACTGCATCACGCCATCAATGCGGGTGTCGTTGACGAGAACGCGTGCTTTGCCGAACTCGGACAGATCATTGCCGGTGAGATGGCGGGGCGCACCAGTGCCGACCAGATTACGATCGCGGATCTCACCGGAACAGGGATTCAAGACACCGCTATCGCTAACTTCGCATTCGCGAGGTCACGTCAACTGACAGAAGGAACGACCAACGAGCCCTGGTAGCCTTCGTTTGATTAACGTGTTCCTACTTGAGGAGACGCTAACCGACGGCCTGCTGTCCATTATCGGGAGCTAAGAACACCCATCGGAAATTGGCAGAGCAGCATCAAGCCGAGTGGCGCCGGAACTGGTCGAGGCAATCCTGGACGGGCGGCAACCTTCTACCATGCAATTGCAGCCGCTGGTTCGGGGGTTTCCCGTTGAATGGGAGCGCCAACAACAAGGCGGCCCTTAACGGTGTCGTTTGACCCGAGTGACTTTTGCCGAGGTTGAGAACGGCAGGAATGCGCCTCATATCGGTCGTCGAAGCCCATCTAAGTTCTCCAAAAGCGGACCTTGCTAGCGCTGGCGGTTTGATCGGGGCTACGCCGACAGCAGCTATTCGCAAGGCCTTGAAATGAATGGCGGCAATAGCGACCGCCAGCTTCGTGTGACGCCGCTGAACTTCGAACGTGAAAACTTGTCTCAAACCTTTAGCACCAGTCGCCGGTCGTTCGTCGAGACTCCAGATCGCGATGGGCCTCGGACGCTGCTGCAAGATCGTAGGGCCTTGGAGGCTCGACCTTGATAACGCCCAGTCGGAGCGCGGCAAAGAACCGGTTCAATTGCAGAGCAAGCTTTTGCGGTGCATCCGTATAGTGGGCGTAGTTAAGCCGGGAAATCGTGACGGACTTCGAAGAGAACCGACCGATGTCCCAGTTGCCGACTGGGCCTGACGCCTGGCCAAAACTAACGAGATGGCTTCGGCCCCCGAGCGCTGCCAGCGACCCGCCGAAGGTGTCGTTGCCGACAGCATCATAGGCGACATCCGCTCAGGCGCCGCCAGTCAGTCGCGTGACCGCCTCGGCGAAATTCTCTCGCGAATAGACGATGACTAGCAGATGACGCTCGATCCGGTTCGCGCCGACTGACCTCCGGCATCGTAGGGAGTGTGCGAGGCCGGCATTTCGAGCCCACCTTATCTCAATTTTGCTGGCAAGGCGATCGGCACCGCCGCGCCGCGCGGCACGACCAGCACGCCGAGCGGGCGCGCACGGCCGCGGATGTCGATCTCGCGCGCCTCCGCGCCGGGTAGGTCCATGCCCGAAAGCCGCACCGTCGCTTCGGAGACGACGATCTCCGCCTGGAATTCCTTCGCCGCGGCCTCCAGCCGGCTGCCGACGTTGATAGTGTCGCCGATCGCGGTCACGTTCGTGACCGCGCCGTAGCCCATCGAGCCGACGATCGCCTGGCCGACATGGATGCCGATCGCGACCTTGATGGTGGCGCGCAGTTCCTCGGCAAAGTCGTCGCTGAGGGCGCGAACCCCTTCGACGATGGCGCTGGCGGCAGAAAGTGCGTTGCGGCATGCCTCGCCGGGCGTGGTCTCCAGCCCGAACAGCGCCATGGCGCCATCGCCGACGAACTTGTCGACGCGGCCGCCTGAGCTCTCGACTGCGCGGCCGATTACGCCGAAATAGCGGTTGAGCAGGAAGACCACGTCGAATGGCAGGCGCTGGTCGGCCATCGCCGTGAAGCCGCGCATGTCGCAGAACATCACCACCACTACCTTCTCGTGGCCGGGATCGCTGGCGGTTGCGCCGAGCGGGCCCCCCGCCGTGACCGGCGGCGACAGCAGCGGCGCGACGCGAAGATCGCCGCGCGGCCTGAGCTGGCAGGCGAGCCGCACGTCGCCGTCGGCCGCGATGCGGCGCAGGGTCGCCGCTTCGATCGGACTGGGCTCCGGCTGCTCGGCCAGGCCGTCGACCACGCGGATGCGGCAGGTCGAGCAGCGTCCGCGCCCGCCGCACACGGCATAATGCGCGATGCCGCCCAGCCGGCTGGCGTCGAGCACGCTGTAGCCGCGGGGAATGCGCACCTTGCGCCCGCCGGCATAGCGCACCTCGATCAGGTTGCGCCGCTCGATGCGGTGGCGAACGATGCGCGCCGCCAGCACCAGGACGATCAGTCCCGCAAAGCCGGCATAGATGCTGCTGTCCATGCGCTCCTTGGTCGCCAACGCTCGGTCGAAAAGGGTTCGCTCGATCGGCTGCGACTGAGGCGGTCCCATCGCCGAGACCTCCTTTCCGGCGCTAGCGAAACCGAGCAGCGCCAGGACCGGAACCAGCACCGCCAGGACCAGCAGAGCCGAGGCGACGCGCGGATACCACCGACGATAACGCAGCCAGAAGTAGAGGCCGAGGCAGCCATGTGCCCATATGACGACCACCGCGATCGCCTGCCGCACCCCGACCTGCGGTGTCAGGGTCCATAGCGAGCGCACCACAAACTCGTAAGTGTCGTTGGCCTCATAGAGGGCGTGCATGGCACGCGTGCCGACCACGTGCTCGGCAATCAGAAGCGGGATGGAGAGGCCGAGCAGTATCTGTGCCCACTCTCGCACCGGCATGGCCAGCGTGCGGCGGTGGTAGAGCGCCAGCAGCGACAGAACGAGATGCGTGGCGACCGCGCCGTAGAGGAGCAGCGTCCCGGCCGGGTTGCGCCAGATCAGCAGGAACATCGCGCGCCCCTTATCCGCTGCTTCAAGCGAGATCAGGAGCAACGCATGGTTCAGGAAATGCAGCGTCACGAACGCCATCAGCACAAGGCCGGACACCAGCCGTGCGTTGCGGAGCCACGCGTCCGGCAGCCATCCGGGCGGTGGTGCTGGGACCTGCGATTGGCTCATTTCCAGTGCCTTGAACGATTCGCTGACCAAAACACGCCGGCAATAGCGCCTTCCGGTCAAGATTTGCCGGCGGCGACAATCAGTCAATCAAGCCTTGCCGCCTGCCATTCCACGACGTGGTGGCAGCTCGATACGGCCAAATCGCCTGGGGTTCCTGGATGCTTTTGCGGGGCTTATGGACAAAGTGGGACAAAGATTCGGTTTTTGGATAGCTTTGAAGGCAGCGACTTCTGGCACATGCGCCAGATTGCGCGTCGGCACGAACTTCCAAGCGTGCTACCTTTTGAACGGCAGCTTTGCGCCTGTTGCGGTCATTCCGAACTGAGGCTCAAGCTGCCAGAAGCGGACTTTGCAAGGTCTCTGGCACCGACCACCGAATGCCCCCGTGCGACGAGAGCCTGAAATTCGTCCCGCAGACGGATATGACGGCCCCGGTCTCTGCGAAGGGCTTCCGGTACTTCATCTCCGTGACGAAATGCTATCCGGGTGGAACCTCCATTTAAGTCTCGCCACTCAAGATGAGTGTCAGGAATAAACTCAAACCTGTTCAGCGCTGGGACTAACTGCGGCGTCAAACAGATCCACTGGTCGCTTATGACGGCAATTGAGTGAAGGATTAGGTCTTCGCCGTGTGTTAGCCAACCAGAGACATGCCTGCTTTGCCGCATGAATCATTGGCTGCTTGGTCACGGCAATTGCGGTGGCAGTCGTAGTGGACAAAGCCTGCCGCCAATAGATCCTCTGCGGGCGGCAGGTAAACAACCACGCGCGGCAACGCGCTCACCTCCGCGTAGATGGCCGCTTCCTTTTCCGATGGTGGGAAAGCCATGGTTCAACGTTTCGCCGGATTAGAGCTGTTAGATCACTGTCCATGACATTCCTCGCGGTCATCTGTTTATTGTCCCCGCGGGGCCGTTCAGCAACCCGCCAGCCGGTAATCGACCGCGTCACTATCCTCCACATTGGCCATGTCGACCAATGGGAGAAGTGTTAGATGACCCGGTCGCTGTACTGCTTGCTACGAGTTCTCGGCACGAGCGACTCAATCGCAGACATGTGTGAGAATTCTTTCGATCGGCGTGGTTCCGGGTTAAGGTTCCTCTCCGAATTAGGGGGCAGGCCCATACGGAATTTGCCAATTCTATTTCAAACAGTAACTTCTGCTTTGTGTCGCTTGTGGGAGGCGTCTAGGTGGTCATTGACATCTTACTGGTTGCCCCGGCCGATCTCCATCGGGTCCGGGACCTAGCCTTGGTCATCTGGCAGGCCCACTATACACCCCTGATCGGCGCAGACCTGGCGGCGGGCATCGTAGCCGATATCTATTCCATGACCAGTCTCTACGCGGACATGCACGAGCGACGGCAAAGCTATTGGATCATTACGACAGACGGGAAGGACGCGGGTTATGCCTCCGCGTATGTTCAAGGCGGAACCCTGTGGATCAAGAAGCTGTATCTGCTGCCTGAAACCCGAGGGCTGGGATTGGGCAAACTCCTGATCGAGACAGTTCGCAACTACTTCGGCGTAGGTTATCCGCAAGCGCTCTTTGTCGCTGAAAAGAACCAATCCGCGATCGATTTCTACCGTTCCCAGGGGTTTTCGATCGAGCGTCTGGAGCCTGTAATGATGGGTCCACACCAATTCCACGACTATTTGATGACCAGAGCGGGTTTACCGGACGCAGCAGGAAAATAATGGCGCGTCACCCGGCTGGCGGCTATCGGCTCATTAATCCAAGATATCTGTGGGCAGGCTCGTGTCCTCCCCTGCCTTGTCCCAAGCCTGCGCCGCAATCTTCCAGTTGCCCTGATCCTTCACCAAAAGCATCATTTCAACCACTCGCTCCAAGTTGATCTCGTTTTCGACATTCTCACAGGCGATAACTGCCACTGCTACATTGCCAAACACCTGTATCTTGCTGCCGAGAACCCTTTCATCAAGCGACAACAGGTCGCTTCCTGCGAGAGAACTCATTCGCTTGATGAACGCGGGGATGGATTGGGGCCGGGCCGGCCGCGATGAAGGAAACATTTGCGCATCCGGAAAAAAATCGGATCGGAATTTCTCCCAGTCGGGCTCGCCCGCCGCCTTCCAACTCATGCTTGCAAACTGGCGCGAGATCAGAGCCCGTATGGCGTTACAGTCGCTCTCAACCGTTGTGTCCATTGCAGAAACCTCCTCAGATCATACTCAGGGGTCAGCAGAGGCTTCCCGGGCCGATTGGAACGCTGCACCCTTTGCGATAGCTGCTCCAAAACCTGGTCCAATAATGTGCTTTCCGCAACATCATTGGCATGCCATCCGAAACAGAACCGCTTCCTCCTGTTTTAGAACAAAGTTGCATTACAACTGATGCCGGTGGGGACAAACGCATCCGTGATTGGATCCCCGCAGGAGGGCAGCTTCGATCTGCCGCCAGCCAACAGTGGACGTTCAGCTCTCGGCCCCAAGGCTGCCGGACCGCAATGCGCCTCATATCGGCCGATAGGGCGTTCCTATCCGTGTCGATAAGCGGACGTGGATAAACAACCCGCCATGAACGGCTTTCGTCATCAGGGGTCGCCCGAGGCGTTTGTGGCGTTCGGATCGGGCGGGCGGGTTGATATGAGACCCGACGTCTTGCCGATTTAGAATGGAAGCTTGATTTCGCCGACCGAGAGAGGCCTACCGGCCGCTATGAGCGCCGCAACCGTCTCTCTGTCCTGTTGCCGGCGCTTCACGAGGCCGTTCAGCACCCTGTCGAGAGATATCGCCCCGGCGCCGGCTACGGCCAGGACGAACATGCCGCCCGCTATGGCGAGATCCTTTTCGAGATGCAGCAATTCGTTCTGGTTGGCGAAATTGGTGTGGAACAAAGCTGCCGTTGCCAAACAGAACAGTCCGAGCGCCACCGCGCCCAGACGCGTCAGCAGACCAAGGCCGACCGAAAAGCCAGCTCCCAGCTGCAGCGCTATGGTGGCTATCAAAAGCGGCAGGCTGACGCCGAGCGCCGTCATCGCCTTGGCTGCACCGGCGAAATGCGTCGCCAGCTCCAGGCCTTCATGCACGAAGAGCAATGAGAGCAGCAGGCGACCCGTCAGCAGGGTCAAGTCGGTGAGATGTGGTTTCCAGGCGGTTTGTGTCGTTGTCACGATGGGCTCCATGGGAAAGGAGCAGGCGCCTTGCAGCGCCTGCCTGGTTTTACTTGGTCACCTTGGTGTCGATGGCCTTGTGGAGGTCTTCGAGTTCTTCACAGCCGGCGGGACACAGCTTCTGCAGCGACGCCAACTGCTCGTTGGCCTTGGCCATGTCGCCGGTCTCTACATAGAGTTCGCCCAGATATTCGCGGGCGGCCTTGTGGTCGGGCTTCAGCTCGAGCGCCTTGTTGTAGTAGGTCAGCGCGGTGGTGAAATCGCCGGTCTTGCGCAACGTGAAGCCGAGCAGGTTGTAGACGTCGGCCTGCTGGTTGTCCTGCGCGAGATCACGCAGATCGGCCAGCGCGCCCTTGTAGTCCTTGACGGCGATCTTGGCCTGGACGGCGGTGAGGTCGGGTGCATCGGTGCCCTCGATGTCGTCGACCGCATAGGCCGGCATGATAGTGGCCACGGGAACGATGGTCAGCACGGCAATGGCGCCAAGCAGGCCAAACAGGGCGTGCTTGCCCAGATAGGATTGTTTCATCATCTTTCTCGCTTGGGTTGGGAGCTCGCGCTCAAATCTGAACTGGGGTGAAACCATAGGCATTGCCGTCTTTCA
>NZ_JAMYVM010000044.1:0-21668 GCF_040324035.1 Mesorhizobium sp. M0016 | reverse complement strand
GCCGTGGCGCGCTGATCAGCCCGGCCCATGCCGGAGAGCACGGCGACTAATGCCGCCAGCTACACCACGCCGCGGGACACGATCCAGGGAACTCAAACCTGGCAGCTGCTGCACCGATTGTGGAGGCGAATTCCATCTTGTTTCGAAATCCTCAACATGCGCATGCGGCAAACTTGCACGTGCACAGCGAAACTAGAGTCGCAAATTGGTCGCGTTGGACGAACCACTGCGTCTCCCCATCGACAACGTCGCGAAAGCTTTGAAAGGGGCCTGAGCTCCTTCGGGCGATCGTAACGACGACAACCTCTACGGCAGTCGTCTACGAGGCAGGGACGAGGCAAAAAACACCCTTGACAGGCGGTGACATTGAGAGCTGAGACAAATGCTCGCCCAGGCTCGTCGTTCGAACAACGAATGGAACGACTTCCAACAGCTTTGTCGACAAATCGTCGGGACGCGATCCCAAAGGAGCTCGTGCTAGATGCGGTGAAGGCAATACATCCATCACTTGCACCTATCACGCCATATCCTTACGAAGCATGATCGGCATCCAGGTCGTGCCTGTCGCTTCAGTAGCTGCAGAAGCCTGACTTAACACGGGCTGGCCCAGTGTAGCGGATAAAGCATGCTGCCGGTTTGTGACAGGGCCCGCCGCTGGCCAAGTTCCAGTTCTTCCTATGAAATCGAGCAGCGGCATCACCAGCCGGCGGCGGCCATCTAAGAACGGGATGGTACGGTCCGAGACATTATATTGGCGAATTGAAGACAGGCTGGCGCATACTAGCAGCCCGGCGAAGGTCGCTTGATACTGGAACAATTTGAACATGAGCAAAGCACCACATCTTACGTTCGATCTTGATACGCCAGGCTTGGGCAGGGGGCATCTTGTTGTCCCGGCAGGTGCCGACTGCGGAGAGCTTTCACTCCCGGTCTTCAGTCTTAATAAAGGAGAGGGACCGCGCCTTCTTGTTACCGGCGGAAATCATGGCAATGAATTGGAGGGACCAATCGTTGCTTGGCGGATTATCAAGTGGCTGCCAGAGGCGCAAACCTGTGGACGAGTCATCGTCCTGCCGGTGCTCAATCCATTGGGCGTACAGGCCTGGAGCCGCAATACTCCGCTCGACGGGTTGAACCTCAACCGCGTGTTTCCGGGCCGGGCCGACGGGTCAGTGACGCAACGAATCGCGGATGCCGTTTCGCGCGTATTGTTGCCAATGGCCGACACCGTATTTGACCTGCACAGCTTCGGACCCACGTGGGATTTTCCACCGGCGGCCACGACGCACCCCATTGCCGATCCCGATCTCATGGCCAGGACGGTGAGAATGGCGGAAGGATTCAAATTGCCCTTGACATTGGTCTGGCAACACAATGACACGGCTGGAATGTTTGATATCACGGCCCAGCACCAGGGCAAGGTGTTTGTTTGCACTGAATTCGGTGGTGGCACTGTCGGCGCGGACAGCCTCGCGATCTACGAGGCTGGAGTGCGCAACGCGCTCATCGCGCTCGGGCTGGTTGAGGGAAAAGCCGAGTACCCAACTTTCCGTCAACAGAGGTCCGGCCAAACGCTTGAAACGCGTCCGTCCGATGAGTTGAAATCGCCTGCGGCAGGCATCTTCGAACCTCGTCGCTCGGTGCTGGATGAAGTGAAGCAGGGAGATCTCATAGGTATCCTGCATTCGATAGATTCACTTTCCGCTGGGTCCATTGATATCCGCGCGCCTGAAGCGTCCATTGTCTTGGCCATAGCATCGGGGGCGCATGTCGAGGTCAACAAAGTGGTAGCGCTTATTGCTCGACCGCTGAAATAAGCACTGCGCCCTTGCGTGCCAGCAGCGGAACCATTTCAATCTCGTCAGGGTGAGTTGAGTGACCGAATTGCAGATCAAAGACGTCCTCCTTGCCCCTGGCAACGGCGCATTCTTCTATGACGATCAGGCTGCCATTAGGTCGGGCGCGATCCAGGACGGCTTTATCTATGTCGGCGAACCGACGACGCCTGGATTCAATTCCATTCGCATTCCAGCATCTTCGCTTGGCATCGGGCTGGTACTCGCCGACGAAACCGTTGTTTGGGGCGACATGATGAGCGTGCAGTACTCTGGTGCTGGCGGGCGCGATCCTGTGTTTGAAGCCGCTGAAATATCGAATTTGACCTCGCGTGTTGTGGTGCCGCGGCTTCTTGACGCCGATGCTTCTTATTATCTTGGTGCATGCGCGAAGGTTTTCGAGCCCTTCGAACACAAGCGGCTACCTCTGGCGCTTGAGTACGGCGTTAGTCAGGCGCTCCTGCGCGCAGCGGCCCATCTTCACCGTACCTCGATGGCGGAGATCATATGCAGTGAATTTGACCTACCGCTGCCGACGCGCAGGGTCCCGATCTACTGTCAAAGCGGTGATGCTCGCGAAACAAACGTCGACAAGATGATCCTGAAAGCCGTGGATGTGCTCCCCCATGGACTGATCAACTCACGGCAGAAATTCGGCGTCGATGGCCAGACCTTCATGGAGTTCGTGAAGTGGGTTGCAATGCGTACGCGCGAGATCGGCCGCCCAGGCTATCAGCCGGTACTGCATTTCGATGTGTATGGCTGGATCGGCCAGGAAATGGGCTTGGATGCGCAACGGATCGCCGACTTTATTTGCACGGTAGCCAATACTGTTCCGGGTTTTACGATCAACATCGAGTCCCCGGCGGACTTCGGTTCTACACAGGCTCAAATTGAGAATTATGCCCGGATCGTATCAATCTTGGATGACCGGGGTTCGAGCGCTCGCATTGTGGTAGACGAGAGGTGCAACACGCTTGAGGACATTCGGCTCTTTGCTGAAGCGAAGGCTACGCATCTGGTGCAAATCAAGACGCCAGACGTCGGCTCAGTCGCCGACACGGCGCGCGCCGTTCTCATCTGCAAAGCGAATAACGTCGGGGCGTATGTCGGGGGGAGCTGTACTGAGACGGATCTCTCAGCCCAAGTTTCAGTCCACATTTCAGTCGCGACCCAGGCCGACATGATGCTTGCAAAGCCCGGAATGGGTGTCGACGAGGCATTTTCCACGGTCGGCAACGAACAGAACCGGTTGCTCGCCATCCTGAACCGTCGAGCACCTAAAAATGTTGGGTGAAAAGCGCGGTGTGTCACCAATGCAGAATAGCCTTGAGGGGATCACCGTCGTTGCGGTGGAGCAGGCCGTTGCCGCGCCTTATGCGTCGTCTCGCCTTGCGGATGCCGGCGCCCGGGTAATCAAGATCGAACGGCCGGAAGGGGACTTTGCCCGAAACTACGACAAGTTGGTTCGGGGGCAGAGCGCTTACTTCGTATGGCTCAACCGGGGCAAGGAGTCCGTGTGTCTAGACCTGAGGTTGGAGGTGGACCGCGACGTCCTCGACGCGCTCATTGCCGATGCTGACGTCTTCATCCAGAATCTGAAGCCGGGCAGTATCGAAAAACTGGGGTTCGGGTCTGCGAAACTCCGTCGACGGTTTCCGCGGCTCATCACTTGCGACATCTCCGGTTTCGGGGAGGGGGGGCCGTATTCCCATTTGAAGGCTTACGATCTCATCGTCCAGGCCGAAACAGGTCTATGTGCGATCACCGGCACTCAACAGGGACCCGCACGGGTAGGCGTGTCGGTTTGCGACATTTCGGCAGGCATGACGGCGCATAGTGCCATCCTCCAGGCGCTGTTCCACCGCGAGCGGACCGGCGACGGCGTCAGCATTCAGGTTTCACTGTTCGACGCCATCGCCGACTGGATGAATGTACCAGTTCTGCAACACGACTATAGCAGCTATCACACAGCACGTGCAGGCGTGAAACACCCGTCGCTTGCGCCGTATGGCGCTTATCGTTGCGTCGACGGCAAAGACGTCATCTTTTCGGTTCAGAATGACCGTGAATGGATAAACTTCTGCGGGAAATTTCTTAGGCAGCCGGAGCTCACACGCGCCCCTGGCTTTGCCGATAATATGGAGCGCCTCGGTAATCGGGCGCAACTTGACGAGATTATCGAACGGCGGTTTTCCCAACTGTCCTGCCACCAAGCAATGCTGGAGCTTGAGGCGGCCGGTCTGGCATATGGGCGACTGAACGAAGTGGCGGATATTTCAAAGCATCCCCACGTTCGCAGGGTTCAGGTTGGCATACCTGAAGGAACTGTAGAGACGATAGCGCCAGCGGCCATCTTCAACTCTGAGCGCCCCTCCCTGCGCCCGGTTCCGGCTCTCGGCGCCCATACGGAGACTGTCCGCGAGGAGGTTCTAGCGCGTTTGCGCGAACGAGCCGCATCAGCGTGAGCGCGCCTCTTGTCGGTAAGGGCCGTGCTCGTCATTTGCAGAGTGCGTGCCTGCTCTGGCCCCCAGTGCACCGCCCAGCAATTATGCCACCGCCCTCGCTAGAATGGAACGCAGAGGCGACTCCATGATCAAGGACAATGTTCCGGCCGTCGAAAGCGCCATGTCTGTACCGCGCTGGAGATCCTTGCTCTTCGTTCCCGCTCACGTTCCGCGGTTTGTCGAGGCGGCCCGTGAGCGCGGCGCAGATGGCGTCATACTCGACCTGGAAGACTCCGTTCCGCAACATCAGAAGGGCCAGGCACGACGGCAGCTCCCTGAATCCGTGGCAAAGGTGGGCCGGAAGGGCGCATCTGTTTTGGTCCGCGTTAATCATGGTTTGCGCGCCTTGGCGGCCGATCTCGATGCAGCGGTGATAGCAGGTGTTAACGCACTGGTTCTTCCGAAGACGGATTCGGCGGAGTGGGTATCAGAGATCGCGAATGCGGTTTCGGAACTTGAAAGAGAAAGAAGTCTTGCGCCGGGAGGTATCCGGTTTCTTGCGCAGATCGAGACCCCCGGCGCCCTGCAAAGGCTCGCGGCTATTGCGTCGTCGCATCCAAGGATGGTGGCGATGGCGCTCGGTCCGGAAGATTTCAGTGCCGCTGTTGGCGCTGCTCCGGGATTCGACCTTCTGTTGACGCCGAACCTTTCTGTTCTTTTTGCTGCCCGTGCGGCCGGCTTGCTCCCGCTGGGCTTCGTAGGAAGCATCGGCGACTTCTCCGACATTGACAAAATTCGTGAAGCCGCGGTGCAGGCGCGGCGGCTTGGCTTTGCCGGAGCTTTGGCGGTCCATCCAACACAGGTGGCCATATTCAATGAGGCTTTCTCGCCAAGCGAACAGGAACTCGAGTGGGCCCGTTGTGTCGTCGCCGCGGAAAACGATGCCGCCACGCGTGGACTCTCTGCATTCTCATTGAATGGTAAGATGATAGACCCGCCAGTGGTTCGGCGCGCCAACGAGATACTGGCCCTCGCCAACAATAACTGACCTGCCTTTTCAGTAGCCAGACAGGCGCTGGTTCTCGATTCATGGCCCGACAGTTTTTTACTTGTCGACCATCTCGTTTCGAGATAGATATACAGCACTGGGGATCATGCCCGGATGGATTGCTCATCGTGGACATCAGGCAATTAAGATACTTTGTCGGCGTAGTCGAGGCAGGCAGCTTCACGAGGGCAGCTGCAATCCTGCACATTGCTCAAAGCGCTCTAAGCCTTCATGTGCGTCAACTAGAGGAAAGCTTCGGCACCCAGCTGTTGGTACGCGACAGGACCGGCGTTAGTGTCACGGCATCCGGTGCAAGATTGCTTGAGCGCGGTCGGAGCATCCTGAAGGAAGTTCAACTCACTGAGGCGGAACTGACCAACTCGGTGGCTGCTCCTTCCGGAGAGGTGACCATTGGCATTCCGTCCGGAGCCGCTCGCGTCCTTAGCGGTCCCCTGCTTGAATCGGTAAGAAGCGAATTGCCGAGAATCTCGCTTAAGATGATCGAGGGCATGACGGGACCGCTCGAGGAGTGGATGGCGGCTGGCCGCTTCAATCTGGCTGTCCTTTACCGGACTGCCGAGAGTGTAGGGCGAATGACGGTGCTGGCACGGGAAGAACTTTGCCTGGTAGTGCCGCGGGGTGAACCGCCTTTCGAAGATTCGATACCGCTCGCCGACCTGCATGCGTTTCCGCTGGCGGTTCCGATGCGCAACAACTATGTCAGGCGTTCGGTGGCTGATGTCGTTGCGCAGCACGGGTGTGTGCTGGACGTCAGATTCGAAGTCGATTCCCTTTCTACGATCATCAACATGGTCATGGAAGGAAAAGCCTATTCTATCCTTGCCCCGTCGGCCATTCAGAAAGAGGCGTCTCAGGGCCAAGTCCGGACGATTAAGATCGTTGATCCGGTGATTACCCGTTCCGTTGTGCTTGCCGTCAACCCGAAAGATGAGCGCTCTCCAGCGGTGTCTGCGGTTCGCAAGCTGATCCCCAAGGTCGTAAAGACTTTGATCGAGGGCAGGCACTGGTCGGCCACGGTTCCGGACCGGGTTTAGGCATACCCCAAACCGAGTTCTTCCCAGTGTTATCGCTCTTCGTGGCCGCCTGAGTGGTGTCAATCTGGAGTCGAGATGGCTTTGGGCGATATTCCATATTTGACCCGGCGTGACCATCGCGATGAGACTGCAGAGAAGTGAGCCGATGGTCGGAGAGATCGGCTGGTCTCGCACAGGCAGAAATACTCAACCGGAGCATGGAATGTCCAACGCCACGAGCTATCAGCTTTTTATCAATGGCAGATGGCGAGCCGGTGGTAGCGGAGCCACTGTGCCGGTAATCAATCCGGCGACGGAGATGGTATTTGCCTCGGTGGCCTCGGCGACGATACCGGATCTGGATGAGGCCCTCGCTTCGGCAGAGCGCAGCCGCAAGGCCTGGTCCTCGCGGCCTGCAAAACATCGTGGCGAGATTCTCCTAGCAGCCGCCAAAATTCTGGCGGCGAAGGTTGAATCGGCGGCTAGGGACCTGTCAGCCGAACAGGGAAAGACGATTGCAGAAGCGACTGGTGAATACGCGCGCGCTGTCGAAACGCTGGAGTGGAACGGAACGCACGCGGAAGAGTTGTCGGCCCCTACTCCGATGGGCCCGAACCGGATGATCGTCCCCGAGCCAATTGGCGTCGTTGCTGCCTTTACGCCTTGGAACTATCCCGCCGTTCTCATCGCTCGCAAGCTCGCCCCTGCTTTGGCTGCAGGGTGCCCGGTGATCCTCAAGGGGGCTGAAGAGACACCAAGCGCGGCTGTCCATTTCGTCGAAGCCTTGCAACAAGCGGGTATTCCGGACGGCGTGGTCAATCTCGTCTTCGGCGTTCCGGTGCAAATATCCCGGCATCTCCTCAACTCGCCGATCATCAAAGTCCTAACATTCACCGGCTCTACTGAGGTTGGAAAACAACTCGCCAAGCTCGCCGCCAATAACTTGCAGCGGTGCATCCTTGAACTCGGTGGGCACTCCCCGGTCGTTGTATGCGATGATGCGGATCTCGCAAAGGCCGTTCCGGCAATTGCGGAATACAAGTTCGAGTGCGCGGGCCAAAGCTGCAATGCGCCCAGCAGGATCCTCGTCGCGCGAAATCTCTACGAGGAATTTCTGTCCCTGATGACGGAAGCCGCTCGCAAGATCAAGATCGGCCCGCCAGACGATCCGGCCACGGAGATGGGACCGATGGCAAACGCGCGGCGAATCGAGGCCATGCAGCGTCTGATCCAGGATGCTGTCGATCGCGGCGCCGGTATCGAAACCGGCGGCACCCGCCTCGACCAGCCGGGTTTTTACTGGCCACCAACCATCCTGACAGGGGTCCCAAAGGATGCGAAAGTGCTTCATGACGAGCCGTTCGGGCCGATCCTCACCGTCGCACCTTTCGACACGATCGAGGAGGCGATCGAAGAAGCCAACGCCACCGAGTATGGCTTGGCTGCCTACTTCTTCGCCGGCGCCGCCGGTGCAAAACGCGCGCTGATCGGCGGTCTTTCGGCAGGCGCGATCAGCGTAAATTACCTGAAAGGGGTTTCCGCAGATGCACCATACGGTGGCGTCAAACAAAGCGGCTACGGATATGAAGGGGGCGAGCAGGGATTGCGGAGCTTCCAAAGCCTGAAACTGGTCAACGGGCTTGGGTCATTGGGATGACATTCGGTGAATAAAACAACACGGAACATTGCCGGTAAGGATATCACAAGGAGCGTCGCCGACGCCCTGCAGTACATCTCGTATTACCATCCGCCCGACTATATCCTGAACCTTTCGCAGGCCTACTCACGCGAACAGAGTCCGGCGGCTAAGAATGCCATAGGGCAAATCTTGCTGAACTCCCGCATGGCGGCCTTTGGACGGCGGCCGATCTGCCAGGATACCGGCCTCGTGGTGGTCTTTGCGAAGGTCGGCATGGGCGTCCGGATCAAATCAACGGCCAGTTTCGCGGACCTCGTCAACGAGGGCGTCCGCCAGGCATATCTCGACCCGGACAATCCCCTTCGACCATCGATCGTCTCGGATCCGCTTGCCGGGCGGGTGAACACCCGTGACAACACGCCGGCAGTCGTCCACGTCGACCTGGTACCCGGCAACCGGATTGAGATTACCATCACCGCAAAAGGGGGCGGCTCCGAAAACAAGGCGCGTTTAACCACCCTGAATCCCAGTGCGTCCGTTGCCGACTGGGTAGTCGACACCGTTTCGACGCTGGGCAGCGGATGGTGTCCGCCCGGCCTGATCTCGGTCGGCATTGGTGGCAGCGCTGAAAAGGCGATGCTGCTGGCGAAGGAGGCTATGAACCAGCCCATCGATATGTCGGAACTGATTGCCAGGGGGCCGTCAAGTGCGGAGGAGGCACTGCGGGTTGAGCTTTATGAACGAATTAATGCGCTTGGCATCGGTGCTCAGGGACTAGGCGGCCTGACGACAGTCGTTGACGTCAAAGTCGCTACCTATCCAACCCATGTTGCGTCCAAGCCTGTGGCGCTCATTCCGCAATGCGCCGCCAACCGGCACCTGAAGTTTATCTTGGACGGCACAGGACCGGTTCAGCTCCAACTACCCGACCTTTCCGAATGGCCCCAGATCGGTGATGAGGATTTGCACAGAACCGGCGTCCGTCGGGTCAATGTCGATGCGCTCACCAGGGAAGAGACGGCATCCTGGCGCTGCGGGGAAACCCTTCTTTTGTCCGGAAAGATGTTGACGGGCCGTGACGCCGCCCACCAGCGAATGGTCGACCTGATCGATGCCGGCAAGCCGCTCCCGGTCGATCTGCGGGGACGCGTGATCTACTACGTCGGACCCGTCCGCGCGGTGAGGGATGAGGTCGTCGGGCCTGCTGGCCCAACAACCGCCAGCCGGATGGACGCTTTTGCTGAAAAGATCCTCGCCGAGACCGGGCTCTTCGCGATGCTAGGTAAGGCGGAGAGGGGACCCGCGGCCATCGAGTCGATTGTCAGACACAGAACACCCTATCTCATCGCGGTGGGTGGCGCTGCATACCTGATTTCAAAATCGATCAAGGCGTCACGGATCGTTGCCTTTGAAGACCTGGGCATGGAAGCCATCTATGAATTCGACGTGCAGGACATGCCGGTTATCATGGCTGTCGATGTTGAGGGGAACTCCATTCATAGTTCCGGGCCCCTTGAGTGGCGTAAGCGCATGGCGGCCGACAGCATCGCCCGCAGCATCGGCGTTTGAGTCTTCAGCTGGGCGATCCGGCCAGGCTCAATGTCGCGAATCGGGCCGGGCGGGACTCTGGGCCGTAGCGGACAACACGGGCGGCATTTGCGGTGCCTAGGCTCCTCGGCGAGCCAAAGAAGAAAGGCCTTCAATTCATCTCCAAGCCAAATGCGCTGATGTAACCACTGCATCGACCACGCCGTCCACGCGATCGATGCTCGGGAACTGCCGAGAGTGCCAACCAGGTAAAGTAGCGCCGTTACTGACCATCCATTTACGCCCAGATCGATGCCGAGACGCGATCACCACTCTGTGCGTCATCGCATAGGGAAGGGCAATGCCCAACTGTTCTGCATCCATTCTGATTGGATCGCCCCCAGTCAGATGACATTCCTAGCCTCACTGACCCGTTTCGGGCCGAAGACAGATAATGTCCACTAAACTCCCTCGCGTCGATCGATGATAGAATTTCTGGCACCACTGCCCTTCGACCAGTTTGAGAGCAACAAATCATGAAGTCGAAACCAAATCCTGTGCAACTAGACGATTGGGATATCCGGATTCTCTCAGAGATCCAATCAGATGGTCGGATTTCAAAAAGCGAGCTCGCAAAGCGTGTTCACCTTTCAGCGTCGGCCTGTTCAGAACGGCTCCGGGTGCTGCAAGCCGCAGGCATCATTGAGGGATTCTATGCGCGACTCAGTCCAGCCCTCATCGGGGGCATAATCTCTATAATGGTGGAAGTGGTTTTGGACCGCCATCGTCTTGAGGATCAAAGGCATTTCGAGGCTGCCATCCAAAACGTCCCGGAAATCCTGGACTGCTGGGCAATTGGGGGACGTATCGATTATCTGATGCGCGTTTCGTCTGCCTCCATGGCTGCGTATCAAGATTTCATGGAGGGACTCCTGCAGGCAGGATTGGGGATCAACCAATACTACAGCCTTGTCGTGACGAAGCCAGTGAAAGCCAATTCACCGATTCCGTTGTCCTCATTCAAGCGGAGATGAACTCTGAAGCGTTTCCGTCGGCAACTAGTCCCGATTCCGCGAATTCATCGGTGAGATACGCGCATTTCCGAGAAATCCGAGAGGCCGTTGCGGATATAACGAGCCCTCAACCGAGTGTTCTGCTTCAATTTTTCGGGCGAAGAGCAGCGAAGCGTTAAGAGTTCGAAAAGTCATTCGGCCAGGATCTAAGCTCAGAGCACATAATGCCAAAGACCTTTGAGTGCCTGCTCTGCCACAAGCTCACAGCTATGTAGATATGGAGGGAATTATGGCTGGAAGACCCGACAACCCCGGAAAGGGACCACCAGATAATCCGGGAAAAGGACCGCCTCACGGAGTGCCTTCTGGGCCGCCTCACAATGTTCCGCCGGGGCCGCCCGTTCCGCCCGTACCCCCGCCGCGCAAGGTGGGATGAGAGGATGGTTGATCCCGATTCATCCATAACGGCCCCGGCGCAGCCAGTTCCCCGCTGGGAGAAGCGTTATCCGGGGCGGCTTAAGTACGAACTCGACGCGCTGTACGCAGCCGGAATAACGCCTGAGATTGACGAGCAGGCCCTCTCTTCCGGGCGATTGTCGCTAACTCTCGACTGGCCGCTCGATAGGGCGACGACCCTTCGGTTGCAGGCTGTCTTTCCCGACGCTTACCCGCACTTTCGGCCTCAGGTCTTTCTGCTCGCCGGCCTTGACCCACCGCCGACGCGCCACCGCAGTCCTATCGAGGGCAATCTCTGCCTGCTCGGCCGCGACACCCGGCAGTGGACACCGGGCTGGACGCTCTGCACGTTGCTCGAAAAACAGCTCGCCGATTCCGTGCGTGGTACCGGTGAGGAAGACCAGCAGGGCGAGCCTGCCGAATACTGGTGGAACAACCTTGGCCGTAATTCCGGATCTTATTGTCTGATCGACAGCGGCTGGGATGTCGGCGACGCCTCGCAGGGCACATTGCAGCTGCGTTACATCCAAGATCAAACGGTCAAAGTGGAGGCCGAGAACGGTCCAATCCATATTCCGGCGGTCAGGGCCTATGTCGAAGAGGTTCGCGCTGAGGATGGCCAAGTGCTTCACCAATGGGCGGGTCCGCTCCCAGCCGACCTGGCCGACGCGAAGAATCAGCTGGAGGTTCCGTGGGTAAGATCAAAAGACACGATGCTGCCCGAACCTCAGCTCGACGCACAGCTAAAAAGGCTCCGCCAAGATTACTCATGGCTCCAGCGTACCCGGCCACGAAAGTACGGTTCAGGTCTGAAGTTTGACCTCCGCGCACTCGTCTATCCGAGCGAGCTCGGCTTTGGCGAGACGGGCCTCGGCTGGTGCTTCGTCATGGTCTTCGGTCATGCACACGGCTTTGAGCCGAAGAAGAACAAAGCCCCCAAATCATTGCGTATCACGGCGCTGCCCGTTTCTCGCGCCGGGCCGGTCGACATTGGCTGGCGTGTTCCGGCCGTTGCATTCCTCAAAGAAAAGCGGATCCTTGTCGTCGGTGTTGGCGCCGTCGGCGCACCGGTAGCGATCGAACTTGCTCGCAACGGATGCGGCACCCTCGATCTCGTTGAACATGACATTCTTGAGCCTGGAAACACGATCCGCTGGCCGCTGGGCGCAGCCGCGTGGGGTCGGCGCAAGACAGAAGCCTTGCAGGGTTTTCTGGCTCGCCAGTATCCGGCAACGGAAGTCCGTAGCCATTCGCATTTTATAGGTATTGCGGCGCAGGCTCTGAGCGATCCGGGTGACGACGATATACTCGACTCGCTCATCAAGGACGCCGATCTCGTTATCGACGGCAGCGCTTCGCACGCCGTTACAACGCTGCTCGATGACCGCTGCCGAAGCGCAGCCGTTCCCCTCATAAGCATGTCCGCGACGCCGACGCTGGAGGGCGGCACCGTTGTCCGGCACGTCCGCGAAAGCGGCTGCCCGAATTGCCTTTTGCACGCATGGCACAAGAACGAGATGGAACCCCCGCCAGGACAGGATGCCGGTGACGAGGCCCTGACCCAGCCGGCCGGGTGCAGCGAACGCACATTCACCGGTGCCGCGTATGATCTGCAGGAACTCTCGCTGCAGGCGGTGAGGCTGGCCATCGATACCCTCTCGGGCAAGGCGGACGAGGGTTCGGTCGTGCAGACACTCAGCTTTGTTGATGATGAACGAGCGCGCTGTCCGCC
Organism: Mesorhizobium sp. M0016; assembly: GCF_040324035.1. Lineage (NCBI taxonomy): Bacteria > Pseudomonadati > Pseudomonadota > Alphaproteobacteria > Hyphomicrobiales > Phyllobacteriaceae > Mesorhizobium > Mesorhizobium sp. M0016. The sequence continues at coordinate 8,937 of NZ_JAMYVM010000044.1, read as the reverse complement.
GAGCTGGCGTGTCGATCCGCTGCCAATACATCGGGACTGCTGGGGCGGGCATTGATGTTGCCGGATGTCGATGCCTGGCTGCCTAACACCCTGATTCAGGAATGTGCGGACGAAGCCGACACCAAATTCCCATTAGAGACCGGCGGCACGTTCATGGGCTGGTGGTTGAGTCCTGATACCGCCGTCGTAGCCGCCATGATTGGTCCCGGACCCGGCGCCCTTCACGAGCGCTTTCGGTTCCAGCCGGATCAGCAATGGCAGGTTGAGCAGATTGCCGCCCACTATGAGAGTTCGGGTCGCCGCGAGACTTACCTTGGTGACTGGCATAGCCACCCCGGCGCTCCGAGCGGCGCGCTGAGTTGGACCGACCGCGGCGTCCTTCGCCGCGTTATCACCACGCCAGAAGCGCGCTGCGCACTGCCGCTGATGATGATTCTATGGGGTTCTTCCGGGACATGGCAGCTGACAGCGTGGCGAGCACAAACGGTGCCGCGCGTGGTACTCTGGGACAAGCTGCATCTCGATCCGGTGCAGATAAGGGCCTTTTGAAATCTCTGCACCCGCAGATGCCGGCGGCTTGATGAAAGGCATGACCTGACATCCGCTTCGGTCCGGCGACGGTCCGGCAAACCTGCGCGAGGACGGTCTGCCAGACGGCGTGGGCTGCAGCGGGTGAAGTCGCAAACGGCCGAGCCCGCCGGCGCGGACCCGCTGCATTGGCTGCTCCTACCACCCATGCGACAACCTGCTCCGCCGCGAACTGGCCGATGTCGCTTCTACACGCAGCGCTGGGTCATCGAGCAGTTCTTCCGTGATGAAGACCACGGCTTGAAGATGGAGACAGCCAGTTGCAATCGGGACAGATGGAAGCGTCCACTGCTGTGTGGACACGGTGTCGAGCATTGGCGTGCCCGTCCAATCTGTGCGAGAGAAGAAACTATTAGAGTAGGTCCTGGGATCGTAAGTCGATCGTGATGTGAAGAGGGGACCTTTGCTGCTCGATGAGGAGACTGCGGAGGGGCTTCTCGAGCATGCTTCCCCTGCCGCGCGACTCAGCGATCCCAACGCCTTCACAACGCTGCGAATCCGCTTAGCGAGGGTGGCAGTCCTGAATAGCCAAAGCTTGCCGCCACGAGCGTGCGCATCTTCATATGCCCGAACATATCCCGGCGACACGAAGAACACATCGCGAAGGTTCTGTTGGGCTGCTGGATGGGGACTTCGGACAGCGCATCTCCCATATCAGTCCCCGCGGTTTATGCGGTACCTTTCGCAAACATCCGACGGCGAACACGGCGGCCGCACTGATCCCCTTATGCGCCTCAAGGAGAAGGTAACTCCAGAAACCTTGGTTTTCACTGCGTTCGAGCCGATTTTCGCGAATTCGTCGGCTAAAGACGTGCAGTCCCGCGAAACTCGAGAGGTGTTTGCGGGTATGCTTGTTTTTGATAGGTGGCTGGGTGAGTGTCTTCTGCCTACTGCTCGCGAGGAGAGGAACTATGAGCTTGAGTAATCTGGGAACCGAGCAACTGCGGGAGAAGGATCGAAGCTTCGTCTTCCATCCGTCCACGCACTTGGCCAAGCACAGCCGCGGCGAGACGCCAAACCGGATCATGGCCGGTGCGGAAGGCGTGTACATATGGGATACCGACGGCCGAAAGAGCCTTGACGGTTTCGGAGGGCTTTACTGTGTCAACATGGGATATGGATGCACGGAGATCGCCGAAGCGATCGCCCGGCAAGCGCATGAGCTGCCGTTCGCGCATGTCTATGCCAGTCAAGGCACGGCGCCGGTTGCCCTCTTGGCAGAGGCCGTGGTCGAATATTTCGGTCAGAACATGCGAAGGGTCTATTTTGGCCTTTCCGGCTCGGACGCCAATGAAACCAACATCAAGCTGGTCTGGTACTACAATAACATCCTCGGTCGCCCTGAAAAGAAGAAGATCATCTCGCGCAATCGCGGATATCACGGGTCCGGGCTGGTCACCGGAAGCCTGACAGGCCTTCCGTTTTTTCACGATTTCTTCGACCTGCCTCTGAATTTGGTTCGCCATACGACGACCCCACACTACTATCGCCAGGCGCGCGACGGCGAAAATGAGGAAGCGTTCTCCAGGCGCTGTGCCAGCGAACTTGAAGCTCTTATTCTTGCAGAGGGTCCAGAGACGGTTGCCGCCTTCATCGGAGAGCCGGTACTTGGGACCGGCGGCATCGTTCCGCCCCCTAAGGGATACTGGGCCGCGATCCAAGGAGTGCTTGACAAGTACGATATCCTTCTTATCGCCGATGAGGTGGTCTGCGGCTTCGCGCGAACCGGTGAGAAATTCGGTTCCCATCTCTATGGCATCCGTCCGGATTTCGTGACCATCGCCAAGGGCTTGAGTTCAGCCTACCTCCCTATCTCCGGGTCAATCATCGGCGATCGCGTCTGGTCGGTGTTGGAACAAGGAACGGAAAAGCACGGCCCACTCGGCCATGGCTGGACATATTCCGGTCACACGCTTTGTGCTGCCGCAGCGCTTGCCAACATCAAATTGCTAAAAGAAAGAAACATCCTGGAACATGTTCGGGACGTCGGACCCTATTGGCAAGCCCGCATGAAAGCCGAACTGGAAGGACATCCCATTGTCGGCGAGGTTCGTGGCATCGGCATTTTAGCCGCCGTGGAGCTGATGGGGGATCCGAAGGGCCGGGTGCCATTTGAACCCGGACTTCAGGTCGGCGTGCGGGTCGCCGCTGCTTTGTTTGAAAATGGCGTCATAGGCCGCGCCATGCCGCATGGGGATATTCTCGGCTTTGCCCCACCTTTGATCATTACCCGAAAAGAGATCGACATCATCGTCGATGCGACTGCGAAATCAGTCGATACGACCTATCGCGCTCTGCAGGCGGAAGGCGCGTTATGATCTGGCGTGAGATGACGCCTTTAACTCGGATCGGCCAGGATATTCACGTGCGGCAGCCCTGTGGCCTCATGAGCAGGGGGCGCAACAATCCGCTTCGCTTCTAAGGCAACTTGCATGGAGGGTGTGCGAGCCGATTCCGAAATGCGACGCCAATCTCGAAAAACACAGTGCCGCCTTCGCGTGCGAAGACGCTCACGTGAGCTGCTGCAAGAATGTAGAGGTGACGCTCTCACACCCCAATAAACCGTGAGGCTGAGCTCCTCCATGGAGCAGTCTCAAGCCGTACGCAAAAAGACAGCCCGACCGCAATGAAGTGCAAACCCAAGAGGACAACTGTCACCCTGTTAACAGATGGCGCTGGAATGAGGTCTCAACGTCGATAACAGCGCCGTCGAAGCACGTATCGCCCTCCCAAGGCGCACGGCCCGGCACGGAGCTCAGTCTCCGGCCGGGCCTTCACCCAGAATGGCTGCGCATTGGCCCGCCCGTCTTGGCTCCTGGAGGGGGCCAGAACTCACTGCAGTTTAGCTATGCAAGACGCTTTTCATAGATTTGTAGGGCAGATCGCAGACAGCGCTGACGCGACTGACCTGCGCAACGCTCTGGGCGAGATTGCCTCTTCGCTCGATTTGCCGTCTTTCGCCTATTTTTTTACTTCTTCTGGCAAGGGCCGCAAGGTGCGCCTGATTTCCACCTACCCTCAATCCTGGACATCTCACTACCTTCACAGTCGGTATGAAAAGATTGACCCGGTAATTCATCAAGCGCGGGGTGGTCAGGAACCATTCAATTGGGATGCGCACGGTGCTGATCTCGAACTATCGACGCAGCAGCGACAACTGATGGATGAGGCGACGCAATTTGGCATTCACTGCGGCTTCACGATCCCGATCCATGACAGAACCGGTAATTTTGCAGCACTGACCTTCGCCTCCGATGAAAGGCGACCACCGTTCTTTCGCCTGATTAATCGATATGACCGCGCGCTCGAACTCATCGCGATCTTCTTCCATCTTCATGCCTGTCGCAAGCTGGCCGACGGCAGGACCGTGGATGGCGTTACCCTATCTCGAAGGGAAATGGAGTGTCTGAAGTGGGCGGCTCGGGGCAAGACGGCGTGGGAAATCGGCCGCATCTTGGGAATCAGTCGGAGCACCGCAGCCTATCATCGGGATAACGCCAAGAAGAAGCTTGGCGTGAAGACGGCTATTCAGGCAGCTGTTCGGCTTGCACTGTCGCGGCCATCTCTCTTCACCTGACCTCCCGGAACCTGGGCACATACACAGGTTGTTTCAACTCCGGCCTTTGCCTTCAATCGCAGGTGCTATCCATGCGAGGAGAAGGCCATCATGTTGCAGTTGATCACGCCGGGTTGTTACGCTGAGTTCAGCGACGAGCTCGAGCAGATGCATCGCTTGCGGTATCGCGTTTTCAGGGATCGACTTCATTGGGACGTTTCATTCAGCGGCTGCTTTGAGGTCGATCCGTTCGATGCGCTTCGTCCCCATTACCTATTGCTGCGTGCGCCCGCCGGACGAATCGACGGCTGCGTGCGCCTGTTGCCGACTACAGGACCGACGATGCTGCGTGATAGCTTCTTCGCTCTTCTTGCCGACCGTCCAGCGCCGGAAGATCCACGTGTTTGGGAAAGCAGCCGTTTTGCGCTTGATCTGCCTGCTTCCGCGCCCAAACAGGCGGGCATCGCAATTGGCACCTACGAGCTGTTTGCCGGAATGGTCGAGTTTGGTTTGTCACGCGGTCTGCGCAGCATCGTCACCGTAACCGATCTGCGCATAGAGCGGATTTTGCGTCGCGCCGGCTGGCGACTCGAACGGTTGTCCCATCCGCAAACAATTGGCAACACACGCGCCGTTGCCGGATATCTCGACGTCTCGAGAGAGAGCTTGGAAGCCCTCCGTCGCAATGGCGGGCTCAAAGGCCCGGTCCTGTGGACCCCGGTCATTAAGATCGCCTGAGCCTGCCATCCGACCTTTTCTGGAAATGATACAATGGACGAAACAAGACCTGGCCCTGCTTGGCCGGACAGGCAAGATGATGGTGCCTATGGCTATGTCGACCAGCTCACCAGCCGAGGCTGGGCCTGGGAATTCCTCAGGCGCAATCCGGACTTCCAAAAGGATCTGGCGAACGTGCTACGCGGTGCCGAACGCACGAACGCCCGGTCCATGGACATTATCAGCCTGGCTTCGAATACTGTTGATCTCTCGCGGTGGGGCCTTCTGTTTTGCAAGCTCAAAAGGAACAGATGCGAGCGTCTTTTGGTGCCCCTGCCAATGTCCGCGTGTTTTGCCCGTTGTCGCCGAAACGGCGGCGCGGTCGCGCGGGGTCGACTTGCTTGATCTCGCCCGGCACTCCTGCCGCATCTCCATGCTCGTCACACGGGATGGGCATCAGCACCTCCTGGTCGAGGACAGTGGCAGGAGCTTGCAGCTGGCTGCTTCCGGCGTCAGCATCCTCGAACCTGTGCGATTGACATGCTCCGTCCTCTGGGCGCCAGAGGAACTGAAGCAACGCCTGAACGCGTTGGAATGTCTGAACAGCCTCTGTTGGACCGGCAGGCTGCAATCAGGATTCTTTCCGACCGAGCCCCGTAGCTCGCGGTTGCGCCGAGTCTTGCATGCTCTCGACGGCTTCATCGCTGGCGTATCACACCGCGAAATCGGCCTTGCTCTCTTCGGCAGAGCCCGTGTCGAGCAGGACTGGGCCGACCCCGGTGACCATCTTCGAGACAGCGTCCGCCGTGCAGTCAGACGCGGGCTCTCGCTAATGAATGGTGGTTATAAGCGTCTTCTTCTATAACGCCACCATCAGGCCTTTTGGCGGCCAGAGAACAGCTCCTTGTACCCCGCCACAACCAGCCAGTGGGCGCGCGCGAGATGGCTGCGAACCGCCCTTTGGGCGCGCGCGGGCTCTTGCACCGGATCAATTCCCAATATCGCCTGGGCCATCTCTTCTTCGCTGGCATTGCCGGCGCATGCATCTAAGAGCTTCAAATATGTCGTGAAGTGCTCATCGTCGTAAGTGGTCAGGCTCTCCGCCCATGGGACCTCGTCGGCAACAGCAGGTTTGAACAATCTGTCGACCATTTCATCTCTCGCCGTAAGACCTATCCCGCGCCGCGCAGATCTCTGACCACACAATATCCTAAAATGGGATAATCCGAAACTGGGGTTAGTCCATGAGCCGGTTCCTTCTTGGCCCGGTTCGTCTGATGCCGAAATCACTTCGATCAGCTCGCCAGCGCCGGCTGCTACAACGGCTGATTGCGGCGCGCAAATCCAAAGGGGCCACCCAGACCCAGGTTGCTGATATGTTGGGCCGCCCACAATCCTTCGTGGCCAAGTACGAGGGTGGTGAACGTCGGCTGGACGTCATTGAGTTTGTCGACGTCGCCGAGGCTCTCGGTATCGATCCTTGCGAGCTTCTGGCACAATTGCGTCGCGCTCGTGGCCTGTAGATGGCGTGCGCTTTGTTTTGGCTGCCAAACTTCACGATTCCCGTCCTTGAGTTCACGGCTCAGGGGATTTGCCCTCGCGAAATGATGCCGTGCAGCCGCTCGCGCTTTGTTGTCTCTGACCTTTGTAGAGAATACTCCGTGGTGAAATCCTCGACAAGAGGGTGGCTTCTCGTGCATGGAAATCCGAGAGGTCTTTGCCCGCAATCTGCGTAGGCATCGTCAAAAAAAGAAATTGTCCCAGGAAGCGCTGGCGCATGAGGCTGGCGTTGACCGAACATATGTCAGCGCACTTGAGCGCTCGGTCTATGCCGCCAGCATTGATACGGTGGCGAAACTCGCCAGAGTGCTCGGAATCGATCCGGCCGATCTACTCAACCCTCATTCTGAATAAATCTGGAAGTGGGGACCAAAACGCGGTTGATGAGACTCGGCCAGAAGGTTTTCAGGCATTCATGCTGCTGACAGGAACGCCCGCGCGCCTTCGCAGCCGGTGCTCGTGAACCGAGCCCGCTTTCTTCGGCAAGCTCAGGCGGTCTCAGCCATTCGGCTTCGCCCCTTGGCGTGGGCAGCCCTTCGGGCTGTGACGGCCGCCGCCTTTGCGGCGGCGCGGTTAGTCTGTTGGCCTTTCCCCGGAAGCGGGACAATGGCTTCTTCAAGTGTCGCCCGTTCAGGGCCGGCGGAAAAAGGGCGCACAAGACGCGCCCTTCATTTCAACGGCTATCAGCAGCCGCCTTCACCTTTCGTTGTTAGAAGCGGTAGGTGACGCCTGCGCCTATCAACCAGGGATCGAGCTCCGCCTTTCCCGTCAGCTTCGCGCCGTCCACTGTGACCTCGAAGTCTGGCTTCAGGAAAAGCTTCTTCACGTCGAAATTGACGCCCCAGTGCTGATCCACCATGTAGTCGAACCCGACCTGCAGCGCGGTGCCGAACGTGTTCTTAACATGGAGAGCATCTGCACTGCCGGCATGCTGGTTATAGAATATCGTGTAGTTCACGCCGGCGCCGACATAGGGCTTGAAAGCGCCGAAATTGGTAAAATGATACTGCAATGTGAGCGTGGGCGGCAGCAGCCAAACCTTGCCGACATTGCCCAGCGCGCCGATCGCTCCTTGGCCCTCAATGTTGGCGTAGGTGGTGCCGAGGATAAGCTCCGTGGCGATGTTGTCCGTGAAGTAATAGGAGATATCGAGCTCCGGCCTCACAGTGTTCGAATAGGAAAGACCGGAGCCGGGCACTGCATTGACGTGGCCCGAATCCTCAGTAATGACCCCCAACGCGCGCAGGCGGACCTGCCAAGGATTTGGCCATTCCGTGACCGCGGCTCCAGCCTGCGGGACGCTCGCGGCTTGCGCAAGCTCGGCCGCCACGGCCTGCTGTCCCATCAGCATCAGGACGATGGCCGCTGTTACGCCCCGCGCCACGCCCATTCGCTTTCTTGCCATGATATTCTCTCCTTGCTCTTCAGAAATGATGCACTGAACTACGAAAACTCTTGCAAATTGCGCGAGATTGGCGGAGCGCTCATGCGCAGTGTGCGCCAGACCGCGCACACACTATTTGCGCCGTGCTCGCAATCATCGACTATACTCACTTAGAAGTAAGCGGGAATACCAAAGGGGCCTGCAGCTTTGCGACCATGTTCGGCAGGCTCGCTCATGGCATGATTTCTCCTCAGTCCTTGCTGCAGCGCGTTTGCGGATAGTGCTGCACGTGTCGTGCCAAACGAGAAAATCATTTCACAACAATGACATGCTCTGACTGCCGTGTGCCTCATGTCGACTTTGTCGCAGACCCGACAACGAGTGCAGCCGTGACCGCCCTGATAGAACCTCCTGTGCGAGCTCGGTGGGCACCGCGGAATGCAGTGAAGCTCACCGCGAACTGGCCGAGCTTCGGAATGACATCGGCGACGGGGCGATTGACGACCACGAAGTTGGCGGTGACGGCCAACGGCACGGCCTGAGGAGCTCCGCGGCGGCGATCATCGAATAACTGCGTTTACGACGGCTCCCATTCCTGGCCGACCGGTGGGCGCGCAAAAGACTGCTGCCTCATCCCTCCGCCTGGATTGAGCCGCAGGGATGGAACGGTGTCGTGCTTTGGACCGGCAGAATGGCCATAACCAATTCTGTTCCGGCTATCTGTACAGAGATTCGACAATCCGGTTGGTGAAGGTCCCATATCGCTCAATTATTGATGCGCTTAGGCCCGGGCTTGCGCCCATCCGCAACCATCTGAGCATGAGCATCGATCCTTCACCCACATAAAGAATTGCTTCCCGATGAGAGAGGCCTCGCGGCGGACATGAGGGTGTGTGCGTCCAGTTCTGCAAAAGGTGGGCGGCCACTGATGCTAGGTCATGCGGCTTGGCGCAGAGCGAGCTTCTTGTGCTCGCGCAGGTCGTCCATGTTGATGTAGCGGTTGGCCTCCATCCAGTTTTCGTTGGTCTCTACGGCCAAAGGCCCTGACCAGGCGCAGGCAGCTTTCGGTGTTGGGGAAGATGCGCACGACATAGGTGCGCCGGCGGATTTCCTCGTTGAGCCGCTCCAGCAT
>NZ_JAMYVM010000043.1:0-23059 GCF_040324035.1 Mesorhizobium sp. M0016 | reverse complement strand
GAGCCAGGCGGTGCTGATCGCGGTCGGTATCGACTGGGACGGAAGGCGCCAGATCCTGGCCGTGGAGATGGCCAATCGCGAGAGCCGCTCGGCCTGGAGGGACTTCCTCGTCGGCCTCAAGGCGCGCGGCCTCAAGGGCGTCGAGTTGGTTGTGTCCGACGATCACGCCGGCCTGGTGGCAGCGATCGGCGAGGTGATCCCCGAAGCCGCCTGGCAACGCTGCTACGTGCACTTCCTCAGGAACGCGCTCGACCATCTGCCGAGGAAGCACGGCGACGACTGCCTGCAGGAATTGCGCTGGCTCTACGACCGGCGCGATCTCGCAGAGGCCAGGGCTGATCTTGCCGCATGGGTCGGCACGGTATCCGCGCCTGACAGGCTGGGCCGAGGATGCCATCGAACAAACCCTGACCTTCTTCAGGCTGCCGAGACAGCACCACAAGCATCGTGCTTGAGGATGGCGAGCCCAGCCATCGGCTGCGTCGGCAGCGGCGGCATGCCCGGCGGTCGCGATAGACCTCGCCGAAGCGCGCCTCCAGCACCGGCCAGTTGCTGGTGCGGGCGAGCCGCATCAGCTCGTAGTTCATGTTGAGGATCTGATCAAGGCGGGCGCGGAACAGATCCTGTTCTCCTGTCTCGCGCCGCTCGCGTGGTCTGCCCCATTGCCCGGCTCCGATTCACTGCGATGAAAGCAGTGAATCACGCTTCGCCAGACGGCGAAATCGGAAACTGGATTGCAGGAAAACTATCAACAGCTTCCGAATTCTTCACGGTCGACTTTCAATCGCCGACTAGTCGTGCACCATGTCAACTCCGGACGACTCAGCCATAACCTCCATCTCTGTTCCAGATAAGGGCAATATAGAAACTGCATTTGACGAAACCCGGCGGGGGTATGATCCTCGCGACCTGGTCCACTGAGACAGAATGCAAACCAAGACCGTCCACGTCTGGATAAAGGCGTGGACCAAGCGAGTGAAGCAAACACCGGCACCAAGGTCCCGAGTCGGGTAAGTCGTTAGATACTTTGCACCGCCAGGAGACCGGCTGTCATCGTGACGGTGAAGGAGTTCGTCAAAACACCATCAACCATATGATCCAGGCTACGCTCCAGGAGCGAAAGTCGCCCGTCGCGTGAATAAGAGGGAGAACAAACAATGCGAATGCTGCTGAACCGGAGGCGTTTCATTCAGGCTACATCCGCTGTCGCGGTAGGTGCGGTGTCTTCAAAAACGGCTTATGCCGCCTCGCAATCCTCGCAAGAGCTAAGAGTTGCGCTCAATGGCGGTGAGTACGCAAAAGCGTGTATCGAAGCCTATGTAAAGCCGTTTGAAGCTGAGACTGGACTCAAGGTGACCCCGATCAGCGACGAGGTCACCGAGGCGCAGCTTAATCTAATGATTTCGACCAACAGTGTCTCCGTTGATGTAATTCCCGTCGGTGCATCCATGGATTTACGAGCTGCTGAGAATGGCTATCTCGAAAAAATTGATTACTCGATATACAAGAAGCAAGAACTGGACGCGATCCTAACCTTCACTAAAAGCGAATACAGTGTCGGCTCGATTGTGTACGCATGGTGTTTGGCGTACAACACCGAGAAGTTCCCGCATGGCAAGCTGCGACCGACCTCATGGTCCGAGTTTTGGGATGTCAGCAAGTATCCTGGCGCACGAACTTTATATACGGGTCAATACGGAAGCGAAGGCCCTTGGGAGCAAGCTCTGCTGGCAGACGGTGTGCCAGCTGACGCAATCTATCCGATGGACATCGACAGGGTGTTTGCTAGCTTGGACAAGATTAAACCGCATATTCGAAAATGGTGGTCCACCGGATCCGAGATCCAGCAGATGATGCACGATAAGGTGGTTGATCTTGCGCAAACCTACGATGGCCGTGCTACTGTACTACGCAATGAAGGTGCCCCCATTGAGATTAGCCGAAAGCATCAAGTGCTGACTTGGGAAGGCTGGGGCATCCCAAAGGGTAGTCCAAACAAGCAGAACGCACAGAAATTCATTGAATTCATTACCCGCGCCGATAGACAGGCCGCCTTTGTGCAGCTCATGCCTTACGGACCAGCAAACCAAAATGCGCTAAAGCTCCTACCAGAAAATCTTGCACTACAATCGGCCAGTCATCCTGATTATCTTGCTTCTAGCATAACGATGAATCACAAATGGTACGCGGAAAAGAGCGCTGATGGCACCACAAATGCCGATCGCTTTATGCAGCGCTGGAACGAATGGGTTCTTGAGTAGAATTCCTGTTCGACTGAGGTCGAGCGCCGCCAGAATTTACGCAGGCTCAACTCCAACAGTGATTGAGCTGCCGGATTGGCTGGCTGTGTTTACGTGAGGCAGACTTCGTGGTGATACTGGGGTATTATTTGTGAACTCCCATTTTATAGGCACTAGGCTCAAAGTTAACGAGCGGGACGGGTGTAACACCTCTATTCCCGCGCAGATTGAATTCTGTAAGGTGACAAAGAGATATGGTGAAGTCGCCGCAGTGAAAGACCTCTCGCTCATTGTTCCTCGTGGCGAGTTCTTGACTATTCTGGGTCCAAGCGGTTCTGGCAAGACCACAGCGCTGATGCTGCTGGCTGGGTTTGTTGCCCCTAGCGAGGGAGACATCTTTATTGCCGGGAGGTCCGTTGTCTCGGTGCCATCTTACAGGCGGGACCAAGGCATTGTCTTCCAGAGCTACGCGCTCTTTCCGCACCTCACGGTTCGCGATAACCTTCAATTTCCCCTTGAAATGCGCGGTATGAAGGCTGCCGAGAGGGTAAAGTTGGTGGACCGGATGCTGGAGCGTGTGCATCTCAATGATCTTGGTGGCCGCATGCCATCGCAACTGAGTGGCGGCCAGCAGCAGCGGGTTGCGCTTGCCCGAGCACTGATTGCAAATCCTCCGTTGCTCCTGCTTGATGAGCCATTGGGTGCTCTCGATCGCAACCTTCGCGAGCAAATGCAGGGTGAACTGAGGGCCCTCCACAGGGAGTTTGGCACAACCACCATATGTGTCACCCACGATCAAGAGGAGGCGCTTACGCTGTCGGATCGCATCATCGTAATGCGAGCCGGCAAAATCGAGCAGACCGATACGCCAGCGGGGCTATACGACCGGCCACAAACACGATTCGTGGCGACCTTTCTAGGGGAGGCCAACATCCTTGAGAATGCGAGTTTCAGCTTAGAATCGGAAGCCCCTCCGTTGTCCGGGACTGTCGCGATGCTGCGGCCGGAACGTATCTGCGTCTTTGACGCCGCCGACCCTGACCGGGCTGTTGACGATCAACGACAGTGTGTCACCGGCAGTGTTGAGGACATGGTTTATGCCGGTCCGTTCCGTAGATACCATGTGCGTGTCGGCAACGACCTAATAGTCGCGCGCGAGCAGGCCGCCTCGGGACAGCAGATATTCCAGGCTGGGGATAGGGTGCGTCTTAACTGGCTGCGGTCCGACATTCGCTTTGTCAGGATGTGAGGCCCTGAAAGGACCGCGGATGAAAATGCTTCAGAAACTCAGCCGAATGCCCATTGTGCTTACCGTGCCGGCATTCGCAGTCCTCCTAGTGGTATTCGGGATACCGATCGTCCTGTTGTTCCTAGCTAGCATTAATGCGCCGGCCTACTCGCTTATCAACTATCTGATGTTCTTCGGACGGCCAGCGAATGTCCGCGTGCTTTTTCACACCGTCGAGATTAGCGCCGTGGCTACTGCAATCTGCCTTCTCATCGGCTACCCAACGGCTTATCTGATCGTAGTTGCCTCGAAGCACCTGCGTGCTGCGCTCATCGTGCTCGTGATCATCCCATACCTAACCAGCGGATTAGCACGGACCTATGCGTGGATCGTGATCCTTGGCGACCGTGGTCTGATAAACAATCTTTTTTTGGACTTTGGAATAATTTCCAGTCCGCTGCCGCTGATCTACAACCGCATGGCCGTGTATATCGGTATGGTGCACATTATGCTGCCCATGATGATCTTGCCTTTAGTCAGTGTGATGATTGGCATTGACAGGTCGCTGATGGCGGCGGGCAGCAGTATGGGTGCACGGCCGTTTGACACCTTTTGGCGCATTTTCTTTCCACTCAGCATGCCAGGTGTTCGGAGCGGTTCGTTATTAGTTTTTGTCATCTGCCTAGGCTTTTACATCACACCGGCCGCCCTCGGCGGGTTGGGCGATGCCATGCTGTCGACCTTCATCGCGTCGCAGGTGCAGACTTCGTTTGATATGGCCCGTGTTGCCACAGCGGCTTTTATCCTCTTGGGGGTTGCCGTTGCCGTGCTCGCGGTGTTCGGTGTCGACCTGTCCGGTACACACGGCGGGACGGCTCGACTAACGAAGAATACTTGGGGAAGTCGGCTCCGTTCCCCCGTAGCGATGAAACGCCGTTGGGGCGAGTTTGTTACGCCTCTGCGTGCCAAACGCTGGACGGCACAGCTCTACCACGCGGGCAGCAATTGCGACCGGTCTAATCTCGTGGGCACAATGTTCGTAGTGCTCGTAATGTTCTATCTGCTGTTTCCGGAATTCCTAGTAATCCTGATGTCATTCAGCGCTGGAAAGTCTTTGGAGTTCCCGCCTTCCGGCCTTTCATTTCAATGGTATCGTTCCTTCTTCTGCGACCCGTCATGGTATAACGCGGCCTGGGTCAGCATAAAGATCGGAATAGTGGTCGCCGTCCTGTCAACCATCGTGGGGACGCTTGCGGCCATCGGCATTAACCGCACCCTTCCACGGCTGCGGAGCTTCCTAATGATGGTCATTCTGACGCCAATCACAGTCCCCGTGATCGTGGTTGGTATCGCGGCCTACCTCGGGTTGCTCAACCTCGGGCTGCTTGGCTCGTCAACCGGCATTGTCCTAGCCCATACCATCGGTGCGGTAGGCTATGCCGTCGTGATCGTCGCTGCTACTCTAGCAAATTTTGACCGACGGCTGGAACTGGCGGCGAAGAGCATGCGGGCCGGACCGTTGCTAACCTTTGTAAGGGTAACGCTGCCGCTGATTCGGCCAGGCATAATCGGCGGTGCCGTCTTCGCGTTCCTCGCCTCCTTCGATGAGGTTGTTATTACGTCGCTGGTAGGTGGGCTGGCCGTCCGCACCCTCCCGCTGAAGATGTGGGAGGACATTCGACATCAGATTGACCCGACAATTGCGGCAGTATCTTCCATTCTAATGCTCCTACCCGTCTTGTCACTAGTAGTACTCTATATCACTTGGTGGCGGTCGGCCCGCGGCGCTCGGCGGCTATTCATAAACACCCCGACTTGAGCATGGGCTCTGAACGCGACGACGTCGTCCCTGCTCAACACCACCGGCAGCGTGCGAGCATAGACGATCCGCTCTGGAACCTCGGCGGGGGCCGTAAGCGCGTAGCTGATGCCGTTTAGCGCTGGTAATTCCAAGGATAGGCGCGTCGGTATCGCTGTTTGGCCAGCCATTGCCGATTCTTTCAAGGGTCTGGGTGAGCCAGGCGTGCGGATCGACCTAGCTAGAGCACGTCCTGTTTAATCCGGTTCATATGCTGCGGCTTTGAAGGAGTTGGCACATTCGGCTGGGGTGAAGAGGTCGACGGCCGCGCCGACGGCGTCCCAAAAAGCTATGATGGTTCCTCGGCCTTTGCTCGCAACAACGCCTTGAGAGTTGGAGAAGGCGTTCTCGGTGGGGTTGAAGTCTGGACTGTGGGCGGCAGGTAGAGCAGGCTTGTCCCTGCGGCCTCAAACGCGTCGCGCACGCCGGCGGCCTTGTGGGCGGGCTGGTTGTCCATGACGACTACGCCGCCCTCCGACAATGTCGGGACCAGCACCTGCCGTTCATGGCGCCGTCGTAGACGAAGGGCGCTGTCATGCCCGTCAGCAACAGCGCTCCGGTGAAGGTCGTGGTCTTCCAGTGGCCATGCGGCACGCCGGCCCGGCAGCGGCGAATGGCGGCCGATCCGTGGTGGTAACCGCGCAGTCCTCACTACGCTTGACCCCCGGTTTTGGGGCGGTTTTGGGTCGGTTACCGGGCACGAAACTCACGCCAAACCGCAACGCGGCTGAGTATGTTTGCCTAGAGGAGGTTTTTGGACAAGTCATGTGATCGACCAACTGATTAAGTTGACAGCGCGCTGAAGTATCGCCTCGCTCTCAGCACGGCTGGGTGAAACTGCGACGACATATCCGATGGGGTCGCGGAAATCGCCTTTCCTGATGATTGGCATCTTGGGTTTGACGTGCAATTTGACCTCAACGACACCTGGTACGGCAGCCGCTCGGCTGCCGCCATCGATCGAATCGATGATTCCATCGCGATCAGGAAGCAGACTCCACGCGACCACAGTCTGCGAATGCGTTTCGCGCAAATCCCGTTCCTCGCCGATGACAAGCTTGAGGTGCTCTGTTACTAAATCCACGCCATAGGCAAGTTGTATCATTTTAGGATCACCACCACCTGGCATACGCGGGTTGACCTCGATGACGACCGGACCGCGGTTCGTCCACCGGATTTCGATGCAGGTTGGCCCCCAGCCAAGGTCGAGAGCTCGCAAGCAGCTCAACGACACTTCAGTAATACCTTTATACTGGTAATCAGTCAGCGGGGCCGGAAAGGTAAATTTGCGAAAGACGAAATGAGGTGGAGGGCCAAATTCTGCGGCGGCAATGGCAATGACCTCATTTCCCATTATATTTGCGACATAATGAGGGCCTTGTGCGAATTCTTCGACTAATATCCTCGGCGAGGATCGCCATATGTGGTTCCCCCCCAAGAGATAGGTCGCATGCTCGACCAACTCGTCGATGTTGCGGCACAATCGGACGCCGCTGCTGCCGATGCCCGCGGCTGGCTTAATAATCACCGGCAGGCCGATGTCCGCGGCCGAGCGTTCTACATCCGCCATGTTCGCGGCCAAGCGATAAGCCGGTATCGGGACGCCGGCCTCGGCAAGAAGCTGACGTTGAAGGAATTTGTCGCAGCACCGTTCAACAGATTCAGGGACCGGCCCCGGTAGATCGAAATGCCGGCAGAGTTTGCCAACTGTCGCAGAGACCAACTCGTTGTCGCCTGCAAAGCCAGTAATGCCAGCAATGTCATAGATCTCGCCCAGCCTGGAACATTCCCGGATCAGCTCATCTAGGTGGTCTGTATTGACACGGACTACATCGATCCCTTTAGCCGCAATACAGTCGCTTTCGGTCGGATGCGCCGCCAGAGCGATTGGATAAAGACCAAGATCCTGGGCGGCTTGGACGTATAACGGGCCATTACCTCTTGACCATTCAACCATAATGAGCGCTTTTTTTGCCATTGAGATTCTCCGTTTGCTGTGTGGCGGTTCGGGCCTAAATCGTACCACTTGTTTCAGCCATGCTGGCTCAGGCCTCGCCGCGAGCTTAACTTCCTTAGCGATTTCAATTTGCGAATATTCGGTAAAGTTAGTTGAAGGATCTATTGCAATTGCCATGGCTTACAGCTCGATCAGAGCCTTGATCGTTCTTTTGCGCCGTATTCGAGCGGATTGAGCGGAAGCGGAGCTACATTGGGCGCAGCGTCGGAGCAGGTTTCATCGGCCAAGACCGGTGGATTCTGGTGGCCAAGCGAGGAATGCAGCCCACGGCATTGCACAACAGGAAAACAGCAACGATTGGGCTGGTGGGCGGGTCCAATTAACTCGGAGTAGCTGGAGGTTGTAGTGCATAGTCCTAACCTGAGATGGAGTTTACCGCTCGGGCATCAACAGAGATCGTGTCCCGCGGCGTGGTGTAGCTGGCGGCATTAGCCGCCGTGCTCTCCGGCATGGCCGGGCTGATCAGCGCGCCACGGCTGGCAGGCTGATCAGGGGATCATCGCTCATCTGGCTGATCGTTTCCAGAGTCATATATCTGGCCCGCTGCACTGCCCATTCATCGTTCTGTTCGAGCAGGATTGCGCCGACGAGGCGCACGATCGCATCGTCGTTCGGGAAGATTCCGACGACCTCGGTGCGCCGCTTGATCTCGCCGTTGAGACGTTCGATCGGATTCGTCGAGTGGAGCTTGGCGCGATGTTCCTTGGGGAAGGTCATGTAGGCCAGCACGTCGGGCTCGGCGTCGTCCATGATTGCCGCCAGCTTCGGCACCTTCGGCCGGATCTGGTCGGCGACGGCGCGCCATTGTACGGACGCGGCCTCGGGCGTTTCCTGAGCGAAAGCGGTGGCGATGAAGGCTGAGACGACCCTGCGGCCGCTCTTGCCGGCATGGGCCAGCACGTTCCTCATGAAGTGGACGCGGCACCTCTGCCATGTCGCGCACAGCACCTTGGTGACGGCCGCCTTGAGGGCTTCGTGAGCATCGGAGACGACGAGCTTGACGCCGCGCAGGCCGCGACGTGTCAGCTTGCGCAGGAACTCTGTCCTGATCGGCTCGGCCTCCAAGGTGCCAATCTCCATGCCCAGTACCTCGCGCCGGCCGTCCGCGTTGACGCCGACGGCGATGATAACGGCGACCGAGACGATCCGCCCACCGCGGCGGACCTTCAGGTAAGTGGCGTCGATCCACAGGGATGGCCAATCGCCCTCGATCGGCCGCTCGAGGAAGGCCTTCACCTTCCCGTCGATCTCCTCGCACAGCCGCGAGACCTGGCTCTTGGATATGCCGCTCATACCCATGGCCTTGACCAGGTCGTCAACCGACCGGGTCGAGATGCCTTGCACATAAGCTTCCTGGATGACGGCGGTTAGCGCCTTCTCGGCCATGCGGCGCGGTTCGAGGAAACCTGGGAAGTAGCTTCCCTTCCTGAGCTTCGGGATGCGCAGCTCGACCGTGCCGGCCCGCGTCCCCAGTCCCGGTCGCGGTAGCGCCGGGCGAGCCGCAGCGGGTTCTTCTCGCCATAGCTGGCGCCGGTAGCCGCGCCCACCTCCATTTCCATCAGTCGCTCGGCGGCAAAGCCGATCATCTCCCGCAGCAGATCGGCATCCGGGGTCTTCTCCACGAGCGTGCGCAGGTTCATCATGTCGTCGGTCATCGGTGGTCCTTCCGAAATGGGTTGGCGTCAAACAACCAAACCTACCGGAAAGCGCCGATGACCACCCACACGCCGCTCGCTCGCTACAGCGCTACTAACGGCGCGCTCGTGAGCGGCTTCGCTACCGCCGAGCTACACCACCTGATGGGACACGACCTCAACAGATCGCGCCGGGTGTCCGCCCCCAGCCACAACGGCATCTTACGGAGTGGAGTGAGATGCGTTTCGTGTCTGGGCCAGGAAGCGCTCGAGCAACGGTCGATGCATTGCTGCTTGAGGAGAGATAGGAGAAGCCCATCGGCTTAGCGACTCCCCCAGCGTTACGAAACACCTCGGGTGCTGCGACCGGCTAGCGAACGGCGAGGACTAGGCAGGGACCCTGGTCTTCCACCTTGGAAGCGTCCGATCCCGCCCTTCTTTGCCCCCACAGACACGAATGCTCATCGACGACACGTCGAGCTGCTCGGTTTCAACCGTCAGCTCGGACGAGCAAAGCCACACACCGCCAGATGCAGCATGGCCCAGTCGCGGATGCCATGATCCGTGCCGGGCGGGTCGCTTGCAGCTTCTCCCGCGTAAGACAGGGGCGGTTTTCGGCTGCGCCGTTCTGAAGCTTGGCCTCTTTGTGATGTTGAGGGACAATGCCCGGCGGAAGCAAGCGAGAGGAACGAGCGTGAGAATATCTATGTTTGCGCGAATCGCCAAGGCGTTTGAAGCTCGCTTTCTTCGGCGGGGTCACCAGTGCGATCGCTGTGGCTTGAGCCGGACGTCAACGCGCCGTTTGCCCGCCTAGCTGGGCCTCAATTCTAGCCCAGTGTATAGTCGTAAGCAAAGCAGGATCAGGGCCAGCCTACCGGACTTTCATTTTCTCTCGGCCTTAAGGATCAAGGCTACAGGTTATCGCCTCGATCATGATCCGCAAACTTGTAAAATGATCGTAAATTGGTAGTCCCGTCAAGTGGCGCAGCTTCGGTGCGAACTTTGGGAACTCTGTGCATTCGAAGATGAATGCGCCGATGTGAGGTTGAGCTGCGCGAAGTCGCAGCACGGCGTCCGTCAGACGGCGCTCGGTGTCAGAGTCAGGTATGGGCGCCATTCCTGTCGGACGCTTCAATTCGCTCTCCACGAGCATGCTGCCTGAGATACCATCGACTGCGACTCTCGCGCGTTCTTCGGAATCTCGAAGGATTCCCAAGAGATCGGTCCCAACGTACTTCTCGTGCGCGACCAGGACGCCGAGTTTAGCATTGGGTGGCAGGTGCCGAATCACCGTTGGGGCTAAGAGGAGGCTCCCCGTGGCTACGGGGACCTTCACTGCGGCGGCGACTGCCTCCTGGTATCGGACGGTATAGCCACACCCCGAGCTGATAGCGACGGCACCGCGATCTACGAGGCGACGCGCTGCTTCGGCATAAGCCCTGTAAAGTTCTGGCTCGTCGTCCATAAGGGCCTGCCACCAGGCACCTGGGACCTTTTCATAGATAACAGGGCGGCCGCCGAATGTTTGAGGCCTAGGACTGTCTGGGTGGCCGTCCCAGAGACAGAGGATTCCGATCGGGCCTGCCGTGTCCTGCTGGCGTGGCATGGAATACCCCTTCTTTTCTTCAGTTGCACGCCGCCCGATGTTCTTTCTTCTAGAAAGGCGGCGTCGCTTCGGATCGCGCCAGTGCACGACAGTGGGTTTCACTCACACAGCGCTTGATACGGTCCCGTCATCGCGAGTCTCTGCGGCGAAGGACGCACACGCAATCGGTATTAGTTGAGAATATGCGGCATAAGTGCGCTCCTCGCATTGTTGCTCTATGATACAAAATGCGCTCCGGAACCGAGCCTGCTATTCCCATTCAAAATGGGTGTCTTAGACCGATCCAGCTGCTGCCGACTCGAACCTTTGGCAAGCGGGAATTCCAGGGTCTGGCTTCCTCCAAATCGCGCGCTACCCGGACGAGCGTAGCCTCATCACCGAATCGCCCCACGATCTGAATACCGATTGGCAACCCGCCGGAGCTTTCTGTCAACGGCAAGGAGACAGAGGGTTGTCCAGTCACATTGAAAACACCGGTGTACTGGCAAATCGCCGTGTCAGCCTCCACATATTCCTCTGCGGAGATTGCCGAGTTGGTTGCAGAATATATGCCGCCGTGCGGCATGGCTACAGTTGGCAGTGTGGGGGTGAGCAAGATGTCGAATGCATGAATTGCCTCGCCCACGTGGAAACGCATCCTCCTAAGGCACTGTTGCTTGTCCGGCACTCGGGACGAAGGCAACCCGCGGCAAAATTTATAGACTTTTAGGTTGACGGGTTCCAAAGTCTCTTCGTCGATAGAGCGACCCATGGCGCTCGCCGCTTCTCCCAGCCAGTTCGCCTCCTTTGGATCGAGATAGAGGCTGCTGTACCATTCGGGCTTATAGGGCCGGTCAATGTCATTTAGCGAGTGCCCCATCTCCTGCAGTAGTGTTGCCGTCGCCTCAACAGCACGCAGGACTTCCGGCTCGAGGTTGACCGCGCCCCAACTTGTTCTCGCAACCCCAACCTTCAGGCGACCGGTGGGCTGTGAGAGTTCATCCACATAACGACGGTTTGGCTGTGTGATTATGTACGGATCGCCGGGATGAGGACCGGAAAAAATGTCCAGAGCGGAAGCCATGTCGCGGACAGTCCTACACAGAACAAACGCGCGGCCGAGGCCAAACGATCCGCCCTGATTGTTCGGACCGGCGGAAACACGTCCTCGGGAAGGGTTCAGCCCGACAACGCCGCACCAGGAAGCCGGGATGCGAATTGATCCGCCGCCGTCCCCGCCATGGGCAATAGGAACTATGCCGGCAGACACCGCCGCCGCCGCCCCCCCGGAGGAGCCCCCCGCAGAACGTTCCAAATCCCATGGATTGCGGGTGATGCCATTGAGAATGGATTCGGTCATAATTGTAGATCCAAGCTCAGATGTAGTTGTTCTTCCGACAGTCCGGAGCCCCGCCCTGCGCGCGCGTCGAAAGAAATAGCTGTCGGTATTCGAACGATGACCTTTAAATAATCGGCTTCCCTTTTCCTGGAGGCGTCCAGCTTCGGCGGCCCCGATATCCTTGCGAAGGAAAGGGACGCCATGAAGGATCCCTCCATTCGCTCCGGCAACGGTCTCTGCATCCTCGTAGAACTCGACAACAGCATTGATGTGCGGGTTAACCTCGTCGTGCGCCTCGCGAGCTAGCTGCGTCAATTCCAAAGGCGTAACTTCACCCGCATTCACGAGAGAGGCCAGACGGCTTGCGTCGTATTCTGCATATTCGCTTAGCTTCATAAAATGTACTCCTCATCCCAGAAGCTGACCGCAAACCTTTCTCAAGTCGCTACCTAACGTGGCAGCTTCGGTCAAATACAGCTTTTAGATTCGAGGTATCTTACGGTCAGATGGTAGTATCGACTTTGATTCCGCTAGTGCACTCTCTCGCGCCCCATCGGCGCGCTCTTCCATTCCGACGCAAGGCCAAGAACATCAAATCCTCCCCGCCGATTTTGTGCACGACATGCACTGTGTTGATCGACACAGTTGAGCGTTTCGGCGGATGAGATTGCCGCCAAACGGCGACCAGGGTAAATTGCGTGAAAATGTCGACGGGCTGAGGCCGCGCATGAGGCAGCGCCATCTTGTCAGCGGTTCGACGAACCTTTGTACAATTTTGCCTGCAAATAGTTGTTTCACAGGGTTTTTGGGCGAGCCAGGCCCTCGACCGGGCCAGACTGATCAGGTTCGGAAGGTTAAAGAACCTGGAGAACTGGTCGGGGTGGGACTATCAGGAAATTCCGTGCGACCAGCATGATAGAAAGGAGAGTGTCATCGCATGGCTATGGAGAAGCGCTGTTCCACGAGTTCAGCATCGAACATCACGTGCCATCAGACCATCTGCTTCGCTCGATTCACCGGTTCGTCGATCCAAACTGCGCTCGCATCTGCGGCCGTTCTATAGCGTGATCCGGCGGCCCTCGATCGGCCCGGAACTGATGATCCGGATACTGACCGTCGGCTACTGCTTCAGCATCCGATCCGAGCGCTGGCTCTGCGAGGAAGTACATCTGAATCTCGCCTGTCGCTTGTTTTGCCGGTTTGGACTCCGGGGGGGGAGACGTCCCGGACAACTCCACATTCTCCAAGCGCCGACACGGCCGCTTTTGTGACAGCGATGTGCTACGCGAGTTGCCTCCCGTCGACCTGCTCCGATCCATCAGCTGAGCGCTGCTTGTTCGCGTCCGCTCTGATGAGGCTGGCATCGACGGCGATGGCGGCAACACGCCGCTTGGCACAGAGTATCTCGACACGTTGGACGATGCCGGGTGGGGTGCAGCCCAGCGACGTGAAGCCGAGCTTCGTGTCGAGGTCCGACCCAGCGGCGCAGTGGACCGCAGCGATTATGGGGCATGCCTTCTTTGCCTATGCCACCGACTATCTGACGACCTGAACCACGCCGTCATCGTGGACGTCGAGGCGAGCCGAGCAATCCGGCAGGCGGAGGTCGGTGCGGCACGTACCATGATCGAGCGCGTGCAGATCGCTTCAATCTCACTCCGGAGCGGCTGGCCGCGGACAGCGCCTACGGTCCGGCGAGATGGAGGGTTGGCTGGTGCACGAGCGCGCACATTCCGGTCTTCGAAAAGTCGGAGTCGTCGAAAAGTCGAGCGTCGCCATGGATCTTTGAGCGGGCAGAGTTCAGCTATGATCACAGGCGCCATCTCTACACTTGTCCAGGCGGCAACGGAACTCAGGCAGCATCGTCGGCGCTTCGCCTCGCCCCGCGATGGTGTCGACGACGAGGGCTCCATGCGCTACGCTCGACTGCGACGCCTGCGCTCTCAAGCCTCGATGCTGTCCGAACTCTAGCCCCGCAAGACCCTGCGCTCCATCCACCAAGATGCGCGCGACATGGCCCGTGGTATCGCCGCCACCGGCAACTATGTGACCTCGTGCCGCGAGCGAAGAAGGTCGAGATGCTGTTTGCGCACCTCAAACGCATCCTGAAACTACGGGGACGGAATGTGCCCGAGACGGGTGGGTTCCACCTGGCTGCCGCCGCCCAGAACCTCCGGAAACTGGCCAAGCTGACCCCGGTACCCGAATCCGGGGTGAGAGGTCTTGACCCAGGCGACCAACGAACACGCTGTCGTCCGTCGACTTCTTCAACACAATCGGCGCCGACCAGACAGCCTGACGGTGTGTGCCACATCCGCCAGCGTCGTGTCAGCCCCAAGCACCAAGCGAGGGACGCTGCCTTCTCGGCTATGCAAGGAGCGCCGGCCTAAACTGATCTAGCTAAGGCGTCTCTTCCAGCGGCAGTCCATAGCGGACGCGGCTCGTCTCGGCCTTACGCATCGCTTCTCGATGCCGGTGACACGTCTCATTGGAGACAGCGAGCCGAATAAGATGACGCAAGTCGAAACCGGCTTTTTCGAGCATCTTGGGATAAATGCTTGCAGTGGTCAGCCCCGGGACCACATTGGCTTCGAAGAAGTAAATACGTTGCTGCTCATCAACGATGAAATCGAGACGAGCAAATGTATGGAATCCGATCTCCCGAGCAATTTGCCTGGAAATCGAGACGATATGCGTTTTTAGGTCTTTGTTTACGTCAAAATCTACAGAGTAACTGTCCGGCTGAGTCTTCTGATGATATCCGAGGAACCCTGAGGGATTGTCGATTCTCGCAACGGGAAGCGCCGTAATGCTATGTCCGTCGATCAAGACGCCACAGGTATATTCCTTTCCGACGATTCGCTGCTGCACCAGGAAAGAAGAGTCATACAGTGCGACCCGCTCGGAATAGGCACGAAGACCGTCCATCGATAGCTGGTCTCTCCACTCCGTGAGAAAGGATCCGCCGAGCGTGTTCGGTTTGAGGACACACGGGCCAACAAGATGCTGCAGAGCCTTTGCGATGCCGATTTCGAGATTGGCTTGAGAGATGTGCACAGTCGGAATGGGGGTCAACTCTGGGCAGAGTCGGTTAACAATCACACCTTGCAGATACTTATTTGCTGAAAGCATGGCCGCCGTCTTGTCGCCAAAGCTGCCAAGGATGTCGTGAAATTGCGCAAGCGCCTGGATTTGGCCATCCTCTCCGTCCTGGCCTTGCAGAAGGGAAAAGACGAACAGGCCATCGCTTTTGAGTAGGTGAGCGAGAGATGCGAGCGGATGCGCTTCAGCGCGCGATACGAGTTCGTCGTGCTTGGGAAGGCGACCGCCATCCAGAGCTAGTCTCAGCAGGTCCCCCGATCGCGTAATGTAATAAACGAATGTGAGTGAGATGTTGGGAGCATAGCTGAGAGCGTCGGCGAAGTGATTGTACATAGCAATCGACCAGTCGTGCTCAACGGACCGGCCGCCATAGATAAGCGTCAATTGGATCATAGATTCTTCCTCGGAATGAATTACCGGGTGAGCTTTAGGGTCTGAGAACATGAAGAGCCTATAATGAATAAGACTGGCACTGGATATCCTCGTGCAGCCGATAGCGTGCCCGTCAGCGGTCGGCTCGACTCGTGGCCTTCCAGGGGTTCCCGCTAGAAGGACCCTCGCGAACGGCGAACGTCATCGTTCCATCCTCCCTGTACTCAGCATCGTAGAACATGCGTTCGCGGATAGAGTTATCTGGGTTAAAGGTCAGCACTCGCGGTTTTATATCTGCGATCTGATGCTTCTCAACATACACGGAGGAGCAAATGATCAACTCGTCCCCGACCTGGCAGGTGCGAGCAGCGGCCCCGTTCAGCACACAGCAACGAGACCCCCTCTCACCGTAGATGACATAGGTGTTGATTCTAGCTCCAGAAGCTTTGTTCCAAATTTCAACGAACTCCAGCGGAAGAATACATGCCTCGTCGCAGTGATCTGGATCAAGAGTTATTGAGCCGTGATAGTTCAAAACGGCTCCTGTTGCAGTG
Source organism: Mesorhizobium sp. M0016 (assembly GCF_040324035.1). Classification (NCBI taxonomy): domain Bacteria; kingdom Pseudomonadati; phylum Pseudomonadota; class Alphaproteobacteria; order Hyphomicrobiales; family Phyllobacteriaceae; genus Mesorhizobium; species Mesorhizobium sp. M0016. Next base: position 7,130 of record NZ_JAMYVM010000043.1, on the reverse strand, counting down.
ATTCCATGAAGTTTGGCGGAAATTACTTTTCTCATCTATGGCTATCCTTTACTATGTGACCAAGTTTCTGGTTTTGATAGATGTCCTGAGATGGCGCGAACTAAGAGACTGGCAAGTTTCCACAAACAGGGCGGTGGAACACGTCGGGGCTCTGGCCGCGGCAGTACGTGGTCGATTAGAGGCGGAGGGATTAGCCGCACGAGACTGGTAGCGCCTGAGTTGCACTGATGCTGCGATAATTTCCTGGCATTGACGCGCCTGCTGAACCTGTTTTCGCTCAACGCTATAATCGGGACAGAGCTCGCGCCGTGTTTCTCCAGAGCGGGACAGGTCAGCGGAGATGGGTCCTCCATGAGGGGGGCATTGCTGGCCTGAATGATGCCCGTTCCCGGTTCAAAGGACATTTGACCTAGAAGTGGCATGCAGATCTCCTGTCGGTCGTTCCGCCGGTCTCCGTTGCAAGGATGTCCAGTCGACCGTACTCGGCGGCTCGGAATGAAGGCAGCAAGCAGCGGGCCAATTTGATTTATCGAGCGAAGAAAAGAGTTTGTATTGGAATTCAGCCATTTAGCTGCTGACAGATAAAGATAAATTGGTTCGACAGCCGATGTCCTAAACTCTACAAACCTGACAGCGGGTAGCGCTTTGCGTTTAACTCAGGGATTGCTAGGAATCTGGTGTGTGTAGGGTCGGTTGACCTTGGCTGACGAACCTTTGGCCGAAGACGACGGTGGTTGTGTTCTGGCCTCGAACCAGTCGCGCGGGGCGCGTTTCCATTCCTCGGCGGCGTGGTTGAGAACAGATATAGCAGCTTCGTTGCGGAACTGCCTGACCTCGATCGCGACATCGCCTGGGCAGCGCAAGTCCGGCGGCTTCAAGCTTCAGACGATCACCGGCGTCAATGTCATCGTCGCGAGCGGTATCATCGCCGCGGTCGGCGGTTCCGCGAGCCGCAGAAGCTGGTGAGCTACTTCGGCCTGAATCCGCGTGTGCGCCAATCCGGTCTTGGCTTGGCGCAATATGGCCGGATCAACAAACATGGGCGTTCCCATGCCCTGGTCGAGGGCGCCTGGGCCCCGGCGAAGGCGCCGGACCGCTCAGGGCCGCCGCGGATGTCGAGATGATGCGCAACGGGTTTGAGGAGGCGGGCTTCGCTGGCGACCGCGGCGTGCGTTTCCGACTGAACGAGGCCTTCTGCAACTACTGAATGGCATCTAACATTGTGTGGCGAAGGCAAGTCGGACTTGGCCGGCCCTGACCGGCGTCTGGGCATCTCCGCCACATAATCTCGCCTGACACATAAGTGTTGGGACTTGCTCGGGCGAGAGGACATTCGGACCTATCATGTCTATCTGACCAACGAGAAGAAGCTGACGCCCGGCTCGATTCATACCGCCATTGCGGCGCTGCGCTTTCTCTACAATGTGACACTCGAGAGGGATTGGGCGCTTGAAGAGGCCCTCCCGCTTCTCAAGAAGCCGCAGAAGCTGCCGATCATCCTCAGTGCCGAGGAAGTTCAGCGGTTCCTCAGCTGCGTTCTGGACGTCAACACCACGCCATCCTGACCACGTGCTATGCCGCCCGTTTGCGCATCTCGGATCAAGCTCGTACTCATTGAGACAGCCCTTCAATCCCAGCAGCAATCGGTCATTGCCCTGTCGCGGTGCATAGACCGCCTCCTGGCCGATCAGCACGGTGTCGACGACGGGCCATTGCAGCGTCTGTATCGTCTTGGCGTCGTTCGGGTTCGAAAACAGCCCAACTGGTGTGTCGTCGGTTGCCGAGGTCTGAATATCTCCCCGATTTGAATCGTGAGAGCCCAATGCTGTGCCCTTCTCCTGAGATTGCGATGGGGCAGCCGCCTCCCGGAATAGGGAGGGGCGCCAATCGCGGCAAGGTACAAGCGGAGCAGTCGTGATGCTCGAGCCTGACCAGCCGGGCGAATATCCACGCCGGAATCTCCAGCCACTGGTGCAATGGCTGGCCAGAAAGGGTCCAGCGGAAGGGTTGTGTGCGTCAAGTTCTGCAAATTCGCTGAGAGGGGGCGGTCATGGCAGGCTGGTGATTGTTCACGTCACCTGATTCCCGCGAAGGAACGCCACCATGACCAAGACTGAAGTTAAGATCGCCAGCGCTGCCGTCAAAGACATTTTGCTTTCGAACCCGGATGGATTGCACGAAGTGCTCCGTGCGGTGATGCAGGAGGTGCTTGAGGCCGAGATGGACGAGGCGCTGGGTGCCTCGAAGAGCGAGCGCACGCCCGAACGGCTTGGCTATCGCTCGGGCTATTACGGCCGTACCCTTGTGACGCGGGTCGGCAAGCTCGAGCTGCGGGTTCCGCAGGACCGGGCCGGGCGCTTCTCCACCGAGCTGTTCGAGCGCTACCAGCGTTCCGAGCGGGCCTTGGTGGCGACACTGGCGGAGATGTATGTGCAGGGCGTGTCGACCCGCAAGGTGAAGGCGATCACGGAAGAACTGTGCGGCCATGCCTTCTCGGCCTCGTCGATCTCGGCCATCAACAAGCGGCTGGACGAGAGCCTCGCTGCCTTTGCCAGGCGCCCCCTTCAAGAGCCGTTTCCTTACCTCATCCTCGATGCGCGCTATGAGAAGGTGCGTGAAGCCGGTGTTGTCAACTTGCGGCATTACATTTTCACCTGACAGTTGCCAAAACTACGAGTTCGCGCGGCATCGAGGGGATGCCCCTAGCAAAACGGCCGCCGCTACAAAAGCCGTAATATTCCGAATTGTCGAGTTGTAAAACAGCGTCGGAAGTTGTCAGGAAAAAATGTGTTCCGCAACCTCGATCAATCCCTACGATGGAAACCACCATCGTTACAATTCCCCGCGCGTTGATAGGTACAGAGAGGTATACTTGCCTCGATAACTCAATTTCGCCTTGCTTCTACCTGCTTCAAAATCGGCTTGGGAGACGTGCTCGACTCCCCGGGAATATTGGAGACTTGGGAGCTGCCAAAATTCGGCAAGCGCCCGGAGGGCCTGTGGCTGAAGGGATCTTCCCGTTTTACGGCGAATGGGAGATGTTTACTGCCGGCGGAAAGTCAGTCAGTTGACACGACGTCGAACGTTAGGTCCACCAGAGAACAAGATCCGGGCGAGCAAAACCGAAAAAGCTGTTAAGCACTAGGCGACGCTTTCCGTTGCCCGATTGACCGGTGACTCCATGAACGAAACCGCCATCGATCAGGCCGATATCCCCCGCCCTGAGCTGGAAGTCGCGACAAGGAACGCCCTCGAGATAGGCTGGCGAATAGGGATAGCCCGTAGTCTCCACACCTTGAGACTTCCGGTCGGTGAGTGTCGGCTTGTGGCTCCAGAGCCGCAGATTGCCACCTTCCTCGGGCATGCTGGGATAGAAGTTAAGTGCCGCGACGGTGTTGTGCGCCACCGCAGAAAGCTCGTAATCGTTCCCAGCACATAACACTTGCGCGACGTCGTCGTGGGGGTCCAGGGAGAATGTACCGCTGCCAGACCAACTAAGAGCGCGACAAACATTGGCCTGACCGTGCTCCGAACGGGCCAGCCGCAATTCAACGCCCTGTTTGCGAAGCTCGCGCTTCAACGCGTCGAACAATGCCCGGACCGGATCAACCAGATTCTCAAAAAGGGCTTCGACGTACGGTCGCGCAGTTTCCGCCTCTGTGAAATAGGTGGCTGCATCCTTCCTGTAGTGGGATGCGCCGACATATTGTCCGGGCACGCCATCCTTACGCTCCTTGAGGCTGGGGCTGCCACTGAAGTTCGCGGTGATCTCCTCGGCTATTTCCGTGCTGAAAGCTTGCTTGATGTGCAGAGCGGTGATCTCACCTTTCAGCACTGAGATGATGTCCGCAGTGCTGATCGAGCCGGTTCGCTCTCTGATCTCGACGGGCGAGACGGTTGGGGCTTGGAACACTTGATTAGTCTCCATTGGCTTGCTCCTTTAGTGCGTGCTCAAGGATTGCGATGCCCTGATCGAGTTCGTCATCGGTGATGGTTATCGGTGGGAGGACTTTGATGACGTCGCGATTTGGTCCTGAAGATTCGATGAGCAGGCCATTTTCGAACGCGACATCGTGCACACGGCCGACGACGGCCTGCGAGCGGCACTTGAGGCCGGCCATCAGACCCCGGCCGCGCTTTTGTTCGATGCACTTGGGAAATTTCGCAACGAGGTAATCGAGGTGTCTTTGCAGTTTGGCGCCGGTTCGCTCGACACCAGCAGTAAACTGCCCGTCTGACCACATTTTGCACATAGCCCCTGCAGTCACGAAGGCGAGATTGTTGCCTCTGAACGTCCCGCTGTGTTCTCCGGGATTCCAAATGTCCAGGGCGGGCCGAATCAGAACAATAGAGAACGGGCTGCCTGATCCGCTGAGAGACTTTGAAAGGCATATGATATCGGGATCAATGCCCGCGAACTCAAATGAGAAGAACTCGCCCGTTCGTCCTGCGCCCGCCTGGATGTCGTCGACGATCAAAACAACGCCGTGCCTGCGGCAAATGCCCTGAATTTCCATGAGCCAAGCTGCGGATGCAGTGTTCATGCCGCCTTCTGCCTGGATGGTCTCCAGGATGATTGCGGCGGGCTTTTCAATGCCGCTGCCTGGGTCGCCCAATACGAAGTCTATGTACGTCGCGGAATCGAAATCTTGGTTCGGGTATTGGTCGTAGGGGACACGGATCACATCGTGGCGAGCAACACCGCCCAATTCCCTAGTCGATGCCGAACCTGAAACCGCCAGAGACCCAAGCGACATGCCATGAAAGGCGTTTGTGAATGCCATGACGCTCGAGCGGCCAGTATATTTTCGGGCCAGCGCCAGCGCCGCCTCGTTAGCGTTTGTCCCAGTCGGCCCAGGAAACTGTATCTTGTAGGAAAGCCCCCGAGGCTTCAGGATTGAATCAACAAACGTTTCAATAAATTCACGCTTTGCCACCGTATACATGTCAAGAGATAGAAGGATGTTATCGCCACCGAGATACTCAACTGCAGGTCTAATAATATTTGGGTTGTTGTGTCCGTAGTTGAGGGCGCCGGACCCTACGAGAAAATCGATATGAGGCTTGCCGCCTTCGTCCCAGATTGTCGCCCCGAGAGCCCTCTTAAAGACTGCAGGAAACGACCGCCCGTAGCGACGAACGTTAGACTCATGAGCCGTAAAAGCGTCGGTGTTCATTTGGGGTCCTTGTGTAAGCGTCGCGTTCAACGAGAGAGCGATCAATGCCTTTAGTCGGTCGTTTTTCATTCCACATAGAAGACCACGGAGTCCGAGCGAAAATCTGGTTGTGGCGGATCTAGGCGCTGCGTTTTGTCTGCTGCACAGTTGCACTTCAGACCGGTCCTGCGCCGGCTCGTATGCAGCTGAGATTACGCTGAGAGCTCCAGCGTCGTTACGTTGCACTGCATGCCGGTACCTTTCGGTGAATACGTTATACGAGCTCGTTTCTAGAGTTGTCCGACAAGCACCGACTACCGGCGTCTGCTCCCTCAGACGGACGTCGAACCAGTAAAAAACGCTGCTGTCACATCACAACCGACCAGTTGATCACAGGTCGTGCTCTAGGAGCCAACCAGCCCTCCAAACATTCCTATCCCCCTCGGAAAGCGACCGGAGGGCCGCTGCAGATACGGAGCGTAAAACCCCGCCGAGAGCATCGGATGATCAGGAGGCAACGTGGAGAACCCCCCAGCCGCACCTCGGCAATTTTTCGAGGAACAAAGACAAACTTGTACCGCGATCGAATCGAATTCAGTGGTAGCGTAATCCCAGGTCACTTCGACGTCTTGAGCGATTTCGCGAATAGCAATGAAATCATAGGCGCCGAATCGGTTAGGCACTATCGCTAGATTTGGGTTACAAGAATGATTCGAAACGACAGCGGGCTCCTCGAATGTAGCATGAACGTTCCAGTCAATTTGAATGCTATATATTGTTCTCTCTTCCTCAAGTCTGTCAACTAATCCAGTCATGACTATCTCTCCTGGAAGGAAATCACGGCGAGAAAAGACGCCTCGCCCTCTGCCATCTCCAGCATTCCCGATCTTTACCTTCTGTGTGTTTAGTATTCTTGCGCATCTAGCGTCATCATCCAATATAGAATAGCCTTTCTTTGTTCTATTATTTGGCATATCGGCTGTCCTTTTCAATAGATAGTTCCAAGTAGCTAAGCTTCCGCAATGTGGCCGTCAAAACCCGCAGCATTTGTCGTGAGCAGCTTTTGCGTCGTTGAGCCCCTATCGATGGCGGGTGGAGGTGCGGTTCGGCAACGAAGAACATTCAACATTTGTGCCAATTCAGCTGGCACGAGCTGAAGCAAGAGTCTTCTCGTTGTCGTCAGCAATTTTGTCGGTGCATGATATGAAAAGGCTGCCCAAACGATGCGGCGGACCCTACAAACCCGACACAAATGTCGGATGTCGATCGGAGTTGTCTATGCTGTGCATCGGAGAACCACGGCGCACGTCGGACGCACCTCAATGAGTTCGGAAAATGACCCCTGACGTCGACCTTGGCCACTCAGTTATTGGTGGTTTCCCTTCCCTCCACGGCGACCATCTTGACGATGCAATCCAATAGGCGGCCTTGTCCATGAGCTTGAGCCTATCGTAAACCGGTCGGCGAACAGGTGTTTCACCCAGGGCCAGCGCTTCCCGAAAAACAGGATAGCCTGAGCATCAGCGCTGTCGGAGGTATGGGCCGACGTCCGGTGCCACAACAGCCCCCCATTTCCTATCGACGGCGATGGGCACTGGCGCCTAACAATGTTCTCAGCCGGCGTCGTACCTTATTGTTTCCGCTGCGAGCTTGACCACTAGCTTTCGAGCGCGCGGCGCTGTGGGACTTGGCTCGCCCCCAGCTCGCTCCCGGTCCAGCATCGCACAGACCGGCAACTCTGCGGCGGGGTGATCTGAAGTCGAATAGGGATGGCATAGACCCATTCGCGAACTCCGTCTGGATTAAGCGCTCTGCCTGCCTAGCTGGGTCTTCTGCGGCCGGATAGAGTTTCGTGCAGGTTCATTTTTGAAACATGTAGGACTTCCTAAGGTCGTGTCCCATCAGGTGGTGTAGCTCGGCGATAGGGAAGCCGCTCACGAGCGCGCCGTTAGTAGCGCTGTAGCGAGCGAGCGG
>NZ_JAMYVM010000042.1:0-24536 GCF_040324035.1 Mesorhizobium sp. M0016 | reverse complement strand
GCCATGGAAGAGAAGCTGCGCTTCGCCATCCGTGAAGGCGGCCGCACCGTCGGTGCCGGCATCGTCGTCACCATCAAAGAGTAATCGAGCCCGGCATCGCCGGATCGAAACGGATAGGGGCGGCCCTCGGGCCGCCCTTTTTCGTTGGCTAGATGTGCCTATTTGGGGTCCCAATCTCTGTTGCAAGTCTGTGAGCCTCTACAGTATAGATTGCGTTGAGGGCTTGGTCGGATGGTTCCACAGCACCGTTTGCATAGTCGGCCATGGTTGGCACTGGGGCTGATCTGCCTGGTGTCGATGCTTGCCGTGGGCAGCGCCGCCTTCGCGGCCGAGACAAAAAATTCAGAGCCGGATCCGGATCCGCCGATGCGGTTCGTCGTCGTGCGCAGCGGCGCGGCGGGCTGTGAGCCGACCTGTCCGGAATGGATATCGGCCGAGGGTGCCATATCGGCCAAGTCGCCGGCGCTGCTCAAGGCTGCCCTGAAAACGCTCGGCGGCCGCAAATTGCCGATCGTCATCAACTCTCCGGGCGGCGATGTCGATGCGGCCATCGCCATGGGCCGGATGATACGCAAGAACAAGCTCGACATCGCGGTCGGCAGGACCTGGTTCGTCGGCTGCGAGCCGGGGATGAAAAACTGCAAGGAGAACGACGCCAGAGGCGCGCACTATATCGGCAGCCCCTATGTGCTCGGCAGCTATTGCGCGTCCGCTTGTCCAATGATGCTGGCCGGCGGCACCAGGCGCCTGGTCGGGCCGCTGGCCTATCTCGGCGTCCACCAGATCACGACCACGATCGTGCAGATGAACGTGCAATATCAGGTCCGCTACCGGATCGTGAAAGGCAAGAAGCGGGTCATCAGCAAGAAGGTCGTCAGCCGCAAGAACACCGGCAGCTACAAGACCTACGAGATGAGCAAGGGGGTGGAGCGCAAGCTGTCCGCCTATTTCAAGGAGATGGGTGTCGACCTCAGCATCATCGAGACGATGAAGAGCACGCCGGCCAGCGACATCCAGCAGATCGACCTCAGCGACATGCTGACAATGAAGCTGGTCACCAGCGACGACGCTGCAGATTTGCTGACCAGCGCAAGCCTGTGCAGGCTGAACCTTCCGGCTCCGAATTGCCGGGAAATACCGGCGAACAAGCCAGCCGGCGGCCTGCCGGACGTGGCAAAGGCTGCGCCGCTGCCGGTGAAGCCGGAGAGCGCGCCGCACGATGACGGCATGCGCTTTGTCGTGGTTCGCGGCAGCAACCCGCTCTGCAATCCCGACTGCCCGGAATGGATTGCAGCGCAAGGCGCGATTACGCCCCAGACGCCGCAGAAACTCAGCCAATTGCTCGCCACGCTTGGCAACCGGCGGCTGCCGGTGGTGATCAGCTCGCGAGGCGGCGACCTCTCCGGCGCCCTGGCGGCGGGCCGGATCATCCATGAAAAGAAGCTCGACGTTGCCGTTGCCCGCACCGATTTCGTCGGCTGCGACCCGGCAGAGTGGAATTGCCTGGCCAGGGAAGGCGCCTATGCCGGGCTGAGCGTCGATGGCGACGGCGACTGCGATTCGGCCTGCGCGCTCATGCTGGCCGGTGGCGCCAGGCGGCTTGTCGGTACCCAGGCGCGGCTCAGCCTCTATCTGATGGGGCAGAAGCAGGCGGTCAAGTCCTACCTCGACGAGATGGCGATCAGCCCCGCTTTGTTCAGGGCGCTCCAGGGCAGTTCGGTCGAGCGCCAGCTCGAACCCGACATGATGCTGAAGGTTGGCCTGACGACCGGGCGCCAGTCGGTGGATGCGCTGACGGGTTCCAGCATCTGCAGATCGGCGCCGAAACCTGAGAATTGCCGCGTGGTGCCGTCGTCCAATGGCTGATCGCGCCTATCGTCATGGAAGAGAAGCCTTGCTTCGCCTTCCGTGAAGGCGGCCGCACCGTCGTGCCGGCGTCGTCATCACCATCGAGAAATAGTCGAGCCGGCGTCAGCCGGATCGACCAGGAGAGGGCGGTCTTTGGGGCTGCCTTTTTGTTTCCGGCGTTGCGCGGCACAAGTATTGCACGGTTGGTTCAAAGCTATTGCAAGCACCGTCGCCGCAACTATTATGGATTGCATTGAGGGGTTTGCCGGGCGTGGTTTGGGGACACCGTTCAGACAATGCTGCAAGGTGGCGGCGCGGGCTGGTTCGGCTGGCGACGGTGGCCGCGATGGCGATGGCTGCCTTCGCCGCGAAGGCCGAGGATGCCGCCCCCGGGACATGGCAGACATTGCTCCCTCTGCAGGGAGTGCCCTATCCGACGAATGATCCGACGATATGGTCCGAGGATCGCTCGGAGATGAAGTTTGTCGTCGCGCGCAGCAACGCACCGGGCTGCGAGCCCAATTGTCCGGAGTGGATCTCCGCCGAAGGCGACATCGCAGCCGGGACGCCAGCCCTGCTCAAGCGCACCTTGAAGAAGCTTGGCAGCCACAAACTGCCCATCATCGTCAATTCCTTCGGTGGCAATGTCGAAGCCGCGCTCCAGCTTGGCCGGATAATCCGCAAAAACAAGCTCGATATCGCCATCGGCAAGACCGAGTTTCCCGATTGTTGGCCCGGGACAGAGGGTTGTGGCGCCGACTACGGCAAGGGCACGGCTTTTTTCGGCAGAGCGTCTGACGGTGCCAGCTGCAATTCCGCCTGTCCGCTAATGTTTGCCGGAGGCGTCCGGCGCGTCGCCGGCGGCTGGAACTATCTGGGTGTTCATCAGATCACCACCACCTGGTTCCCCTCCACAACGCACTACCGGACCACCTATCGCGTCAAACGGGGCAAAAAATATCGGGTCACCACGCAAACCGTCACTCCCGGTGAAAGCTACAAGACCTATGAGATGAGCAAGGGGTACGCGAGAAAGATCTCGGCCTATCTCCGAGAGATGGGTATCGGGCAGGGCGTGCTGGACTTGATGAAGGCGACGCCGGCCAGCGACATCAGGCAGATCGGCCTCCACGATATGCTGACGATGAAACTGGCCACCAGCACGGACACTCTGGACCTGTTTACCAGAGCAAGTTTGTGCATGTTCGACCCGCCGGCTCCGAACTGCCGGGAAATACCGGGAAACAAGCCAGCCGGCGGACAAACGCCCGTGGCCAAGCCGGCCGTGGTGGCTGCGATCAAGGCAAAGACCGGCCCCCCACTTTCTCAGGCGGCCAAGGCTCCAGCTCCCAAGCCGTTGCAGGCAGCGCCAGGGAATTCGACGCCAGATATGCGCTTCGTTGTCGTTCGCGGCAGAGACTCGCTCTGCAATCCCGATTGCCCGGAATGGATCTCGGCGGAAGGCGCGATGACGCCTCAGACCCCGCAAAAGTTGCGCCAGTTGCTCGACACCCTTGGCAACCGGCGGCTGCCGGTGGTGATCAGCTCACAGGGGGGCAGCCTGTTCAGCGCTCTGGCCGCGGGAAGGCTTATCCATGAACGGAAGCTCGACGTCGCCGTCGCTCGCACCACTATCGTCGGCTGCGACCCGCCCGAGGCAGGCTGCTTGGCCGATAACGGTGCCTATGTCGGGCTGATTAGCGATTTTGGAGTGGAGTGCGATTCGGCCTGCGCGCTCATGCTTGCCGCCGGCGCCAAAAGGCTGGTCGATCCCAAGGCGAGGCTCAGCATGTCCTCGAGGGGACAGACGCAGTTGGTTAAAGCCTACCTGGAGGAGATGGAGATGGACCCAGCTCTGTTCGCCGCGATAGGCTCGGTCGAGCGTCAGCTCGAGCCCGACATGATGCTCAAAGTCGGGCTGACAACCGGGCCGGAGTCGGTGGAGGCGCTAACTGGCCCCGCTATTTGCAAAACCTCACCCAAGCCCGACAACTGTTTGTTTCCGCCGACAGCCAAGGCCGAGTCGCCCGCCAAACTGTAGGCATCGCAGAAACTGGCCATCGAGCCAGGTTGAGCCATGCCCGATTTCTCCGCTATCGTCGTGGCAGGCGTCGCCCGGGGGAGGATCGAGAATGAGCCAGGATATCCCGACACTCTACGAATGGGCCGGCGGCATCGAAGCCCTCAACCGGCTGACGGAAACCTTTTACGACAAGGTGTCGCGCGACCCGGTGGTCGGCCCGGTGTTCAAACACATGTCGCCGGATCATCCCGCGCATGTCGCGGCCTTCATCGGCGAGGTTTTTGGCGGACCCAAGACCTACAGCGAACAGCATGGCGGCCATCGCGAGATGGTCATGCATCACTTGGGCAAGCATCTGACGGAGGAACAGCGCCGCCGCTGGATCAGCTTGCTTGCCGATGCCGCCGATGCGGTCGGGCTGCCGGACGATCCCGAATTCCGTTCCGCCTTCATGGGCTATGTCGAATGGGGGTCACGGCTTGCCAAGATGAATTCCACCCTCGGCGAGACCTGCGACCCGCAGACCGAACCGATGCCGGCCTGGGGCTGGGGCGTACCGGGCGGGCCGTACAAGCCGCCGGCCGGGGATTGAGCGCCGGCATGCGGCTTCAGGCAGGCGAAAAATCGAGATCGGCAGGGACGGGCTGGTCATCACCTATTCGGATTTCCGGCAAAGGATCTGAAAGCGCGTCAGACAACTCTTTACAGCGCGCCCGGAAGCTTTTAGGAAGCGCCTGCGCTGAAACGCGCGTACGGGCATAGCTCAGTTGGTAGAGCGGCGGTCTCCAAAACCGCAGGTCGTAGGTTCGAGCCCTGCTGCCCGTGCCATTTTCCTCGTTGGAATCCGGCATTTTAGAAACGCCTTGTTTTGGCTCCTCGTTTGGTTGGGCTGAAGCCGCGTACTCGACGAGCGACGTTCCGAAGGCATGCGCAGAGCGAGAGCGCTGACGCGCAATGCCGAAGTCGGCGTATTTCCACGAACCAATTTCCTTGATTCAACTGCCATTGGCGAGCCAATTGCCATTTGCGTTCACAATTCAGAATAGGCCTATTTTGCTGCCGCCAGCTGCTTTTCAGCGGCTGCGAATTATTGGAAGCGGGATGCTGGCCTGGCTACTGGAATTTTTTTGAACAGGGCTCTTGAACCGGTTTTCAGCCCTTCCTAATTCGTTTCCCGCCGAGGCCGATTGGCTTGGCAAAAGGCGGCGCTGCTGGGCGGCGCCCTTGTACCCATGTTGCTTCAAGGAGGATGTGGCTATGAGAACCTTTGACTCTCTCTATCGCAGCACCGTCGGTTTTGACCGTCTTTTCGACATGCCCGACAATGGTACGCGGCCCGACTGGCCACCCTATAACATCGAGAAGGTCGACGAGAACGATTACCGTATCTCGATGGCCATCGCGGGCTTCAGCCAGGATGAGGTTGAGCTGACCCAGCATGGACCCGAACTGGTCGTGGCAGGCCAGAAGGCTGATGACCAGAGCGGACGCCAGCTGCTGCACCAGGGCATCGCCTACCGCAGTTTCAGGCAGACGTTCAAGCTTGCCGACCACATGAAGATCAAGGCAGCAAACCTTGAGAACGGTCTCCTGACCATCGACATCGTCCGTGAGATTCCCGAAGAGCTGAAGCCGCGCCGCATTAGCATCGGGGCCGGCGACGCCCAGGTGGGCAAGCAGATCGCCCAGGATACGGAACGCACCCGCAAAGCGGCCTGATCGTATCGATTCAGTTATCCCGGCGGTCCGCCTCCCGGCTTCGGCCGGGAGGCCCAGATTGCGGAGAATGGAGATGGACAACTTCTACGAGACACCGACACTTTCTGCGGCACGCTCGGGCAAAATTGAAACTTCTTTGTGCCTGCTCGACAATCCAGACAACGTCATCAACCATCCACGCCTCAGCAGTGGAGAAAAGCGGGCACTGCTTTCCTCGTGGGCGTCCGATGCCTGCGCGGTGGAAAACCAGCCTGCCTTGCGCCGCCTGGACAACGGCACGGTAATCCCTGTCGACCAGATTCTGAGTGCGTTGAAGGCTCTGGATGAGAAACCCACGCTGGGGAAAGAGACTTCAGGCCGGGTGCTGCCTTGGCGACCCTCCTCGCGCCGCAGCGTTCTCAAGGCTTGGCGGCGTCGGGGGCGTTCTTTCGGCCCCGACGATGACGACGACCCGCCCCCGTGCCCGGCAGTGATCGCGCCGCGCCCACGCCCACCATGCGGAATCGGCGCAGTGGCCGGGGTCGAACTCGCCTGTGCCTAACTAACCCTGGGTTGATCCAGCTGCCTCGGCATGGGCAGCTGGATTCCAATCTTGCGTGCGCTTCATTTGGTTTCCAAAACAGCAGGTCGCAGGTTCGTCCGCAACGCCATTTCCTCGAACTTGTAATCGCGTGCCTGATTTCCGGATCCACCTCCTGGAATTGGGGTCCGGCATTGAAAAAGGGCAGGTGGCTTGCCATATTGGGCGAACTGAGACATAAGGCCTCGATAGCCGGGACGGGACGACTGGATGGTTCCGAGGCGGCGTTTGGTCATAAAGCGGACACTTGCCACTTGCGTGGATCAAGAATCGGTTTTATGTAGACACAACAGACACGCGACGCGTGGAGCTGGGAAGCCGGCTTTACGCGTCCGATTTGCATGGGCGAAATGGCGCTGATTCGGCGTCGACTTGAACCCAGGCGGCACGTCCCGGCCAGCGGGATCATCCAGGAGACCCGGCCAACGGGTCTTGAAGACAGAGCGGCATATGGCTTCGAAAACCACAAATCCTTTCGTCTTTCTCCAGCAGGTCCGCGCGGAAACTGCCAAGGTGACTTGGCCGTCGCGCCGGGAGACGATGATCTCGACGGTGATGGTGCTCGTATTCGCGGTCATCGCGATGATCTTTTTCTTCACCGCCGACGTGGCCATGGGCTACGCGATCGAGCGGTTACTGAGCCTCGGCCATTAAGTCCGGCGATTACGGAGAAGTCTTGAAATGACCGCGCGCTGGTACATCGTCCACGCCTATTCGAACTTCGAAAAGAAGGTCGCCGAGGACATTGAGAACAAGGCCAAGCAGAAGGGCCTGTCCGCCGATATCGAGCAGATCGTGGTGCCGACCGAGAAGGTCGTCGAAATCCGCCGCGGCCGCAAGGTCGATGCCGAGCGCAAGTTCTTTCCGGGCTATGTGCTGCTCAAGGCCAATCTGACCGATGCGGTGTTCTCGCTGGTCAAGAACACGCCGAAGGTCACCGGCTTCCTCGGTGACTCCAAGCCGGTGCCGATCACCGAAGCCGAGGCGCAGCGCATCCTGAACCAGGTTCAGGAAGGCGTCGAGCGGCCGAAGCCCTCGGTCACTTTCGAGATCGGCGAGGCGATCCGCGTTTCGGATGGTCCGTTCGCCTCGTTCAACGGTTTCGTCCAGGAAGTGGACGAGGAGCGGGCGCGGCTCAAGGTGGAAGTTTCGATCTTCGGGCGCGCCGTGCCGGTCGATCTGGAATTCGGACAGGTCGAAAAGGGCTGATCCGAAAACCCTGCGCCGGTTCGCCGGCAAGGGGAGGCGGCGCGGAAAGCGCGCGGCCATGAACGGGTGGGAGGCGAATGCGGCTTTAGCCGGCCGCGCGGACCGCACCACCAGACTGCAACCGCCGGTGTTCCCGATACTGGGGCCGGCATGAGATAAAGGCAGGAAAGAGATGGCTAAGAAAATTGCAGGCCAGCTCAAGCTCCAGGTCAAAGCGGGATCGGCTACGCCGTCTCCGCCGATCGGCCCGGCACTTGGTCAGCGCGGCATCAACATCATGGAATTCTGCAAGGCGTTCAACGCGCAGACCCAGGAAATGGAAAAGGGATCGCCGATCCCGGTCGTCATCACCTATTACCAGGACAAGTCCTTCACCTTCGTCATGAAGACGCCGCCGGTGAGCTACTTCCTGAAAAAGGCGGCGAACTTGACTTCGGGTTCGAAAGAGCCGGGCAAGATCAAGGCCGGCACGATCGGTCGCGACAAGGTGCGCGCCATCGCCGAACAGAAGATGAAGGATCTGAACGCAAACGACGTCGAGGCGGCCATGCGCATGGTCGAGGGCTCCGCCCGCTCGATGGGTCTGGAAGTGGTGGGCTGAGATCATGGCAAAGATTGCAAAGCGTGTATCGAAGTCCCGCGACGGCATCGACCCCAACAAGGCCTATGCCCTTGGTGAGGCGCTGAAGCTGCTCAAGGACCGTTCGACGGTGAAGTTCGACGAGACCATCGAAGTGGCGATGAACCTCGGCGTCGACCCGCGCCATGCCGACCAGATGGTCCGCGGCGTGGTCAACCTGCCGAACGGCACCGGCCGCTCTGTCCGCGTCGCCGTGTTCGCACGTGGCGGCAAGGCCGATGAGGCTCGCGCCGCCGGCGCCGACATCGTCGGTGCCGAGGATCTGGTCGACATCGTCCAGAAGGGCACGATCGACTTCGATCGCTGCATCGCCACGCCGGACATGATGCCGCTGGTCGGCCGTCTGGGCAAGGTGCTGGGCCCGCGCGGCATGATGCCGAACCCGAAGGTCGGCACCGTCACCACCGACGTCGCCGCCGCCGTCAAGGCATCGAAGGGCGGCGCTGTCGAGTTCCGCGTCGAGAAGGCCGGCATCGTTCATGCCGGCGTCGGCAAGGTCTCGTTCGACGTCAAGGCGCTGGAAGAAAACGTCCGCGCCTTCGCCGATGCCGTGACCAAGGCAAAGCCGGCTGGCGCCAAGGGCAACTACGTCAAGAAGGTGTCGGTCACCTCGACGATGGGCCCGGGCCTCAAGCTCGACGTCTCGACGCTCGCAGCGTCTTGATACGAACATCTGGATCGGCTGCCAAGGCGCTGATCCGCAAGTGAATTCCGGGCCTCCGACTTGTCGGCGGCCCGGTACCGGAAGTCGAGAGGCTTCCGGACATCCTGTCCGAGATTGCAGGCGGCCCAGAAGCCTTAATTGAACTAGGCCTGCATGAGACGGGTGAAAACCGGACAACGGAGCGACAAGCTCCAATGAAAGGTTCGAACCGTGTTTGCCTTTTGTCTGCGCATCTCCGGCTTGCCGTCGATGTGGCGAAAGGGGGCAGGATCCTCGAGCGTCGTTCGGGAGATCTGTAATGGATGGCCCGGCCGGCAAAAAGGCAACCCGACGCCTGTCCCACTAGCGGGGCAGGGGTCAACTGGAGATAGGCAGTGGACAGAGCGGAAAAACGCGAACTCGTCACGGGCCTGAATGGTGCCTTTGCAGGCGCTGGTTCAGTCGTCGTGGCCCACTACGCCGGTATCACCGTCGCGCAAATGAACGACCTTCGGTCGAAAATGCGCGCTGCCGGTGGCACCGTCAAAGTCGCGAAGAACCGTCTCGCCAAAATCGCTCTTCAGGGCACGGACTCCGCATCGATCATCGACCTGTTCAAGGGACAGACGCTGATCGCTTATTCGGAGGATCCGATTGCGGCGCCGAAGGTCGCGTCCGATTTCGCCAAGGGAAATGACAAGTTGGTCATTCTCGGCGGCGCAATGGGCACCACCTCGCTCAACGCCGACGGTGTGAAGGCACTCGCCACACTTCCGTCGCTCGATGAGTTGCGCGCCAGGCTGGTTGGCATGATCGCCACGCCGGCAACCCGGATCGCCCAGATCGTCAATGCGCCAGCGGCTTCGGTCGCGCGCGTCATCGGCGCTTACGCCCGGAAGGACGAGGCGGCATGAGGCCGTTCCTCGCTATCACAAACACACGTTCGAACCTGATGAAGGAATACAACAATGGCTGATCTGGCAAAGATCGTAGACGACCTTTCGAAGCTGACCGTCCTCGAGGCGGCCGAGTTGTCGAAGCTTCTGGAAGAAAAGTGGGGCGTTTCGGCTGCTGCTCCGGTGGCGGTTGCCGCTGCCGGCGGCGCTGCCGCTGCTGCTGCTCCGGCTGAGGAAAAGACGGAATTCGACGTCGTCCTCACCGAGGCAGGCGCTCAGAAGATCAACGTCATCAAGGAAGTCCGCGCCATCACCGGCCTGGGCCTCAAGGAAGCCAAGGATCTGGTCGAAGCAGCTCCGAAGCCGGTCAAGGAAGCCGTTTCCAAGGCTGACGCTGAGAAGTTCAAGGCCCAGCTGGAAGCAGCCGGCGCCAAGGTCGACCTGAAGTAAGCGTAAAAGCGGCGGGCGGCCTCGCGCCGTCCGCCACTCCCTTCACCAGAGGGGAGGATGCGTAGCGCGAGATGTACGAGAACCTCTTTCCTGAGGGCCGAAACCGGCCTTCAGGAAACGGGTTTTCTCCCGTTTTAGCCGTCGCCGCCAGGCGGCGGGAAACAGATCAGGGGCCGCCGCCGAGGTGGCCGCGCATGCAAGGTGAGCCGCGGCGAGGCTCGCCCCGAGTTTATAGCTAAGGAGCGACGATGGCCCAGACCCAGACTTTCAATGGCCGCAGACGCGTACGCAAGTTCTTCGGAAAGATTCCGGAAGTTGCGGAGATGCCGAACCTGATCGAGGTTCAAAAAGCATCCTATGACCAGTTCCTGATGGTGGCGGAGCCCAAGGGTGGGCGTCCGGACGAGGGACTGCAGGCCGTTTTCAAGTCGGTTTTCCCGATCTCCGATTTCTCCGGCTCCTCGATGCTGGAGTTCGTGAAGTACGAGTTCGAAGGACCGAAATTCGACGTTGACGAATGCCGTCAGCGCGACCTGACCTATGCCGCGCCACTCAAGGTGACGCTGCGCCTCATCGTGTTCGATATCGACGAGGATACCGGCGCAAAGTCGATCAAGGACATCAAGGAGCAGGACGTCTATATGGGCGACATGCCGCTCATGACGCTCAACGGCACCTTCATCGTCAATGGCACGGAGCGCGTCATCGTCTCGCAGATGCACCGTTCGCCGGGCGTCTTCTTCGACCATGACAAGGGCAAGTCGCACTCCTCGGGCAAGCTTTTGTTTGCGGCGCGCGTCATTCCCTATCGCGGTTCGTGGCTCGACATCGAGTTCGATTCCAAGGACGTCGTGCATGCCCGCATCGACCGCCGCCGCAAGATTCCGGTGACGTCGCTCTTGATGGCGCTCGGCATGGACGGCGAAGAGATCCTGTCGACCTTCTACAACAAGATCACCTACAAGCGCGCCGGCGACCACTGGCGCATCCCGTTCAACGTCGAGCGTTTCCGCGGCCTCAAGGCCGTTGGCGACCTCGTCGATGCCGACACAGGCGAAGTTGTCGTCGAGGCCGGCAAGAAGATCACCGCCCGCCAGGCAAGGGCGCTTGGCGAAAAGGGTTTGAAGGCGATCAAGGCGACCGACGAGGATCTGCTCGGCAATTACCTGGCCGAGGACATCGTCAACTACGGCACCGGCGAGATTTTCCTCGAAGCCGGCGACGAGATCGATGAAAAGACGCTGAAGGTGCTGCTCGGCACGGGCGAAAGCGAGATCAAGGTTCTCGACATCGACCACGTCAATGTCGGCGCCTACATCCGCAATACGCTCAACGTCGACAAGAACGAGAGCCGCCAGGACGCACTGTTCGACATCTACCGTGTCATGCGCCCGGGCGAGCCGCCGACGCTTGAAACCGCCGAAGCCATGTTCAACTCGCTGTTCTTCGACTCGGAGCGCTACGACCTGTCGGCCGTCGGCCGCGTCAAGATGAACATGCGCCTCGAGCTCAAGGCTGAGGATACCGTGCGCGTGCTGCGCAAGGACGACATCCTGGCCGTGGTCAAGACGCTGGTCGAGCTGCGCGACGGCAAGGGCGAGATCGACGACATCGACAATCTCGGCAACCGCCGCGTGCGTTCTGTCGGCGAGCTGATGGAGAACCAATACCGCGTCGGCCTGCTGCGCATGGAGCGCGCGATCAAGGAACGTATGTCCTCGATCGAGATCGATACGGTGATGCCGCAGGACCTGATCAACGCCAAGCCGGCGGCTGCCGCCGTGCGCGAGTTCTTCGGTTCCTCGCAGCTGTCGCAGTTCATGGATCAGACCAACCCGCTGTCGGAGATCACCCACAAGCGCCGCCTGTCGGCACTTGGCCCGGGCGGTCTGACCCGCGAGCGCGCCGGCTTCGAAGTGCGCGACGTGCACCCGACGCATTACGGCCGCATCTGCCCGATCGAGACGCCGGAAGGCCCGAACATCGGTCTGATCAACTCGCTGGCGACCTTCGCGCGCGTCAACAAGTACGGCTTCATCGAAAGCCCGTACCGCAAGATCGTCAATGGCAAGCTGACCAATGAGGTCGTCTATCTCTCCGCTATGGAAGAGTCCAAGCACCACGTTGCGCAGGCCAACGCCGAGCTCGACAAGAATGGTGGTTTCGTCGACGAATTCGTCATTTGCCGCAGCGCCGGCGAAGTGATGATGGCGCCGCGCGAAAACGTCGATCTCATGGACGTGTCGCCCAAGCAGATGGTGTCCGTGGCCGCGGCGCTGATCCCGTTCCTCGAGAACGACGACGCCAACCGCGCGCTAATGGGCTCCAACATGCAGCGTCAGGCCGTGCCGCTGGTGCGCGCCGAAGCGCCGTTCGTAGGCACCGGCATGGAGCCGATCGTTGCCCGTGACTCGGGTGCCGCCATCGGCGCCCGCCGCGGCGGCATCGTCGACCAGGTGGACGCGACGCGTATCGTCATCCGCGCCACGGAAGATCTCGATCCCGGCAAGTCGGGCGTCGACATCTACCGGCTGATGAAGTTCCAGCGTTCGAACCAGAACACCTGCATCAACCAGCGTCCGCTGGTGCGCATGGGCGACCGCGTCAACAAGGGCGACATCATCGCCGACGGTCCGTCGACCGAGCTCGGCGATCTGGCGCTCGGCCGCAACGTGCTGGTCGCGTTCATGCCGTGGAACGGCTACAACTACGAGGACTCGATCCTGCTCTCCGAGCGCATCGTGGCCGACGACGTCTTCACCTCGATCCACATCGAGGAATTCGAGGTCATGGCCCGCGACACCAAGCTTGGACCGGAGGAAATCACGCGCGACATTCCGAACGTTTCGGAAGAAGCGCTGAAGAACCTCGACGAAGCCGGCATCGTCTATATCGGCGCGGAAGTGCAGCCGGGCGACATCCTGGTCGGCAAGATCACGCCGAAGGGCGAAAGCCCGATGACGCCGGAAGAAAAGCTCCTGCGCGCCATCTTCGGTGAAAAGGCGTCCGACGTTCGCGACACCTCGATGCGCATGCCTCCGGGCACCTTCGGCACCGTCGTCGAAGTGCGCGTCTTCAACCGCCACGGCGTCGAGAAGGACGAGCGCGCCATGGCGATCGAACGCGAGGAGATCGAACGCCTCGCCAAGGACCGCGACGACGAGCAGGCGATCCTCGACCGCAACGTCTATTCGCGCCTTTCCGACGTTCTCGTCGGCAAGGAAGCGATTGCCGGGCCGAAGGGCTTCAAGAAGGGCTCGAAGCTGTCGAAGGACACGCTGGACGAGTATCCGCGTTCGCAGTGGTGGCAGTTTGCGGTGGAGAACGAAAAGCTCCAGAGCGAACTGGAAGCCCTGCGTGGCCAGTACGACGATTCCAAGAAGGCGCTCGAGCAACGCTTCATGGACAAGGTCGAGAAGGTGCAGCGCGGCGACGAAATGCCTCCGGGCGTCATGAAGATGGTCAAGGTCTTCGTGGCCGTGAAGCGCAAGATGCAGCCGGGCGACAAGATGGCGGGACGTCACGGCAACAAGGGTGTCGTCTCGCGGATCGTTCCGGTCGAGGACATGCCTTTCCTCGAGGACGGCACGCATGCCGATATCGTGCTCAACCCGCTGGGTGTGCCGAGCCGCATGAATGTCGGCCAGATCCTGGAAACGCATCTGGGCTGGGCATGCGCGGGCATGGGCAAGAAGATCGGCGAGCTTATCGACGCCTACAAGACGGCTGGAGACATCAAGCCGTTGCGCAAGACGCTCGAGAGCTTCATCCCGGCCAACGACCGCAACGAGCCGGTCCGCGAATATGACGACGAGAGCATCGTTCGCCTCAGCGAGCAGATGCGCCGCGGCGTCTCCATCGCGACACCGGTGTTCGACGGCGCGCATGAAGTCGACATCAACATCATGCTGGAGCAGGCGGGCCTGCACACCAGCGGTCAGTCGCAGCTCTATGACGGACGCACAGGCGAGCCGTTCGATCGCAAGGTGACGATGGGCTATATCTATATGCTCAAGCTTCACCACCTGGTGGACGACAAGATCCACGCGCGTTCGATCGGTCCCTACTCGCTCGTTACCCAGCAGCCGCTGGGCGGCAAGGCGCAGTTCGGTGGCCAGCGCTTCGGCGAAATGGAGGTCTGGGCGCTGGAAGCCTATGGCGCCGCCTACACGCTGCAGGAAATGCTGACGGTGAAGTCGGACGATGTCGCCGGCCGCACCAAGGTCTACGAGGCGATCGTGCGCGGCGACGACACGTTCGAGGCCGGCATTCCCGAGAGCTTCAACGTGCTCGTCAAGGAAATGCGGTCTCTCGGCCTCAATGTCGAGCTGGAGAATACCAAGCTCGACGACAACCCTGTCCGGCTGCCAGATGCTGCCGAATAGGGGCGCGGCCGAGTAAGCAAGACATCCGGTCGCGGAACGCCGCGACCGGATGCAACAAATTCTACGGCCAGTGGGCCGACCACTCAGCGGGCATTTGGCCCGCGTTAGATGCAAGGGGTTTTCGAGGACCCCGAAAAGGAGAACGGCATGAACCAAGAGGTCATGAATCTCTTCAATCCGCAGGCGCCGGCGCAGGTGTTCGATTCCATCCGGATATCGCTCGCCAGCCCTGAGAAGATTCTGTCCTGGTCGTTCGGCGAGATCAAGAAGCCGGAGACCATCAACTACCGCACCTTCAAGCCGGAGCGTGACGGTCTGTTCTGCGCGCGCATTTTTGGCCCGATCAAGGACTATGAATGCCTGTGCGGCAAGTACAAGCGCATGAAGTACAAGGGCGTCATCTGCGAAAAGTGCGGCGTCGAAGTCACGCTGTCGCGCGTTCGCCGCGAACGCATGGGCCACATCGAGCTGGCGGCACCTGTCGCTCACATCTGGTTCCTGAAGTCGCTGCCGTCGCGCATCGGCACACTGCTCGACATGACGCTGAAGGACATCGAGCGCGTCCTCTACTTCGAGAACTACATCGTTACCGAGCCTGGCCTCACCGCGCTGAAGGAGCACCAGCTGCTCAGCGAGGAAGAGTACATGATCGCCGTCGACGAATATGGCGAGGATTCGTTCACCGCCATGATCGGCGCCGAGGCCATTCATGACCTTCTGGCCGGCATGGACCTGGAGAAGATCGCCGGCGACCTGCGTTCGGAACTGGCTTCGACCACGTCCGAGCTGAAGCAGAAGAAGTATCTGAAGCGACTCAAGGTCGTCGAGAACTTCATGGAGTCCGGCAACCGTCCGGAATGGATGATCATGAAGGTGGTTCCGGTGATCCCGCCGGACCTGCGCCCGCTGGTTCCTCTGGATGGTGGACGTTTCGCGACGTCCGACCTGAACGATCTCTATCGCCGCGTCATCAACCGCAACAACCGTCTGAAGCGGCTGATCGAGCTGCGCGCCCCCGGCATCATCGTGCGCAATGAAAAGCGCATGCTGCAGGAAGCCGTCGATGCGCTGTTCGACAACGGCCGTCGCGGCCGCGTCATCACCGGCGCCAACAAGCGTCCGCTGAAGTCGCTGTCCGACATGTTGAAGGGCAAGCAGGGCCGGTTCCGCCAGAACCTACTCGGCAAGCGCGTCGACTATTCGGGCCGTTCGGTCATCGTCACCGGTCCGGAGCTCAAGCTGCACCAGTGCGGCCTGCCGAAGAAGATGGCGCTCGAACTGTTCAAGCCGTTCATCTACGCCCGCCTCGACGCCAAGGGGTTCTCCTCGACCGTCAAGCAGGCCAAGAAGCTGGTCGAGAAGGAGCGTCCGGAAGTCTGGGATATCCTCGACGAGGTCATTCGCGAGCATCCGGTGCTGCTGAACCGTGCGCCGACGCTGCACCGCCTGGGCATCCAGGCGTTCGAGCCGATCCTGATCGAAGGCAAGGCGATCCAGCTGCATCCGCTGGTCTGCACGGCCTTCAACGCCGACTTCGACGGCGACCAGATGGCCGTTCACGTGCCGCTCTCGCTGGAAGCGCAGCTTGAAGCCCGCGTGCTGATGATGTCGACCAACAACATCCTGCACCCGGCTTCCGGCGCGCCGATCATCGTGCCGTCGCAGGACATGGTCCTGGGTCTCTACTATCTCTCGATCGTCAATCAGAACGAGCCGGGCGAAGGCATGGTGTTTGCCGACATGGGCGAACTCCAGCACGCGCTCGAGACCAAGGCGGTGACGCTGCACTCCAAGATCAAGGGTCGTTTCCGCACGGTCGACGCCGAAGGCAAGGTCGTGTCGAAAATCTACGACACCACGCCTGGCCGCATGATCATCGGCGAGCTGCTGCCGAAGAACGTCAATGTGCCTTACGAGACGGCCAACCAGGAGATGACCAAGAAGAACATCTCCAAGATGATCGACACCGTCTACCGCCACTGCGGTCAGAAGGAGACGGTCATTTTCTGCGACCGCATCATGGCCCTCGGCTTCAGCCACGCCTGCCGCGCCGGCATTTCGTTCGGCAAGGACGACATGCTGATCCCGGACGCCAAGATCAAGCTGGTTTCCGACACCGAGGCTTTGGCCAAGGAGTACGAGCAGCAGTACAATGACGGCCTGATCACGCAGGGCGAGAAGTACAACAAGGTCGTCGACGCCTGGGCGAAGTGCTCGGAAAAGGTCGCCGACGAGATGATGGCCCGCATCAAGGCCGTCGAGTTCGAGGACAGTGGCCGTCAAAAGCCAATGAACTCGATCTACATGATGTCGCATTCGGGTGCGCGTGGTTCGCCCACCCAGATGCGTCAGCTCGCCGGCATGCGCGGCCTGATGGCAAAGCCCTCGGGTGAAATCATCGAGACGCCGATCATCTCGAACTTCAAGGAAGGCCTGACCGTGCTCGAGTACTTCAACTCGACCCACGGCGCCCGCAAGGGTCTGGCCGACACCGCCTTGAAGACGGCGAACTCGGGTTACCTCACCCGTCGTCTGGTCGACGTGGCGCAGGACTGCATCGTCAACTCCGTGGATTGCGGCACCGACAAGGGCCTCACCATGCAGCCGATCGTCGATGCCGGTCAGGTCGTTGCTTCGGTCGGTCAGCGCGTGCTGGGCCGCACCTCGCTCGACGACATCACGCATCCGGTTTCGGGCGAAGTTCTGGTCAAGGCCGGAACGCTGATGGACGAACGTGACGTGGAAAAGATCGAAAAGGCCGGCGTGCAGTCGGTCCGCATTCGCTCGGCACTGACCTGCGAGGTCAGGATCGGCGTGTGCGCGGTCTGCTACGGACGCGATCTTGCCCGCGGCACCCCGGTCAACCAGGGCGAAGCCGTCGGCGTCATCGCGGCGCAGTCGATCGGCGAGCCGGGCACCCAGCTCACCATGCGTACCTTCCACATGGGCGGTACGGCGCAGGTGGTGGACAGCTCGTTCCTTGAAGCCTCGTATGAGGGCAAGGTCGAGATCCGCAACCGCAACGTGGTGCGCAACTCGGACGGCCAGCAGATGGTCATGGGCCGCAACATGGCGGTGCTGATCCTCGACGAAGCCGGCAAGGAGCGTGCCTCGCATCGCCTTACCTATGGTTCGCGCATCTTCGTGGACGATGGCGACAAGGTGAAGCGGGGCCAGCGTATCGCCGAATGGGATCCCTATACCCGCCCTGTCCTTACCGAAATCGAAGGCAAGGTGTCGTACGAGGATCTGGTCGACGGCATTTCCGTTCAGGAAACGGCCGACGAATCGACCGGCATCACCAAGCGCGAGGTCATCGACTGGCGCTCGACGCCACGCGGCAACGACCTCAAGCCGGCGATCGCCATCCTTGACCCCAAGGGCAAGGTCGGCAAGCTGTCGAAGGGCGGCGACGCCCGCTTCCTGCTCTCGGTCGAGGCCATTCTTTCGGTCGAGCCGGGTTCGCAGGTTCGTCCCGGCGACGTTTTGGCGCGTATCCCGATGGAAAGCGCGAAGACCAAGGACATCACCGGCGGTCTGCCGCGTGTTGCCGAGCTGTTCGAGGCACGTCGTCCGAAGGATCACGCCATCATCGCCGAGATCGATGGCACGATCCGCTTCGGCCGCGACTACAAGAACAAGCGCCGCATCATCATCGAGCCGCATGACTCGACGCTTGAGCCGGTCGAATACCTGATCCCGAAGGGCAAGCCGTTCCATCTCCAGGACGGCGACGTCATCGAGAAGGGCGACTACATCCTCGACGGCAATCCGGCGCCGCACGACATCCTGGCGATCAAGGGCGTGGAAGCACTTGCTTCCTACCTCGTGAACGAAATCCAGGAAGTCTACCGTCTGCAGGGCGTGTCGATCAACGACAAGCACATCGAGGTGATCGTTCGCCAGATGCTGCAGAAGGTTGAGATCACGGTACAGGGCGACTCGACCTACATTCCGGGCGACCACGTCGACGTGATCGAACTGGAAGAGGTCAACGAGCGCCTGGTCGAGGACGGCAAGAAGCCGGCCGAAGGCCAGCCGGTGCTGCTGGGCATAACCAAGGCCTCGCTGCAGACGCCTTCCTTCATCTCGGCCGCCTCCTTCCAGGAGACGACCAGGGTGCTGACCGAAGCTGCGGTTGCCGGCAAGACCGACATGCTGCAGGGCCTGAAGGAAAACGTCATCGTCGGCCGGCTGATCCCGGCCGGTACCGGCGGCACGATGAGCCAGATCCGGCGCATCGCCACCTCGCGCGACGAACTGATCATCGACGAGCGCCGCAAGGCGTCCGGTGTCGAGGTCGCCGAGCCGATGCTGACCGACATGGTCAACGCCGCGCAGTAAGCGCGGTAGGACGAGAAGAAGGAAGGGGGCCCCAGTGGCCCCTTTTCGCGTTTTGACCCCCAATCGAATCGAGGAAAACATGAGCAAGAAGGTTTGGACTGACGTCGACGACTACATCGTTTCCTCTCTCTTCGAGGCAGATCCCATCCTCGAAGCGGTGCTTGCGGCCAACCGCGACCAGGGCCTGCCGGCCATCGACGTATCGCCGGCGCAGGGCAAGCTGCTGTCGCTGCTGGTCCGCATCAGCGGCGCCAGGAAGGTGCTGGAGATCGGCACGCTTGGCGGCTACTCGACCATCTGGATGGCAAGGGGATTGCCCGTCGGCGGCAAGATCGTGACGCTCGAACTCGAGCCGCATCATGCAAAAGTCGCGCACTCGAATCTCGAGCGGGCAGGGGTGCCGGACAAGGTCGAGCTCAGGATCGGCCCCGCGCTTCAGTCGCTTGAGACGCTGGCTGCCGAAAATGCCGGTCCGTTCGATCTGATCTTCATCGACGCGGACAAGCCGAACAACCCGAATTATCTGTCATGGGCCATGCGCCTGTCGCGGCCGGGGACGGTCATCATCTGCGACAACGTCATCCGCGACGGCACCGTGCTCAACGACGATGGCCGTGACGCGTATGTCGAAGGCGCACGCGGTGCGTTTTCCTTCATCGGCGGCGACAAGCGCCTGGACGGCACCGCCATCCAGACCGTCGGCGCCAAAGGCTATGACGGCTTTGCGATTGCGATCGTCGAGTAAGGCTGCATGGTGAGTGTCCGGACTGCGGTCCGGCAGAACTCATCGTTCAATCGAAGAACGCTCCCACCACATTGCGCTTGCCGAGCATGAAGGCGTCGGCCACGTGCTGCAGGGGTGCCAAATCGACATCGGAGACGCCGGCGCGTACGATTTCAGCGAAGCGCCGGTAAAGCTGGGGATATTCGGCCTCCGGCTCGTCGTGAACCACCTTGCCGTCGATGGCGAGCTTGGTGCCGCCGCCGGACAGCACCATCTTGCCCTTGTCGGTGTCGGCCAGGATGTCCCAGCTCTGTGGTCCCGTCTGCAGCCAGTCGAGCTCCATGGTCACCGGCAACCCATCCGAGGTACGGAAGGTCACGTGGGCCGCCACAGGCGAGGCGCGGTTTTCCGGGAAGTCGAGGACGGCCGAGGTGATGAACATCGCCGGCAGGATGTGGGTTGCGATCGACAGTGCGTTTATGCCGGGATCGAAGACGCCGAAACCGCCCGGCGCCCAGATCCAATCCTGGTTCGGATGCCAGCGGCGGACATCTTCCTTCCAGGCGATGGCAGCCGAGTTGACCTTGGCCGACGCTAGGAAGGCGCGCGCGGCCTCCACTGCCGGTGCGTAGCGCGAATGCCAGCTGGCGAACAGTGAAACGCCATTGGCTGCCGCCAGCTGCTTCAGGTCCTCGACCTCACTGACCGTAGCGCCCGGCGGCTTCTCCAGGAAAACATGCTTTTTCGCCATCAGCGCGGTGCGTGCCGCGTCGTAGCGGAACTGCGGCGGCATGCACAGCGACACGGCCTCGAGTTCCGGCACCGCGTCGAGCATCGCCTCGATGGTCGGAAAATTCGGGATGCCGTCCACCTTGCCGTGCCGGCTGGCGGCGGCGATGAGGCGGTAGTTCGCATCCTTGGCCACTGCCGGCAGATGCTGGTCGCGCACGATCTTGCCGACGCCGACGATGCCGAGCTTGATGGGACCATTGTTCGAGGGCATGGGAACTCCGCGGATTCGAATTTGGCTGGTTAAGTCGCCCGGTTCTTAGCAGAGAACCGGTGCCGGGCAAGCCGGCGCGGTGACAGGCGCAAGCAGCCGGCGACGCTCAGAGCGGAACCTCGAACGTAACGATCGACACTTCGCCTTCGAGCGCGCCCTGGAAGGCCGACAGATGCGGCTCCTCGTCGGGTACGCCCTCCATATCGCCGATCTGGTCGAGCTCAGCTTCGGCATAGCCTTCGGCGGCGAGCGATTCGAGCGCCCGGCGCACGGCCGAATCGTCGTCGGGCGCGACCAGCATCACATGCACGCCTTCCGGCTTGCCGCCCTTCTTTTTCCAGACGCGGCCGGTGATGATGGTGACCGGGCGCTCCTCATTGTCGTTCACGGGCTGATTCCTTTTGAGACGGGTGCGGGCGAGGGGATTTGCGCTGTCCATGGCGCCTTTTGCCATGAAGAACCCGCGCATGACAGCCAAAAGCCGGTCACTTTCTTGTCTGCGCGGGTCACTTTCTTCCTCTGCCTTGCAAAATGAAGAAAGAAAATTACATGCGTCTTTCACATGGCTGCCAAGCCGTCGTCAGCGCGCAATATTTGGCGTGCCGGGGTTGACGGTTCACGGTCTTGCGAGTAGAAGCCGCCCAGTCAGAACCGATGTGAGGCTCTCCCTTCCGAAGCGACACGCTTTGGAGTTTGCCTCAAACAGGGTTCGTTTTACGAGCGAAAAGACATTTCCGGCGCGCATGAAGCGGTTCCCGCTTCCTCTGCATTTTGTTCGGGCAGGACCGCGAGGCGCGGTTTATGGCCCGAATTTGCGTATGGAATTGGCGCTTTGAGCGGCCCTGACCGGGCGAGACACGGAATTGAGAGACAAGAGGGTTTAATGCCTACCGTCAACCAGCTGATCCGCAAGCCGCGCATTGCGCCGGTGAAGCGCAACAAGGTCCCGGCCATGCAGCAGAACCCGCAGAAGCGGGGCGTCTGCACGCGCGTCTATACAACGACGCCGAAGAAGCCGAACTCGGCACTGCGCAAGGTGGCCAAGATCCGCCTGACCAACGGCTTTGAAGTGATCGGCTACATCCCCGGCGAAGGCCACAACCTTCAGGAACACTCCGTGGTCATGATCCGCGGCGGCCGCGTCAAGGATCTTCCGGGCGTGCGCTACCACATCATCCGCGGCGTGCTCGACACGCAGGGCGTGAAGAACCGCAAGCAGCGCCGTTCGAAGTACGGCGCCAAGCGTCCGAAGTAAGGGCGTCCGAAGTAAGATTTTCCGGCCCTGGCGCTGCTTGAATGCGTCGGGCTACGAGATTGAGAGACAAAAGCCATGTCGCGTCGTCACAGTGCAGAAAAGCGTGAGATCAATCCGGACCCGAAGTTCGGCGATCTGATCGTCACCAAGTTCATGAACGCCGTCATGTATGACGGCAAGAAGTCGGTTGCCGAGACCATCGTCTACGGTGCGCTCGACCAGGTTCAGTCGAAGACCAAGCAGGAGCCGGTCACCGTCTTCCATCAGGCGCTCGACAATGTTGCGCCGCATGTGGAAGTCCGGTCGCGCCGCGTCGGCGGCGCTACCTACCAGGTTCCGGTCGATGTGCGCCCCGAGCGCCGCCAGGCCCTGGCGATCCGCTGGCTGATTGCAGCTGCGCGCAACCGCAACGAGACCACCATGGTCGACCGCCTCTCCGGCGAGCTGATGGACGCGGCCAATAACCGCGGCACCGCCGTGAAGAAGCGTGAAGACACCCACAAGATGGCAGAAGCCAACCGCGCTTTCGCACACTACCGCTGGTAAAGCGCGAACGAGACTGAGAAGGCATCCAAGATGGCCCGCGAATATAAAATCGAAGACTACCGCAATTTCGGTATCATGGCGCATATTGACGCCGGCAAGACGACGACCACCGAGCGCGTCCTCTATTACACGGGCAAGTCGCACAAGATCGGCGAAGTCCACGACGGCGCTGCCACCATGGATTGGATGGAGCAGGAGCAGGAACGCGGCATCACGATCACGTCCGCCGCCACCACGACCTTCTGGAAGGGTCGCAGCGGCAAGATGTACCGCTTCAACATCATCGACACTCCCGGACACGTCGACTTCACCATCGAGGTCGAGCGTTCGCTGCGCGTGCTCGACGGCGCCATTGCGCTGCTCGATGCCAATGCCGGTGTCGAGCCGCAGACCGAGACTGTCTGGCGCCAAGCCGACAAGTATAAAGTTCCGCGCATGATCTTCTGCAACAAGATGGACAAGATCGGCGCCGACTTCTACCGCTCGGTCGAGATGATCGGCTCGCGTCTTGGTGCGCATGCCGTCGTCATGCAACTGCCGATCGGCGCTGAGACCGAGTTCAAGGGTGTCGTCGATCTCGTCGAGATGAACGCGCTGGTCTGGCGCGACGAGACGCTGGGCGCTGCCTGGGACGTCGTCGAGATCCCTGCCGACCTTCAGGCCCGGGCCGAAGAATACCGCGAGAAGATGATCGAAGCCGCCGTCGAAATGGACGAGACGGCCCTCGAGAATTACCTCGAAGGCAAGATGCCGTCGAATGACGAGATCCGCGCGCTGATCCGCAAGGGCACCATCGCGGTCAAGTTCTACCCGATGTTCTGTGGCTCGGCCTTCAAGAACAAGGGCGTGCAGCCGCTGCTCGACGCCGTCGTCGAATACCTGCCGTCGCCGGCCGATGTTCCCGCCATCAAGGGCGTCGACGCCAAGACCGATGCCGAGATCGAGCGTCATGCCGACGACAACGAGCCGCTGTCGATGCTGGCCTTCAAGATTATGAACGACCCGTTCGTCGGTTCGCTGACCTTTGCCCGCATCTATTCGGGCAAACTGACCAAGGGCATCTCGGTCGATAACACCGTCAAGGGCAAGAAAGAGCGCATCGGCCGCATGCTGCAGATGCATGCGAATTCGCGCGCCGACGTCGAAGAAGCCTTTGCCGGCGACATCGTTGCTCTGGCTGGCCTCAAGGACACGACCACCGGCGACACGCTCAGCGATCCGCTGCACCCGGTCATCCTCGAGCGCATGGAATTCCCCGATCCGGTCATCCAGATCGCCATCGAGCCGAAGACCAAGAACGACCAGGAAAAGATGGGCCTCGCCCTTCACCGCCTGGCCGCCGAGGATCCGTCCTTCCGCGTCAAGACCGACGAGGAAAGCGGCCAGACCATCATTTCGGGCATGGGCGAACTTCACCTCGACATCATCGTCGACCGCATGCGCCGCGAGTTCAAGGTCGAGGCCAATGTCGGCGCGCCGCAGGTGGCTTACCGCGAGACCATCACCCGCAGGCACGAGCAGGACTACACCCACAAGAAGCAGACCGGCGGTACCGGTCAGTTCGCTCGCGTCAAGATCGTGTTCGAACCGAACCCGGAAAGCTCGGAGTTCGAGTTCGAGACCAAGATCGTCGGCGGTGCGGTTCCCAAGGAATACATCCCGGGTGTCGAAAAGGGCATCAACAGCGTCATGTCGTCGGGTCCGTTCGCGGGCTTCCCGATGATCGGCGTCAAGGCGACGCTTATCGACGGCGCTTACCACGATGTGGACTCCAGCGTCCTGGCGTTCGAAATCGCCGGCCGCGCCTGCTTCCGTGAAGCTGCACCCAAGCTTGGCGTGCAACTGCTCGAGCCGATCATGAAGGTCGAAGTCGTGACGCCGGAAGACTATGTCGGCAGCGTCATCGGCGACCTGAACGGCCGTCGTGGCCAGATCCAGGGCCAGGAAGCGCGTGGCGTGGCTGTCGTCATCAACGCGATGGTGCCGCTGGCCAACATGTTCAAGTACGTCGACAACCTGCGCTCGATGAGCCAGGGCCGCGCTGCCTACACGATGCAGTTCGATCACTATGAGCCTGTGCCGACCGCGGTCGCCCAGGAAGTCCAGAAGAAATACGCGTAACCCCAGCGGGTTGCATCGGTAACTTAATTCAAGTCCCGTACGGGCGAGCAGATTGGAGACATCACATGGCAAAAGGTAAATTCGAGCGTAACAAGCCTCATGTGAACATTGGCACGATTGGCCACGTCGATCATGGCAAGACGTCGCTGA
>NZ_JAMYVM010000041.1:0-25827 GCF_040324035.1 Mesorhizobium sp. M0016 | reverse complement strand
GCGAAACCCTCCATCCAATCTCCAAGCTCGGTGCCGAGGAGTGTTTCGGAACCCGGGCCACCTTCGATAATCTTTGCCATTGAAATACTCCTAATGATGCCCCTGCCTGAGGCGTTCATATTCGTCATCGGACAATTGGAGAAATCGATTGCTTGGATAGGCATACATTTACGAAATGGATGCACTCTCGTTCACTTCGCCCTTCTGCTGAGCAGTTGCGGGCTCGCAGGCGGGGGGGGCCGGAACAAGCGCTCTCGCAGCCAATCGTCCAGCCCGTCAACGCGGTCGGCCGAACAGGTTTACCAAACGGAACGGTCCCGCCGTGGCGGAGATACCGACGCACCGTGTTGCGCGCACCCGAATTCCTTCGCCCATCGGTTCGCTCCACCAGCCAAGTTCATGCAGCCGAAGCGTCGCTGCTACCTCTTAGGCTGAAGCATCAGCTCTCTCCACATCGTTCTCGACAATGCAGGAATCTCCCAATTCCAACCGCCATCCATGCCTCCTCTCATGGTCGAGGGGGGGGCAGTTTCTCAATTTGCGGACAACTGAGACGTCCGGTGCTCTTAGGCAGAGGAATCATACGAGATCCCTCCTGCAACATCATTTCACGCATCCACAAGCTTGCCGGATCACTATTGTGGAGCGCAGGCCATTGGATGGCCTCCGTGAATGCGGGAGGAAGTGGTGGCGGAAGTTGGACAATCCGCAGGGGTGTTGTTTTTGCGAAATGCTGCGCCAGCCGTAAGGGCATGGTCCCGATGCGGCTGGTGCCGGATACAACGGGCGGGATCAGGCTAAAGCCGTGTACGACAACTTCGATACGTCTCTCGAAACCGTGCTCAAGCAGATACCATTCCTCGACGGAGAGCTGCCGGGTGTCCCCGAATTTGAGGACAACCTGCCCCATCGATAAGTATCGCTCCAATGTAAGTGGCTCTGACAGCTGCTTGTTCGTGCGGCAGCCTACGCATACGAGCTTATCTTCGAACAGGGCTGCGCGAGGATGTTTCGACATGAATACTTCCGGCATGATCAGAAAATCAACGTCGCCGCGCCGGAGAAGCTCCTCGGGGTCGTCGGAAATAGGGAGACATTCAAAGCGGACGGCGGGAGCTTCCCGCGCAGCACGTTCTACGATCTTCTTAAAAAATACGAGCGTGATGTAATCGGAAAGGATGATCCGGAAGCGACGATCCGATTGGGCTGGGTTGAAGGCGTCCCAGGAAATAATCGATAGCTGGATGTGCAGCAATGCCTCCCTGACTGCTGGGGCGAGCCCCTCAGCGCGCGGTGTCAAAATGAGCTCGCGGCCGCTCATCGTAAATAGCTCATCGCTGAAATAGGCGCGTAACCGAGCAACGGCGGCGCTCATTGCCGGCTGGCTCAGGTTAATACTGCGGGCCGCCGCGGTGACTTTACGTTCCCTGACCAGAGCGTCCAACACAACGAGGAGGTTCAGATCGAGTCCTTTAAAACGCATGTCTTGATCTAGGCGGCGTGTGAATGGGTTGCGCCCAAACATCCAATTCGAATGGTGAGTAGCGTCAACGCATCAGCCTTCGACGAAAAAGAGCAATCGAAAAGAAGAAGGGCAAAACCGTGTATATGCAAAGCGCGCCGATATGCAGGCCCATTTTGTCAATCGGACGGCCAAGCATCGCTGGACGAATGAGGTCGATTGCATGTGCGAGCGGCAATAAGGAGGCAGCATACTGAAAAGCGCCGGGCAATTGGTTGACCGGAAACATCGCGCCGCAAAGGAACAGCATGGGTGTAATAACAAGCGTATTATAAAATATGAAATATTCATAGCTGGGCGCAAGCGCCGTGACGACCATCGCTAGACTCGCGAAGGCGAGGCCATTGAGAGCGATGACTGGCAGCAAGCAGAGGATGGATGGCCACGATGCGTATCCGAGCGTGGTGGCAACAATAGTGATTGCTGTGCCCGCCATGAGGGCCTTCGTGGCTGCCCACGCCAATTCGCCGAGTAAGATATCGCCGAGCGTCAGCTGAGTGCATAGCATTCCTTCCCAGGTGCGCTGGTCGCCCATGCGGCCGAAACTCCCGTAGACCGTTTCAGCGGTCGCCGATGCCATCACGCTTGTGGCAACCATGCCAGCCGCGAGAAACGCAATGTACGAAGTGCCCTCAACAGGACCTATCATTGTTCCGATGCCAAAGCCGAGACCGAACAGATAGATCATCGGATCGGCGAGGTTGCCGAGAACCGATGCAAGCCCGATTTTCTTCCATCCAAGATAGTTGCGGCGCCAAACCGCGACCCAATTCCACGCATTGGCGGGCATGCCCGCCGCATAACGTTCGCCCATTGTTCAGTCCTCCATCTCGCGCCCGGTTAACCGCAAAAACACATCCTCGAGATTGGGGGGACGCTGCAGAAGGCGTAGACCCGTGCGCCCGCGTAGCTGCGCCAGCACCTGCTCCGGATCGGGTGCATAGCAAAAAAGCGTCTCACCGCTCACCTCGATGCGCTGTGCGTACGGCCGGATCAGCGCACCCAGTTCATGCGGATTGCCGCCGTAGACCTCGACCACGTCACAGCCGATCTGCTCGTCAATGAGTTCGGACGGGCGACCTTCGGCGATCTTGCGCCCCTCCTCCATAACGCACAGCCGATCGCACAGCCGCTCGGCCTCTTCCATGAAATGGGTAGTCAAAAGAATAGTCTTGCCCCGCGCCAGCAGCGATCGCAGCCGATCCCAGATCAGGTGGCGGGCCTGCGGATCGAGGCCGGTGGTCGGCTCGTCCATCACCAGCAAGTGCGGGTCATTGATCAGCGCACGCGCGAGCGTCAGGCGCCGCTTCATGCCGCCGGACAGTTCGGCGACGCGCGCATCCGCTTTGTTCTCGAGGCGGGCGAACTCAAGCAGCGATGGTATGACCGCATCGATCTGGCGTCTGCTCATCCGGAAGTAGCGCCCGAACACCAACAGGTTCTCGCGTACAGTGAACGCGGCATCAAGATTGTCGAACTGCGGGACCACGCCGATGCGCATACGTGCCAAACGCGCGCGCGCCGGGACTGGAGCGCCGAGCACAGTAATCTTCCCCGCATCAGGCGATGTCATGCCGAGGACCATACGCGCAATCGTGCTTTTGCCCGCGCCGTTCGGTCCCAAGAGCCCGAAGCATTCCCCCGCCGCAACGCGGAACGACAGCCTGTCGACAACGAGCTTGTCATAAGTTTTGCTTACGTCAGTAAGGTCGATCGCTACCATGGACATGGGTTCATTTTACCGAGAGGGACGACAAAACTGGCGGTTGCTTGGTTGCCTGCCGACCTGAAACTGTGACTCGTCTTCGCCATCCCCGCCGTCGATAACGAACTGATCGACATCACAAGGATCTAGCCGCTGCTCCGCTAAAGCGGCAACAATTGCGTCGAGATTATCGATGGATTGGTAACGCGGATCGTTGTGCCGCTTTTCCTGGTCAACGCAGAAGACGAGCCGTCCATCCTCGACCAGGGCGATCGCCCCATCATGGGTCAGCTTGGTACCACAGATGCGCATAGTGTCTCCACGTTAACGGCGATAGATTCGATTCATCAGGAAGCGGAAATCGGGTTCCGGAAACGGACGAGCAAGCAGTCTTCGTTGACCGACTCGCCCCGACACTCAAGACGCTCTACCTCGATCAACGTTTCGTTCAGCATGGCGATGACCGGCTCAGCACCAGCGGCGTGACCCCAGCGACGGCAATTAGCATCCCTTGCCGATCCGAAGATCAGATGCCCGCCTGGCGCAAGCACCCGCACCAGGTTTTTGACGGCCGCGCGCATCTCGGCTATGTCTCCGAGGTAGTAGAGGACCTCCGCCACAACGATCAGGTCAAACAACTCGTCGGTCGAAAACTGTTGAACATCGGAGACTATCCAGTTGATGCGCGACGGCTCCTTTATCCGTTGACGTGCTCGAGCAATCGCTTGCGCCACGACATCGATGACGGTGAGCCCTTGGCAGTAGGGGGCTAGTTTTTCCGTGAATGCGCCGGCAGCGCACCCGACTTCGAGGGCATTTGTAATGGAGCCTTGGGCAAGCGCCAGCTGGAGCATTTGCGTGTGGCGCTTCTGCTCGAACGGATTGCCGTCGAGGCGCCACGGATCGTCTGCGGCCAATTCCCGATCAAGCAACTGATGATTCGCGTTCTGGGTCAAACTCGTGCACCTCTCGTCCATCAGGTAAGTAGCGATCACTCGTCGCCGCAAATGTTGTCCGACAGGACTAATTCCGAAGAATCCCGCGCAAGATTGAGCCTGCGAAGCGGAGCCGAATGGGGCGAGAATTCTGCCCTGCTGGAACCAGTGATCGGAGTTTGGGTGGGGGCCTGTTTTCCCCCAGTGTTCGATGTAGCGACAGCAGAGCTTCGTGACAGCCAATCGCTATTGCTCAAGGTACACAGCGCGTAGGCCTTCAACGGAAGCAAGAGAAAGACGTTGATGAACGTGTGCAGCGAAAAGCCAAGAAATCGAAATTGTCGAGCACGAAATGCTACCACGCTGCATCGGAGCATGGTCATGGACACAATCATCAGTCCTGTCCACCAAGGCACAGTGCCTGTCAGTGCGAAATGTGCGAGGCCCGTTAATACCGATAGGGCGAGGAGTAGCGCGCCGAGATTCTGTCCGACCACGTCCAACGTGAGATAGCTATTTAGGCTAGGCAGCAAGCGCAGCCCAAGCAGCGTGTCCCGGAATGTGCTTCGTGCCCAACGGAGTTGTTGGCGCAGATACGGTCCGAGTCTGT
This sequence comes from Mesorhizobium sp. M0016, assembly GCF_040324035.1. Classification (NCBI taxonomy): domain Bacteria; kingdom Pseudomonadati; phylum Pseudomonadota; class Alphaproteobacteria; order Hyphomicrobiales; family Phyllobacteriaceae; genus Mesorhizobium; species Mesorhizobium sp. M0016. Next base: position 21,055 of record NZ_JAMYVM010000041.1, on the reverse strand, counting down.
TCGGAACGACTGTGGCCGCGATGGCGCTCGGAACGTATTCGGTTCGAAAGCCTGCTTTCAGCATCAGGATAGTGAGATGGCGATCCTCACCGAAGTCGCTTGGCTTGCCCCGAAAAAATTGCGACTCGTACTGGTCCAGTAACAAAAGGAGCGCAGACCGGCGGTACATGGCACATGGGCCGCAACAGCACATAACGGCACCGAAGCGAGCCTGTGCCGCGCGCTCCTCGTTGCAAGCCAGCCAGTACTCCATGTCTATCAGCCTGGTCAGCCAGCTCTCGGTTCGGTTACTGGCCGTCAACTGACCCATGACTGCGCCGACCGCTGAATCTCGCATCTTCGGTACAAGCTTGGAAATGACGTCGGGTGCGAGTACCGTGTCTGAATCAACGTTAAGCACCAGATCCCCTGATGAGCGGCGTATCGCGGCGATCTGCGCCTTGCGCTTTCCAACATTCTCGGGAAGCAAAATGATGTCGAACCTAGGGTCGCGCGCGTAGTCTTCGTGGACAGTTCCTAAGGCTTCGCGATTTCCAGAACCGTCATCAACCAAATAGACCCGAAGTCTTCCGGCGTATTCTTGGTCTGCAATGGAAGCCAGGCACTCTGAAAGCGTGCGCGGATCCTCGTTGAAGCAGGGGACGATGACATCCACGCTGGGCAGTTTGTCGGAGCCGACGAGAACCTCCAACGCCGACGAATCCTTTGTCGGCATAGCATAAAGCCCTTGCATGCTCTTATAGGCAGTCGAGAGCAGTGCATAAAGCGAAATGGCCACAGTGCTGGTTGTACCAAGAAGTGTCATGGGATCTCGTTTGTTCAGTGATGTTGAGGAAGTGAGCGGATTACAAATCCGCGCTCACGCAGTGCTGGAATCAGCCGGGACAGCGCCGTGACCGTCTGGTCGCGCATGCCGGCGTGAGCGCCCTGGCTCAACTCGCCGGGAGGGCATCCGTCGTGCAAGAGTACAATTGCGCCCGGCCGGACAGAGGCGAGCACTCTATCAATAATCGCCTCGACTCCAGGGCGAGACCAATCTCGAGGGTCGACGGACCAATGAAGGGCCGCCAGCCCGGCGATCTGTGATGCTGTGCAGACTTCTTCGCTCCAGGCGCCGTAGGGCGCGCGAACAAAGCGGACCGAGGCCTGCGGGCACGCTCTCATGATGGCGTCGTTCGCTTCAAAGACCTCACGTTGCACTTCGCCGAAACCGCATTGGTACAGGTCCGGATGAGACATCGTGTGGTTGCCTACCTCGTGCCCTTCTGCGATCATCCGTTGGATTAGATCTGGGTGCTCTAAGGCGTAGGCGCCGATGACGAAGAAAGTCGCCGGCACCCGCTGCTCTGCCAGCACGTCGAGAATCTCCGGTGTGAAAAGTGGATTGGGACCGTCGTCAAACGTCAGATAAACGCTTCGACGGCCGGTGCCGTCAGAGCACTCACGGCGCACTTCGTACAAGCAATCGGACCGGCTCATAGCTCTGGTCCGTTCCGATCTATCATCGTGCCCGTGGGCCATTCGCTGATCGGCCGTCCAACTGGCAGAACAATGGTGAGTGCGTCATCGATGCGTGTGGGCGGCAGGTCGAGGCGGGCCTCTGGTCGGGTGGAGCGCACGCGAATTCCCGACAAAACGGCCATAGGGCTGTATCGCCGTCCGAACCTCTCAACATGATTCCGCAGCGCGTCCCTGACCGTTCCGAAAGCGAATGGAACGCCAAGCTCCTGCAGTATTGGAAGCATGACATGGATTGAATGGGCGATTCCCAGACCCTCAAGGTCCGGACGTACCCCGTACAGGCCCAGCTCAGCCACCAACAGGTCGACCGCGTCGACCTTGATGAAACGGCGCAGTATGCCCATGTGAGCCGCTACACCGCTTGAATCATAGGCGATTACGCGGAGTTCAGGCCTGGCTCCGGCCCAGCTTCGACTACCTTCGAACGGTTCTGCGTTGGACGCCCCAGTCGGCCCGTACGTATCACGAAAGAACTCGGCGAGCTTAACGTGATCGGAGAGCTGCAACTCGTTTTCCCAGCACAACTTCCACTGCACCTGATGGCGCATTCAGGACCTCTCTTCATATTGGTTTTTGCGGCCGCATCACTCGACCAAAGCGGCGTTGGTGGCTGCACTCAGCCGTTGTCGTTGGCGAAGGTGAGCCAGACGCTCTCTCGAGTTCCGGCCCGTGTCGTCGATTTGAGCTTGACGTCGCTCACTTTCCGTTCCTCTAATGCATGGCTCGTAAATTCGTAAAATTGATTGTTTGAATGATACGCATCCACACGTTGGATAGAACATGACATGCGTTTTAAAGGGCTGGATCTAAATCTCCTCGTTGTGCTGGACGCTCTGATGAGGGAGCGTAAAGTCACTGCCGCGGCTCGCAGTATCAACCTGAGCCAGCCGGCCATGAGCGCCGCCGTTGCTCGGCTACGCGCCTATTTTAACGATGAGCTATTTACGATGAACGGCCGCGAGCTCATTTTGACGCCGCGCGCCGACGGGCTCGCCCCAGCAGTCCGGGACGCATTGCTGCACATCCAGCTATCGATTATTTCCCCCGACGCCTTCAACCCGGCCCAATCGGATCGTCTCTTCCGAATCATGCTTTCCGATTACATCACGCTCGTATTTTTTAGGAAGATAGTAGAGCGCGCTGCGCAGGAAGCTCCCGCCGTTCGCTTTGAATGTCTGCCTATTTGCGACGACCCCGAGGAGCTTCTCCGGCGCGGCGACGTTGATTTTCTGATCATGCCGGAAGTGTTCATGTCGAAACATCCTCGCGCAGCCCTGTTCGAAGATAAGCTCGTAGGCGTAGGCTGCGGCACGAACAAGCAGCTGTCGGAGCCACTTACATTCGAGCGATACTTGTGCATGGGACATGTCGTGCTCAAATTCAGGCACACCCGGCAGCCCACCATGGAGGAATGGTATTTGCTCGAGCACGGATTCGAGAGACGTATCGAAGTTGTCGTACAGGGCTTTAGCCTGATCCCGCCCGTCCTGTCAGGCACCAACCGCATCGGGACCATGCCCTTACGGCTGGCGCAGCATTTCGCAAAAGCAACACCCCTGCGGATTGTCCAACTTCCGCCGCCACTTCCTCCTCCTGCATTCACGGAAGCCGTCCAATGGCCTGAGCTTCACAATAGTGATCCGGCAAGCATGTGGATGCGGGAAATGATGTTGCAGGAGGCATCTCGCCTGGCGCCTTTGCCTGAAATCATTGAGCGTCTCGGGCACGCCGATCCGACCTTTCGTTTCTTGGTACCGACTGCCACCTCGAAATCGCGTGCGAAGTCCCGGAAGATGTTAAGCCCCACCTAATCGCCCCCTGTAGACGGGCCGATCAGCATCTCGACAAGCGCCGGCGCGGCGCGTGTTGCCTACGTTCTGGGCTGATCTCAGGCGAGTTGCTCGTCGAGGATGTGTGGCAGAGTGATGCCAGCTGCCTTGATTGCCCGCCTTGGCCGTAGGTGGTGACGACGCGAGCATTCTTTCGATGGCGGCTTCTGGAGGCGGACGCGATCGCGTCGGAGCGGTTGCCCTTCGGGCGTCGGGCCTTTGGCCCGGCAGAGCGGCGCAGTTCCTTGCTAAGTGCGAGGGGCCGGAACGAGCAGAACACACGCCCGGGCTGCTACTGAATTGACTGCCGCCTCGATTTGCGTGCGAAGTCCCAGAAGATGGTTAGCCCGGTTAAATTCCTGCCTTGCCGGCTGTGCCGCGGCTTTTCACGTGCAGCCAGGCGAGGAGATGGCGGTCGACGAGGTCGACCCCCAAATGGACTGTGCTGGCCTCGCTCGGCTCTTGCCGTGCGGGATCATTGACCACACCCCCTGCACGAGAACGTCGGGCATGTTGGCAAGTGAAGCCGGTGGAGGTTAACGCTGCGGATCTAGGCAATCTACCTCGCGCTTCCGCCTTAAGGCGCCGCCGATACCCAATTGGCTCTTCGTCCTGGGCCGCGGCTAAGGCCCGGGGGTGCGCCCACCCGTGTGGAGGGACCATCATTCAACTTTCTCTCGTTATGAAAGGGAACTCCCGCTTAGGATAGACTCCTTCATATATTTTCCGGCAGATGGATGTCGAACGGCAGAAATGTCTGGCCGGGTGTTTCAGCGGTGCCGGTCTCGATAGCCCGTGTCATCAGCGTTATCAGCTCCTGGCAAAGCCGGCGCATTGGCGTGGCGACCGCCATCGTGACGATGTTATCTGCGAGCGCTGCCCGAGACTCAGGTGTGATTTCATTCACGATCGCGACGAGATCCCGACTTTTGCCCTCTTCTCGGAGCGCGGAGATGGCGCCCTCCATGCCGCCGCCGGCGACATAGAAGCCGACGAGCTCGGGCTCCCGCTGCATGAGATCAAGCGTTGCCTCGTAGGTGATCTGCCGTTTCTCGAGGTTCATGACCGGATCCAGCACCTCGAACGTGGGCGCGTTCTCACGGCAATAGGAGCGAAAGCCGACGTCACGGAGCTCGTGCCCCTGGAAACGATGGCTGCCGACAAACACCGCCACTTTGCCGGGCCGTTTTGCGACCTTGGACACCATCCAAGCGGCCGTGCGCCCCACCTTGCGGTTGTTGAGGCCGATATACCCCTGTCGCACGCCGGCGGCGAAGTCGGAAAGCAGCGAGAAAACCGGAATGCCCTTGGCCTTGAGGTCCTCAACCGCTGCTGTGATTTTCGGGTGGTCCGGTGCCACCATCGCGATTGCATGGCAGCGTGCGCCCAACTCCTTGAGCGGCGCGATCAGGTCGCTCGGCATATGTGACGGGGCGAATTCGACGAGCGGAATGCCGTGGAAGGACTGGGCCAAATTGACCGATGCTTCGACCTCGCGCGCAAAATCTTGGTAGAAATGCTGGGCCGGTTTTCTCAAGATGAAGCCCAGACGGTAGTGCGGTAGGTCTCGCCGCAACCGCTGCTTGATTAGCCCGGCAGCATGATAGCCAATCGCCTGGGCGGCGTCGTGGACCCGCCGCGCGGTCTCCTCGCGCACCGGATGGCGGGCGTTCAGAACCCGATCGATCGTTGCTACGCTGACTCGGGCTTCGCGGGCGAGATCGGCAATCGTGGGGCGCTTGGTCATAGGTCCTATTCTGATTGGTTTTTGACGCGGGCCGGCTCTCTGTCCGCCTAACGCGTTTCGGTTTCGGGTGGCAAAGCGAAGACGTCCCCATACGAATGGGCACAACGTGTTGGACGAACATCATTGCAGACGTAAACCGGCCGGGTATACTGAAAGGCTCATTCGCTTAAAGGGCGGTGACGATTTGCACTCACACATTTAGCGCTTCTGATACATGGTCCGTGAGGAGCCGTTTAGAGGCTGCGGGTCGGTCGTTCAGTTATGTGACCAGCTAAGCGACTTGACAGGTCGTGGGCCGCCCACCTTACTTGCAGGAGGGTAGCCGGTTTGATGGCTCGGTAAGCTGATGACCGCTGAAGGCAGCTTTCATCTGTGCTCGGTCCAACTCTCCTTCCCAGCGTGCGACGACGAGGGATGCCACTGCGTTGCCGACGCAATTCGTCAGCGCCCGGCATTCGGACATGAATCGGTCGATGCCGAGTATCAGTGCCATCCCAGCAACGGGAACACTCGGAACTACCGCGAGCGTAGCCGCCAGGGTGATGAAGCCCGCACCTGTCACACCTGCAGCGCCCTTGGAGGAAAGCATTGCTACGAGCAGCAGCAGCACCTGATCGCCGATGGACAGATCCGTGTTCGTCGCCTGTGCGATGAAGAGAGCCGCTAGCGTCATGTAGATATTCGTGCCGTCCAGATTGAACGAATATCCGGCCGGGATGACGAGACCCACAACCGAACGCCTGGCGCCCGCCTTCTCCATTTTCTCCATCAGCGACGGGAGCGCCGCCTCCGAGGAGGACGTTGCGAGGACAAGCAGCAGCTCTTCCTTGATGTAACGAATGAGAGAACAAATCGAAAAGCCGTTGTAGCGGCAGACTGCGCCGAGAACCCCGAACACGAAGAGGAAGGCGGTGAAATAGAACGTCGCGACCAGCATCGCGAGGTTGACTACCGAACCGATGCCATATCTGCCGATGGTGAAGGCCATCGCGCCAAAAGCGCCGATCGGCGCGGCCTTCATCAGAATTCCGACGAGCTTGAAGACAGGCACAATGAGCGCCTGGAGGAAGGAAACGACAGGCTTGCCCGTCTCTCCGGCCATCGCAAGCGCCATGCCGAACAGAACCGAGAAGAACAGCACCTGCAGGATGTCGCCTTCCGCGAAGGCACCGACGATCGTTGGCGGGATGATGTTCATCAGGAAGCCGGTGACCGACTGCGCTTTGGCTTTTGCGGCATAGGTATTCACGGCCTGGACATCGAGCGAGGCCGGATCGATGTTCAGGCCGTCGCCAGGCTGGACGACATTGGCGACGATGAGGCCGACGATCAGCGCGAGCGTTGAGAAGGTGAGGAAATAAACCATTGCCTTGCCGGCGACCCGGCCGACCTTATGAAGATCGTTCATGCCGGCAATGCCGGTCGCAATTGTCAGGAAGATGACAGGCGCGATGATCATCTTGACCAGCTTGATGAAGGCATCACCCAGCGGCTTCAGGCTCTCGCCGGTCTCCGGATAAAAATAGCCAATTGCGACGCCGAGCGCGATGGCGGCAAGCACCTGGGCGTAGAGCTTGGTGTAGAAGGGTTTGCGGGGCGCGGGACTCGCGCCGCGGACTTGTGCAGCTGACACTGTTTCTCTCTCCCTGACCGGATCGAGGTGGCGTGACTTCTCCCGGGCTTCTCCCTATCGCGGCGCTCCGGTCGAACGCTGCACCAACGCCGCCGCAATACCCATGCCAGATGAATCCGCATCACCTGAACTGACGTGGGCTCGCCAATGATGGAGGAATGCGGTGTCAGACCAGCGGGCAAGGCCGCGGTCCGAACGCCCTTGATGGTCTCTGGCAGAGTGCTTGCGGGTCGATCCCTCTGGCTAGCGGCTTTGCTGCAAAAAGCGTGGTGGGTTCCTCATTAGCCGGCTTTGGACCGGGCCCCATCGTTGGCGCCAGCGCGTACCAATAGGTCGCCTGTTCAAGGCCGTCCAGATGACAGGCTAACTTACCCCTGTTCGGAAGCGCTCGTTTCTAGACAGCCTACGACCATGCAGCCACTGCAATCAGATATTCGGACGGCCTTTTGGACGACCAATTTTGCAAATCAACGCCCGCAGCAGGGGCAGCCGTTTCCAAGCGGTCGCATCGTAATCTGTTCAGACTTTTCGATACGCTCATTGAGTGTGCCGATTTCGGCCCCAGGCTGGTGATGGTGCTGACCAAGACGATGCGATTCAGAAGTTGCGGGCACCGCCTACGAAGTCGTACTCGATGCCAGCTTCGCGCCTTCACACGCGACATCGCCGCCGCCTGATCAACTCGAGAAAGATGGCGGTTGCCGCGACCGACCAGTGCCGTTGGCTGTTATTATCGCTCCCGCCCCTCCTTCGCGGGCGCTGGTGAATGGCACGGCCCCGCATTTACACTCCGCGCGGTCAGCCGCTCGGGCAAGGCATGGCCGGCCCAGGTATTTCTGCTTCAACGCAAAGATAGAACTGATGAATCCTATCATAGGCCGCGAGGTTTCCTTTCACAGATGAAAGAAAGCTCGATTGACTATGCCGCCTCGCTCCAGTCTTTTGAAAACAACGTGTGTTTGCCCGGGGCAAGCCAATAACATGGCCAAGCCTCGTGGAGGGAGTAGCCAAGCGATGCGTCAGGGCTAGACCCGCTTTGCACTCGACCACACGGCGGCGGCACGAGTTCACGTCGGAGCATTTTCGCGCGTGCCCGCGATGTCGCGGGCGCACATGCCGCCAGCCTAGATTTGATGGCGCGAGATCGAGGATCACATGCACCACAACATTAGCAAGTCCGAACAGAATGCCCGCGACTGCGGCATATCGCTGCCGAATGCGATAAAGGGTTGTCCAAAGTCCGACACGAATCCTGCGAGTGTGGCATTGCACGAGCGCGCGCTAACCGGCATCTTCGAAATATCGAAAGTACTCGCCGATGCCGCCCGGCTCGAACTCAAGTTGGCCAAGGTAGTCGATCTCCTGCACTCGTTTGTGCAGATGCGGCACGGCATCATCGCTCTCTGCGATGCCGAGGGCGGACTGGACATCACAGTGGCCAGCGGCTGCGGCACGAACGGCAATGAGCCCTCCCGGTCGCGCCTGCCGCGCAACGCCATCGACCAGATTGTGACGACCGACACGCCGCTCCTCGCCGAGGACATAGCGATGCATCCGACCTTCACTGCCGCTGATATCGAGGTGCTTGGGGCCTCCGACACCGTGTCGTTCATCGGCGTTCCCATTCGTGTTGATGGGAACGCCATAGGCGCGCTGACTTTGGACCGGGTTTTGGAAAGCAGGTCAAGCTATCGGCTCGACGATGATGTCCGGCTGCTTACCATGATTGCCAACATGGTGGGACAGACAGTCAAGTTGCATCGCTTCTCCGCGGCCGACCGCGAGCGAACGCCGGAGCTGGAACATCGGCTGCAAACGAAATTTTCTGATGTTAAGCACCCTGCACCCCGGCGCAAAAAGGTCCACGTCGAGGGGATGATTGGTGACAGTCCGGCGATAAGCGCCCTGCTGGAGAAGATCGCGGTCGTAGCCAAGGCAAAAACCACAGTTCTGCTGCGAGGTGAGTCCGGTACCGGGAAGGAGCTGGCTGCCAAGGCAATTCACGAGTTGTCGCCGCGCGCCAAGCGGCCCTTCGTTAAACTCAATTGTGCAGCGCTCCCAGAGACAGTCCTGGAATCCGAATTGTTCGGTCATGAGAAGGGTGCCTTCACAAGCGCATTCAATTCCCGCAAGGGGCGCTTTGAGCTCGCTGACAAGGGGACGTTGTTTCTGGACGAGATTGGCGAGATCTCGGCCTCGTTCCAGGCAAAGCTACTGCGCGTGCTGCAGGAGCAGGAGTTTGAGCGCGTCGGCAGCAATCAGACCATCAAGGTCGATGTTCGCGTGATTGCCGCCACGAACAGGAACCTGGAAGAGGCGGTTGCAAGGAATCAGTTCCGCGCCGACCTATACTACCGCATCAACGTGGTTCCCTTGCTGGTACCAGCATTGCGCCAAAGGCGCAGCGATATTCCGCTCCTCGCAGCTGAGTTTCTCAAGAAGTTCAACGACGAGAACGGCTGTACGCTCACCTTCGATCCGCGTGCGATTGAAGTGCTGATGAAATGTGAGTTTCCCGGCAACATTCGCGAGCTTGAAAATTGCGTGCACCGGACAGCGATCCTGGCCGAGGGACTGTCAATCGGGAGAAACGACTTTGCCTGCTCCCAAGGCCAATGCTTTGCCGAGGCGCTATGGAAGTGCAGATCGGGCAAGGCCGCGCTGCAACCACCGCCGATCCTGCCGGAGTCAGCGAATTTGGCCACGCCCCCGGACGAGGCCGCCAGTTCGGCCGCGACTAACCCGCTTGCCGGCGCAACCCACCCAATTGGCGCGAGGACGCCCGATATAGAGCGCGTCATTGCTGCCATGGAAAGATGTGGCTGGGTGCAGGCAAAGGCAGCGCGCTTGCTTGGGCTGACCCCGCGCCAGATTGGCTACGTGCTGAGGAAATACGGCGTCGAGATCAAGCGTCTTTGAAAGCATGACCCTGGGCATGAGCTGAGCCGCTTAGCGCCTTAGCGCCTTGGCGCCGCGCAGCGATGCAGATCCGCGTCCGCGTCAACTCGATTCGACCGAGGACAGGTGGCTGAATTCCCATGTCAGCCGGCGCTGCGACCATTGTGTGAAAGGCAACCCTGCCATCGTCAATCCCGTCCGCCATGTTGCTCTCGTTGCGAGCTCATGCGGATGCCCCTGTGTGACTGAAACGGAGTTAAATATGTCCGACGCAAAACTGCAAACTGTGCTTTCGGCTCTTTCGCAAGTGACACGACAGTTGGATGCTCTGCCGTCCAACGTACCAGCGCCGGACGCAAATTTTATCAAGCTGAATACGAATGAGAACCCGTTTCCGTTGCCGCCAATCATAATGCAAAGTGCAGTGGCGGCCCTCAAGCGCCAGTATCTATATCCGGATGACGATAACTTCAGACTGAGGGAAGCAGCGTCCAGCGCCTATGGCGTTTCCAGGGATCAGGTCATCGCTGGCAACGGGTCGTCTGAACTGCTCGGACTGATCTACAGAGCTTTCCTCGCACCCGGCGACAAGGTTGCGATGATGTCGCCAGGGTTTTCGTTCAACCGCAAACTTGCCATGCTTCAGGGCGCTGAGTTCCTCGAAATCGGATGTCAAGCTCATTCCCTGCCAATGGAGCAATTGCTTTCCGGTCCGGCAAAAGACGCCAAGTTTATTATGTTGGCCAATCCAAACAATCCGACCGGAACATTCCTCCCGATCAGCGATATCGAACGCCTCGTAGCACAATCGGACCGCTTGATTGTCCTTGATGAGGCATACGTCGACTTTGCACCCGATCACGGACTGCGCCTCATCAACCGGTATTCGAACCTTCTGATCTTGAGGTCATTCTCGAAAAGCTATGCCGCCGCCGGCATTCGCGTCGGTTTCGGTTTCGGTCACCCTGAAATTATTGGAAGGCTGCGAAACATCCAGAACGTCTTCAACATGAACGTGATCGGGCATGCCGTAGGTATCAGCGTGCTTGCGCATCGCGGCGCCTACGCAGACAACCACAAGCACATCAAGGATGAACGAGAGCGAGTGACAGTTGCACTATCGCAACTCGGATTTTCCGTAACACCCTCCCGCGCAAATTTCTTGCTGGCCCGTGTGCCCGCGGGACAGGACGGCTCATGGTGGCAAGCAGCATTGGAGAGGCAAAAGATACTTGTCGCGTTTTTTCCGGACAAAGGCTTGGAACACTGTATCCGCGTCAGCATCGGCACAAAAGAGCAGATGGATGAATTTCTTGCTGCCGCTGGCGACATCGCTGGAAGCTTAACGGTGCCAAGCTTCAGGGGCAGGGAAGCGTCAGGCTCTGCTTCTTCGTTACGCTGACGCTAATCGGCGATCACACACATCTCTTCCGACTTGCTTGGTGACCCCAGCAAGAAAACAGCCTGCTTTTAAAATCGGGGACTTAAAGAGTGACAAACGTCTTTCCTTCAAACCTAGCTTTCGGCATCTTCGATCATTTGGATGAGGATGGCCGCGATATAGGCCGGCAGTACGAAGATCGCCTGATATTAGCAGAGGCGTGCGATCAGCTAGGGTTCTATGCCTATCATCTCGCAGAACACCACTGCACTCCCCATGGGAGAGGTCCATCGCCGAATCTGTTCTTATCGAGCGTCGCCCAGCGCACCCGGCGCTTGCGTCTCGGACCCTTGGTGATGCTGCTTGCGCTTTATCATCCGCTGCGTGCGTTCGAAGAGATCTGTATGCTGGACCAGTTGAGCGGTGGCAGGCTCGAACTGGGCATAGGGCGCGGTGCTCTCCCGACCGAATTGGGCTACTTCGGGATTGGTGCGGACGCGGTGCCGGGCCGTTATGCCGAAGCCAGCGAAATTCTTATGCAAATACTTGTTAATTCGAGGGAGGTCGGCACGCTCTGCTATCAAGGTCGCCATTTTGATCTCAATGACGTTCCTTTGACGCTAAGACCTCATCAGCGTCCACATCCGCCCACATGGGTCGCTGCCAATCGACCCGAGTCCACAGCTTGGGCCGCTGCGAATGGAACAAATATCGCGTGTGTAGGACCTTCCTCTTCTGTTCGCAAAACTACTGATGCGTTCCGCGCCTATCGAGAGGACAACGCAGGCGGGGGGGATCAAGGGAGATTTGTCGGATTGCTCCGCATGGTCGTGATTGGGCGTTGTGACACACATGCCTATTCGCTCGCGGCACCTGCTTACGCACGCTGGCTCAAGAGCTTCCAATTCCTTTACGAGCTTAACGCTATCCCCACTCCACCAAACTTGCCGCTGACCTTCGATGCGGCAGTCGAGAGTGAATTGTGCGTGGTAGGATCAGCAGAGTCTGTGCGAAAAGCTCTGCTAGATCAGTTGGAAGAGGCAGGTGCCAACTACCTGCTTTGTCAAATGGCATTTGGAAATCTGCCGCTAGATGCTTCCCTTTACACCGCGAGGACCATTCAATCCGAAATCATGGCTCGACTTGGCTGACCATGTGCTCGAGCTTGCACGTGGTGGGGCGGGCAATCGGGAGGAGGCCAAACTGACGACGAGCAGGCGGCACAGAATACCAGCTTTGTGCGTTGGCTGGCGTCTGGGCCATCGTGTGAACATGCACGATCCTAAGGAGAGGGTAGCCGAGCGCGTCACGATGCCGGCACGCGTCTGCTCGTCGCGCTGGCGCTAGTCGTTGCCCCATAGCCAGCCGCACGAGGTTCTTCTCGCCCGGGGCGGCGTCGGTGCGGCGCCCACTAATCCAGCTTCATCAGCGGCCCGTCGGTGGCAAAGCCGTCACTCGCTACGGCGCTATTGAGGGCGCGCTCGCGAGCGGCTTTGCGACGCCCAGCCAACACCTCCAGCGAGCTCGCCCGATGATGGTGGTGCACCGCGGTCGGATACGATGCTGGAGGAAATCGTTCGCAGCCGGTCTTCACGAATTGCGAGGAGTGCTCGTTCTTGAATGCTGGCTGCTGGCCGGATGCGGTGGCCTGAGTGGTCTGCCGACACGCCCGAAAGTCAACGCCACTACCACAAGGCCGCCAAGATGTCAGGTCTGAGAGCCAGCTTGGACGGTGGTATCGTGTTCGGGAAGGTCGTCGAAGGAGGCGTAGTTGAGATAGTAGAGTTTGGAATACAGGCCGCCCATGGCTATTAACTCATCGTGGTTGCCAGTCGCAATAACTTGGCCATTCTGAAGCACGATGATGCGGTCGGCCCCCCGGACCGTGGCGAGACGGTGGGCGATGACGAGGCCAGTCCGCCCTTCAAGCAGCTTGATCAGAGCCTTCTGAATCTGCAATTCCGTGTAGCTGTCGATATTGGCGGTAGCTTCGTCGAGCACGAGGATCTTGGCGTCAGCGACGAGGGCGCGGGCGAAACTGATAAGCTGGCGCTGGCCGAGAGATAAGTTGTCGCCGCGTTCGCCAAGTTGGGTCTCATACCCGTCGGCGAGGCTCATGACGAAGTCATGCGCGCCGACAGCCTTGGCCGCCTCGATCACCTTGTCGCGCGTGGCTTCCGTCTTCTGGTATCGAATGTTCTCGAAGACCGTCCCGGTGAACAGGAATGGCTCCTGCAGCACCATGGCGACCTGGCGGCCGAGCGATTCTTGGGTGAGGTCGCGTACATCATGTCCGCCGACCAGCACCTGACCCTGCTGAACATCATAGAAGCGGTGGACCAGGGCCATCGCACTCGATTTGCCAGAACCGCTCGGTCCGACTAGTGCGACCGTCTCGCCCGGATTGACCTTGAACGAGACATTTTTCAGAACCGAACGGTTCGGATCGTAGCCGAAGGTGACGTCCCTAAACTCGACCGAGCCGTCCATTTCGGGCGAAAGCACCTCGGCATTGGGTTTGTCCTTAACATCGATCTTGACGTCGAGCACATCGGTCAGGCGCTTGCCTGAGGCCATGGCGCGCTGCATGACCGAATATTGCAGGGTGAGTGAGCGGATCGGGTCAAAGAAGCGCTGGATGTAAAATAGGTAGGCTACCAACACGCCCACATCTATACGGCTATTCATGACCATCGAGCCGCCGACCACAATAACGGCGGCCAAGGCGAGGCCGGTGATGCCATCGACGATGGGCACCATGACCAGTGCATATCTGGCAGCGATCAGGTGGGTCCTGAGGTTGGCATGGGCCCGATCGTCAAAAAGACTGAAATTCACCTGCTGGCGGTCCATTGACTGTATGGTCCGCACGCCGTGAATGGCTTCGGCCAGCGCGCCATTGACGACGGAATTGGTTTCGTGTGCAGCCATGAAGGCGTCGCGGGCCCGCGGCAACCAGACAATGCGGACGATCACCAGGATCGGCAGAACCGATAGCGTCAGGAGGCCGAGGCGAAAGTCGAGCCACAGCATTACGAAAACGATGCCGAAGAGAAGCGCAACATCGCCTAGGGAATATACCGAGGTTTCCAGGAACTCCTGTATGGAGTTAACGTCGCCTTGCAGGCGCGACATCAGGCGTCCGACCTCGGTCTTGTCCATGAAAGAGAGCGAAACCTTTTGCAGATGGCCAAACATGGCGCGGCGGATGTCGAACAGGACAGTTTCGGCCATTTTCCCATCCAAGGCTTCCTGCATGTAGCCGGCGGCGAAATTGACCAAAATCGCCGAAAGGAACGCGCCGACGGCCGCAAGCTGGGCTGAGCGATCGGGCCCTGCCGGGTTCATGCCGAGGTCGATCGCGTAGCGGATGATCAAGGGGATGAGAAGCTGCGTCCCGGTGAAGATCAGCATCGCGACAATCGTGACAACTACCTTTGCCCGGTAGGGATGGACGAAGCCCCAGATGCGACGGAGGATGCTCTTGTCGAAAGCCCGGCCGAACATCTCCTCCTCGATCCGGTGCGAGCCGACGACCGCGCGCGGAGGGCGTCTCCCATCGTCACGTTCGGCTTCGAGTTCGCCGCGGCCCTGGTCCATCAGCGGGCGCCCCCATCCTGGCTAATAATGCTATCACCCGGGCGCGTCTGGAGATCGTAAAGGGCCCTGTAGCGTCCCCGCTTCGCCAGAAGCTCTTCATGCGTGCCGCGTTCTACGATTTCGCCTTTATCGACAAAAAGGATTTGATCGGCATGCTTAAGCGCACTCAGCCGGTGCGCGATGATGATCGTCACCCGATCCTTTGCGAAGCGCCGCATCGCCGCGCGAATGCGCAGCTCGGTGGCGGCATCGATCGCGGCCATCGAGTCGTCGAAAATGATGACGGAGGGGCGCAGCATCATGGTGCGGGCAATCGTGAGACGCTGGCGCTGGCCGCCAGAGAGAGAAACGCCGCGTTCGCCCACGACCGTCTCATACCCTGCCGGGAGCCCGAGGATGTAGTCGTGGAGCTGGGCGAATTCTCCAGCGCGTTCAATTCGCTGTCTCTTCGCCCAGGGATCGCCATAAGCGATGTTGTTCTCGATCGTTGTTGTGAATAGGAACGCATCCTGCTGTACAACCGCGACCGCCTTGCGAAGGCTCTCGAGGGTGACATTGCGTATGTCCTGGCCGTCCAACGTGATGGCGCCACCGGTCACGTCGTAAAAGCGGGGGACCAGATGAGCCCATCGTCGATTTGCCGGAACCCGGCGGACCGACGATAGCGATCGTCTCGCCTCTGCGGGCCTCAAAGCTGAGGTTCTTCAGAATGGCGCGGTTTTCGGCGTTGGGGTAGGCAAATGAGACATTGTGGAAGCGCAGAGTGCCGTCACTTATCTCAAGCGGTCTGGCCTCGAGAGCATCCCTGATGGTGATCTCCTGATCGAGGAGACCGAAAAGCCGCGAACCGCAGCTAGAAGCGCGGGCAAACGCATTGACCATGAGACCGATCTGGCGGACTGGCATTTGCAGCATGGTCATGAAGGTCAGGAAGGTCGCCATGGTTCCGACGCTGATCTCGCCAGCGACGAGCTTGTTGCCACCGATCCCAAGCACCAATCCCATTGCGAAAAAGTAGGACAAGGTCATCGCCGACGTGTTGGGTACGTAGATGCCAACGAGATCGTTGGCGAGGTCGAGCGCGTTCTTGGAAGCGCCGTCGAACTTCAGCATCTCATAGGATTGAGCCGCAAAAGCGCGGACCACACGGATACCTGCGAGATTTTCCTTCATCACGCGGCTTAGTACCGAAAGGCGCTCATAGAGGTCGAGCCAGGTGGCGCGCAGCCTAAGCTGTGTGGTCGATGAGCGCCAAGCGACAAAAGGCACGAAGCTGAGCGCGGCCAAGCCGAGCATGGGATCGGTCGAGATCATCATGTAAGCGCCAATCCCGATCAGCATCGTCAGCAGGAGCACCCGCATGAGCCCGGTGGAAAAATACATCCGCACGCCTTCGAGATCGAGCATTCCGGCGGTTATCAGATCGCCTGAATGGACCCGGTCGTGAAAGGAAAAGCTGAGACGCTGGATCTTGTCGTAGTAGGCGAGCCGCAATTCGTACGCGACATGATGCCCGACGGCTTCGGCAAAATAGTTCTGCGCCATCGTGAAAACGCCGCGTAGCGCGCTGACGGCGAGCAGCAGGAGAGCCGGGGCCCAGAGCGCTTGTCCTGCCGCGGCCCCCGCGACACCGCCCCCGATAGCTGTCTGGGTCTGGTCGACAGCCCGGCCGAGAAGCTGGGGAATGAGCAACTGGAGGATTGCCGTCATGATCGTCGAGCCCATAGCGAGCGCAACCTGCCACGGATGGCGCAGATTCATACGCGTGATGCGCAACAGCGTACTCAAATCCCGGCCCCAGCGCGCCGCTTCAACATGGGTCAACGAATTCAGTGCGTTCGTTGCGCTGCTGACAGCGTCACTGTTCACGGGTGTATTCCCGACTGCATTTTGCGCCTTCGAGGAAAGCCGAAGCAGACATCGTCAAAGGCATCCGCCATTGTTAATCCCGTCCTCAACCTGCAGCCGTGCCCGTTCCCACAAGCCGAGCCGCCGCTTGACTTAGTGGCATGTCGATCACCGTGATTCCGCTTGCCGCAAGGAAACGCGCTTCGTTTCTGGTCAGGGTTTCCGCGTCCATTACGGTGCAATAGGGACCGCGGGAGCGCTTCATGATCTGTCTGGCGTAGGTGCGCAGCATCTGATCGTTGAAGCGGCAGCCAACGAAGAAAAATCCACGGGTGATGCGCCGTTCCTTCACAGCGTCTGGGATCGGTGTCTGGATATCAATTTCGGTCAGGACTTCGACGTAGTCGGAATCTGCGACGAGAAAGTTTTGCGCGGGCGTAATACTCCCGTGAGGTGAATAGAGAACCGTCTTGGCCCCCAATCGGGGGTCGAGCTCCCTCCCGGACAAATCGTAGGTTTTCGTCCAAATGTTGCCGATTTCATTCGCGCGCGTGACGCCTTGTATCTCAACGACGTCCGTTCGGCCGGTCTCTACCAGAGCCGTGCGCATCGCGCTGTCATACCAGCTGTCGATGATGAGGGAGAGTGGCAGCCTTGCGAGCCAGGCGTGGAAGGGGGTCGGCCCCACCGGCGCTGCGAATATGTCGGTCATCCAAGCTTGAAGCGTCCGGCGATGCCGGCGCTGTTCGATGAACTGCGCAACCGACCACATATTGGTGCGGATCCTGGAAGGGGCTGGAGCCCGTGCATTGAGTGCCGCGGCAACAACCTCCGGGGTATGCGGCACAGGCGGTTCCGCACAGTTCAACTCAAGAAGACCCGGACCGAGATAGGGGATCACCTCATCGGCGGCGAGCGCTTCCTTCGCCAGGTCAAGCAGCTTTTCAGCAAAACTGTCCCGCACAATGACGAGGTGGCCCGATGTCAGGATAGTGTTCATCTCGTTTCCTCGCGACGCACCTAGGGGCAGCATCAGTCCTCTTCGGAAATCTTCCTTGCCTCGACGGTGATCGGCAGACGCGTATCACGTGGGAGATCGGGTAGGAGGAGCCGCCACCCGTTCCTGAGCGTGACCGTTCCGCCCCACAACTCTTCCTTCTCGAGATTGATGATCGGCTCTTCGAGGTCCTTTTTGGGGACATACGCCGACAAACCAGCACCGGTCCTGCGGATCATGACTTTCATCTGGCCGTCCCTTCATTGGTATTGCTTTCAGCACTGCAGGGCGCCTCGGCCTTGTCGAGGCTCATCAGTTCACGCGCTCGCATACCGACGACGGTGCCACGGTCGATCCACTCGACCGCATAGATGAAGAACTGCTGGAGAAAGGTGCCAATGTCGCGCACATATCCCTCGTCCCCCTTCCGCACGAGATTTTCGCCGATCTCCCTGCCAGGATAGGTGCCGTCATTCTTTATGTGGCGAGTGGCACGTACCCGCTCTCCCGGCAGGAATCGTGGAGGCCTGCGGATTTCGATCTCCTCTTCTCGTCCGAGCGACATGTCCGTTCCCTGATTTCTCTTGCGGCTGAGATTGCGAACAAGGCGTTCCAGGCGTCCTGCGTAGGCAGCCCCCAACCATGTCGGCAGTCCAATGTCCGTTACGCAGGAACGCAGGTCTTCGGCACCGGACATACCGAGGCACATTGCTGCGCATCGAAGACCCCCTCGCATTCGGTGCACTTCTGTGACTCGATCACGTAGCTCTCGCCTTTGAACTTGATCGCGCCGGAAGGACATTCGAATTCGCAGGCGCCGCATTGGGTGCATTGGGATGCGATGATCTTGAAAGCCATTTTAACTCCTGGTCCGAATGAATGAGACAGCTCAGGCCGTCGCTGCGAGTGCGGGGGTCCCAGACGCGGCGATGTAAATCGCGCTGATTGCTGTCTCGATATAGTCATGGGCACAGGCGTCGGTGGCTCTGATTCCAGCCTCCGCGAGCTGATCCTGCGGGCAATTTCCAATCTTGGCGCACAGCACGATATCTACGCCTTGAAGCGCTGCGATGACGCCATCGAGGGCGGCTTCTTCGCCCCAGCCGCCGAGGCAATACTTGTCCACCTTCCGATGCCCGACGAAGCTGATCCCTTTCAGCGAGGCTTGATAAACCTGGAATTCCTTCGCATGGCCGAAATGCTCATTGACGCGGCCGCCGCCCTTGGTCGCCACCGCGAAGAGAAGGGACTTGCCGGGGCTCGCTGCCTTGACCAATCCGATCGCTTCTCTCCTAGCCTCGACGTGATCACGGCGCTCCTCCGCGACCAGCTCCCGATAGGCCTTGCGTTTGCTGGCATCGTAGGTGACCTCGGCGGGAATCCGGTCGACTGTGAATTCCTGGCCACGATCTTCTCCGAGCAGGCCCACGGCATCTGCCCGGCACTGCCGGCAGTGCCGCATTAACTGGGCGCCACCTTCGACACGATCCTGAAGAGCCTTCATCTCCATTGCGTTTGGGCCGCGCTGCCCGCTCAGTCCGTAATGCGTGCCGTGTGCCGGGTCCGAAATCAGCGGCATAAGGTTGTGCAGGAACGCGCCTCGCTCCTTAACCCATCTATTCACCTCGATCAGATGCTCATCGTTCACGCCCGGGATCACCACCGAGTTGATTTTGGTGAGGATGCCCCGTGCGGTCAGCATCTCCAGGCCCAACATCTGCCGCTGGTGCAGGATCCGGGTGGCTTCAATGCCGACGTAGCGGCGATGATCGTGAAAGATCCAAGGATAGATCTTTGCACCGACCTCAGGGTCGACCATGTTGATCGTGATCGTCACGTGATCGACATTCATGTCAGCAAGCTCATCGACACGGTCGGGCAGCGCCAGCCCATTCGTGGATATGCAAAACTTGATGTCTGGGATTTCCCTGGCGACCCTGGCGAAGGTCGCCTTCGTCTTGTTCCAGTCGTAGCAGGCGTCGCCCGGTCCGGCGATGCCGAGCACGGAAAGCTGCGGCACCTCGTTGGCGACCGCGATCACCTTGCGTAGCGCCTGGTCGGGCGTCAGCTTTTCAGAGGCCACCCCAGGCCGGCTTTCGTTGGCGCAGTCATATTTGCGATTGCAGTAGTTGCACTGGATGTTGCAGCCCGGCGCGACCGCGACGTGCATACGCGCGAAATAGTGATGCGCCTCTTCTGAAAAGCAGGGGTGATTCTTGATCTTCTCCCAGACAGCCGGATCCGTGTCGTCGGGCTTTGTCGACGAGCCGCAGGACGAAGACGCGCAGCCACCAGGTTTCATGGTGCCAAGCAACTGGTCACCAAATGTCGTGCTGAGGCCGTCAAGCGAAATTGCCGGTGCAGACATGAACGGCTCCGTTGCTGCGTGATGTCGCAGTTCAAAGCGCAAGAGCTATGCCAGCTCAAAGAGCTGTTTCGGTTCATGAATAGGCTTCTCGTGTCAGATTCCTTCGGATTGCTCCGACACACCTTTGTCGGGCTTACGACAGTGGACAAGCAAATATGGTCGCGAGGCTAACAGCCTCGGGCGCGCAGAAAGGGAGACTACTCCGGGCTTACGTTGACGTAATCACTCGTCTAGAAACACGATACCATGCCGGCGCAGCGCGTAGCCGACTTGCCGTGTCGTGTCAGGCCGAGGTACGAGCCGCCCTGGCCTGAACCCAACCGGCCTCGTCCAGCGTTGCGCCAGACGCGGGGACAAGTGGGATCGTTCGGATCGGCGGCTGTGAGGGCAGATATCTTGCCTGCGGAGGCACCGATGCAACTGGCCGGCAGCCGCAATCCGGCCGGCACTACGTTGACCCGTGCTAGAGCGGTTCAGATTGTGACTGAATCTGTGGGATTCCCGTCGGCGTGATTTTTGATTCAAGATGCTGGCTGGATCGGAGGCCAGCATCTCATGACGGCTCCCATTTCAAACGATCTTGGTGAGCGTGTTGTTGGAGCGATCGAGGCCGGCGAGAGTTGCCGCTCGGTAGCGGCTCGTTTTGGCGTTGCGGTCTCGTCTGCGGTGAAGTGGTCGCTAGCGCTATCGGGCCAGTGGGTCTGTAGCGCCAAGCAAGATGGGCGGCCACCGCAAGCGTGTACTGTAGCCGCACCGGGCGTTCATTGCGGAGCGGATCAACCAGATGCCGCACTTGTCGCTACACGGCCTGAAAAACGAACTTGCGGCACGCGGTGTGAAGGTCTCGCACGATACGGTATGCCACTTCCTGCGGCGCGAGGCGTTGCGGTTCAAAAAAAACCTGTTCGCCCTTGAGCAGGCTCGCGCCGACATCGCACGGCGACGGCGACGCTGGCGCTCTTGGCAGGCCGGCCTCGATCCAGAACGGCTGGTGTTTATCGACGAAACCTGGCGCCGAGCGCCACGGCAACCCTCTCCAGCATCGGCCAAGGCCCTGACCAGGCGCAGGCAGCTTTCGGTGTTGGGGAAGATGCGCACGACATAGGTGCGCGGCGGATTTCCTCGTTGAGCCGCTCCAGCATGTTGGGGGATTTGAGATGCTTGTGGTGCTGTCTCGGCAGCCTGAAGAAGGTCAGGGTTTGTTCGATGGCATCCTCGGCCCAGCCTGTCAGG
>NZ_JAMYVM010000040.1:0-29296 GCF_040324035.1 Mesorhizobium sp. M0016 | reverse complement strand
TCGAACCATTCGACGATAGACCTGCCGGCCAAAGGGACCAGCATATCGCCGCAATCGGCAGAGACGGCCGGATGAAATGGCAGGTGCCAACGGTTATGGCAAACGCTCGCTGGTCGAGACCGCCATAGGGCGATACAAGTCCACCATCGGGCGGCGTTTGCGGGCACGGTCGCTTCCAGTTCAGCAGACCGAAGTCGCCATCGGCTGCGCCGTCCTCAACCGCATGCTTGCCTGCGCACGCCCGAAATCCGCCCGCCGCAAGGCGGCCACGGCATAGTCTGCCGCTTCAAAGATCGACATCCGCTCAAGTCCGGACCCATGCACCAACGCCGCCTTGATGGAGACTGCCCCTGCCCTGATGCCTCTCGGCATGCCGCAGCGCCAGCCAACGTCACGCTGTGCGCGACGTGCTCGTGTGCGCCTGGCCTGTGGCGATGGCGACGAACCGGCGCTTGACCGCGGCAAACAACGCCGGCGGCAGCGGCCCATAGTAACCGCTCTCCGTGTCCAGCGGCCGGACGTCGGGGCCCGGCCAGACGAACCGGTTGCTCTCCGTCAAAACGATCCACGACCGCGCACCGTCAAGCCGCAAGCGCAGCTTGACCGCAGCCGGGATCTCGATGGCATCATCGGGATCGGACGGCGGCGTATGGGTGATCGGCAGGACCCGGACGACCGGCGAGCCGTCCTCGTGCATAGCAACAAGCGCCAGCACCAGGCAGGGCCGGTCCTTGTCGCCTTCCTCGCGGCCCTCGCGGTGTTGCCAATGCCAGAGATAAGAATAACGGAAGACCTGGCCGACCTTGATTTCAGCCGGCAGCATTTTTTGCCGTCAGGCCTTTTGCCCCAGAGAGCTCGTCGTTGAGATGGTCAAGACCCGGCGCCATTTCAGAGGCTTCGACCGCAGCGATTTCGTCCGCGCTGAGCTCCGCTGTCAGCTCGACCCGCCGGTCGCGCTTCGACAGCCGGACAAAATCCTCGTAGGCCAGCAGTACGGTGCGCGGACGGCCGTTTTTGGTGATGATGACCGGATCGCGGACCGCGGCATCCTGATAGGCGCCGAAGTTTTTCGAGACGGCGGCGGCGGTGACGGTGGTGGTCATCGGCGAGACTCCTTTATTACGGAATATACGGGCTTCACGGGCTTTCCGCAAGGCGCGCGGTAACCAGATAGAACCAAGCCAATGACAGGACAGCTTGCCAACACCAAGACTGCTGAAATCGTCGCGAGCCGAAGCCCTCGACGCGCTCGATTCCGTGCTGCCCTTCGACCGTCGCGATTTTCTGGGAGATATCCTAACCGACGAGGACGTCGCAACCCTGCGCCACCTGGCCAGGGAAGGCACTGGCGCAAATTCTCTGCGGGCGCTAGCTTCCGACCTCGGCTATCTCGAGGCGTGGTCGCTCGCCGCGACCGGATTTTCGCTGCCCTGGCCGGCGCCGGAGGCACTGCTGATCAAATTCGTCGCGCACCATTTGTGGGACTTCGCGAAACGCGAGGCGGATCCGGCGCACGGCATGCGGGCCGACGTCGCGGCGACCCTGAAATCCCAAGGGCTTTTGCGCAGCGACCGACCGCACGCCCCCGCCACCGTGCGCCGTCGCCTGTCGAGCTGGTCCACCTTGACCAAATGGCGCGGACTTGTCGGAAAATTCAATGCGCCTGGGCTGCAGAGCGCGATCAAATTGGCGGTGCGCGCCAGCGCACGCCTCTGCGGCCGCAAGAGCAAAAAGGCAGTGACCGCCGATATTCTGGCCGCCCTGCTCAAGGCCTGCGCCGGGGACCGTCTCGTCGACCTGTGCGACCGCGCCCTTCTCATCACCGCGTTCGCCTCCGGCGGCCGCCGGCGCAGCGAGATTGCTTCGCTCAGGATCGAGCAGATCATCGAAGTAGACCCGGTGCCGACCGATCCCAAGAACCCCGACGGCGAAAAACTGCCCTGTGTGTCCATCCGGCTCGGCCGGACAAAAACGACACAGGCCGACAGCGACGCTTTCGTGCTGCTCGTCGGCCGTCCGGTGCTGGCCTTGAAAGACTGGCTCGCGCGCGCCGGGATTAGCGAAGGTGCCGTGTTCCGCGGCATCGATCGATGGGGCAACCTAGAAAAACGCGCCCTGACGCCGCAGGCCGTCAATCTGATCCTGAAGCGCCGCGTCGCCGAGGCCGGATTCGACCCGGCGGCGTTTTCCGCCCATGGCCTGCGCTCCGGCTACCTCACCGAAACGGCCCGCTGCGGC
Organism: Mesorhizobium sp. M0016; assembly: GCF_040324035.1. Taxonomy (NCBI): domain Bacteria; kingdom Pseudomonadati; phylum Pseudomonadota; class Alphaproteobacteria; order Hyphomicrobiales; family Phyllobacteriaceae; genus Mesorhizobium; species Mesorhizobium sp. M0016. The sequence continues at coordinate 27,058 of NZ_JAMYVM010000040.1, read as the reverse complement.
ATTCCGCTGCCCGAAGCCATGCAGCAGTCGCAACACCGCTCGGTGCAACAGGCGTCCAACTACTACAATGACGCCGAACGGACGCTCGGGAGGGCTGCGAGGATCATCGCATAACTCCACGGTGCCAGCCGTTGCTGAGAAGTCTATTGGCTCCCGGGAGTTGCTCTCGACCAGGGAACCGCAACCCAGCGCCCTCTCTACACGGGCGAGCAGCGGATCGGTTTCGAGCAGCAGTTTGAGATCGAAATCCCTGGCAAGTACTTCTTCGAGATCGCCGCGAGTTGGCTTAACGTATGGAATGGTCTTCGTATCCTCGTCCATGCGTCCGAACTTGAAGAGCCTGGTCGTCAAATACGATAGCTCGGCGATGTCCACGATCATGGTGTCGAGCAGGTTGTGCGGCCGCTGCCTGCCCGGAGACTGCACTCGGGATTCGAATGTCTGTGCGTTGATAGCTGTTGCATGCTCTTGAAGGAACCTTCATCGACCACGGCCGCGGCATCCATGATGATCTTCAGAGCTTCCGTCGGCGGCCTTGGTCTCTCGTCAGGCGTTTTCCGCTTCCAAGCATCGTAGCAGCCAACCAGGTACGAATTCATCTCCGTCAGCGCATGCGGGATCTGGATCAAGGTAGCCTTGATCTGTTGCCGCCGTTCTTCCTGAAACTGACGGCGCTGATCTCTGATTTGGACGACGAGCAGACCACCACCCACGACGGCAGCAACTACAGCCAAGAGGCCATTAATCAGGGTTTGCCAATCGTACAGAACAAGCAACCAGCTATCATATTTCGGTTCGGCATCGAGACACTTTGACAGGAATACCTTGCCGTATTGCTACTGCAGATCAGCTCCTCGAACTTCGTCATCCCGCCATCCTTACCGCCGCCCCATTCGCCTTCAATGCAGCCATCAGCATCGGGCCGACCGAAAACTCCCCTTCCCTCGCCTTCTCCGTCAACGCCCGCAGGTACCCGCCAGCCGAGTTGATGTGCTGCGCTCTCTGCAGCTACCGGTTCGACCTGTCCTCGGCCGCCTTCTTGATTTCGGCGGCCATTTCCAACGCAAACGGCCTGGCGGCCTCGATCAAGCCATCGAAATGATAGCGGTTCGTCATGCTGCCATTGGGCGTGTTGAACGCCGCCGCGGTTGGAATGGCGAGGCGCCAGGGCAGCCGCCCAGTCCCGAGCCACGGGCCTGCCAGCCGACGTTCCCCTTTTGCGAGAAGGCATCCTCAAACATCTTTGCAAGTCGTGGGCCGACGATGGCGAGTTCGGGGGAACTCGGAGGCCTCCACTTTGGTTTCACTGCAAAGCGGACATCCACTGTCACGACCGAGGAGGTCCCGTTCATTCAGGCGTTCGCCGTGAGACAATGGTACAAGTGACCCGGGTCACGAGCTGACGCAGGACTTGTGCCGACCTTCGGGTCGGCGGCTGCCCCGCCCATCCCGATGTACCTGCGCCCGACCTGCCTCACTTCGGCTTCTTGTGAATGGCGCGCAGGTTAATGTAGGCCTTCGCCCCCGAAGCCTTAAAGGCACTGGCCATAGCCTTGCGGACGGCGACTGCATCAGGAGTGGGAGAGGCCCTCGCAGCTGACTTCAAACCCAGATCGGTTCGTTTCCGATACTTCGTAGGGTCGTTCCGGAGCGCCATCACGTGTTGCCGAGCAGGACGGTGATCGCAGCATCCGTCAGCTTGGATTTGCATCCAGCCGTCACACGCTTCGCCTTTCCTCCGTTGATCGCCTTCGTCAACTCAGACTTCCCGTTTTCATCCACCGTAAGCACGTGAAGAACACCGTCCACGTCACGCGTCCATACCTTGGAACTTCCTGCTTGCGAGAACCGCCAGTCCAGGCTTCCTTCCACCGCCGCCAGTTCGTTCGCTACGTCCAGTGCAGACTTGAAGCGGTCGCCCGGCTTCACCTCGAGACATCTGCAGACGATCTTCCGAAGACGCTTGGGGATATGAGCGAGGAATGCTTTCCGTTCCGGGTATGTTCCTTCTTCTATTGAATCCGAAAACGCATCGCCGTCAAGAGTCCCCGCGTCCTCAAACTTGGACATCTGCTCGTCGAGACAGGCTACGCCGTTGCACATCACGTACAGCGTCATGCCGAACTGGTAGATATCGAACGACCTGTCGTAAGTGTCTCCGGAGATCGCCTCCGGCGGCGTTATCGGGGTGTAGATGCCGTCGGGAGAGGCTTCTCCCGCCTCGTCCTGCGCCATTGCAAGGCCGAAGTCGGAAATGAGGGCCTCTTGCCGATCGGAAATCAGCACGTTGTCGACCTTTAGATCGAAGTGGATGAGCCCCTTCGAGTGGATATTGTGCAGGCCAGCCGCGATCTGGCAGCCGAAGTTCACGATTTCTCGCACCGTGAGGGGACCGTTTTTCTGGATGTAGGACTTGAGGGAGCCGTTGGAATACAAGGGCATCGCGACGAAGACGTGATCGTCGGTTTCGCAGGCATAGTGCAGCTGCACCACGTGGGGATGGGCGCTGGCGTAGAGCCGTCTGGATTCCTCGAAGTAGGTCTCCCTGTGCTCGATGTCTTCTTTCTTGATCCGCTTGATGACGATGTCGGCGCCCAACTGGTTATCGTGGGCGATGAAAGTGTTGGAGTTCTTCCCTTCGGCTCCGATCTCGTCCTTCATCTCGAAAGACAGCTGCGCGTACTCGAGAGGCTTAAACACGGCTGGCCACCATGGCGGCCAGCAAGGCCTCCCTTTGCTTCACGGAGAAATCCTCCCACCCTATGACGTGGAAATGATTCTTCCCGTCGATGATCGGCTTGAGATCTGCACCCGAGAGCTCCAGACGTGCCGCCAGGGCGGGAATCGCTCCTGCGAAATAACCTTTCAGATCACTGCTCGCGAACGCCTCCTGGATCACGCCTTCGAGATGCAGGCGCTCGATGCTCATCGATTTGGCGTTGTTCTCGGCAAGCCGGATGCAGGCGCGGGTCACTGAATATTCGCGCAGGATATCGAGGAAGTTGCTACGCACGTATTTCAGGGCGACCGGCTTGGCCATCGCCGTTGGGATGACGATCTGATCGACATCGACGACGCTCTCGTTGTCCACGACGGCGTAGGTGACCTCAGATGGAGAGACGCGAAGTCCTATCGAAATCAAATCTGCAGCCTCCGGAAGTTCGACAGCGAGTGTCGCCAGGCGGGTTCAGGCTCAGGCGTGAATCAATCGATCGTCGAATAGGCGTTCGAAAGCGCCGCCAACCGATTTCGCGTCGAACTTCAGTTTTTTGCGCTCGCCCCACTGGCCCAACGCATTTGCGATGCCATCGAGCGATCGCAGAGCCTCGCGGGTGGAGACGAAGTGTACAGAGGACAGGAGCTCCAGGCCATACGGACTCTCGTAACCGTCAATGAGATGGCTGACCCTGTCGATCACGTCCAATGCGCGATCCCGGTCAGCTTCCTGCAGGAAGCTTTCAGCCAGCTGCACACCTGACTTGGTGACGGCCGTCTCGCGATCGGTCGAAGTGAAACCCTGGATCAGCCCTTGGCGCTCCATGGCCTTGAAGGCGTCACGGAGCTCTTCCGAATATGGACCGAACTCGTTCCGTTGGAAGTTCAGACCGAAGCGAACCCCGAACTCCTGAAGGAAGTACGTGATCTTCTGCATGGTGATACGGGTAAGTCGTCCGTCGAAGTAAACGGAGAAATCGTTGAGCGCCTTGATGAGGACGGCCCGTTCGAAGGTCATTCTCGGTGAGCCGGAGGCTTCACCGGCACGGACTTCGGAGGCGCCCTCTTCGGCGTTCGATGGTACGAAGATCACGAAATCCACATTCCTTATCGCGGACAGTCTGTCCGTCAATAGCGCTTTCACCACAGTCCAATCCAGTCCGCCGTTCCCACATCCTAGCGGTGGCATGACAACCGTCTTGATCCTAAGCTGCTCGATCTGGGCGACGAAGTCGACCAGACCGTCCTCGATGTACTCCAGCTTCGACTTCGCCCGCCAGTGATCCTTGGTCGGGAAATTGATCAGGAAGCGGCGGCCGCCGGAGAGCATGTCACCTTCTTGATGCACATACACCTTGCCGGGGCGGAGCTGGTGGCGATCACACAGCCTCTTGTACGCCTTGAAGTTGTCAGGCCAGCGTCGCTTGAACTCCAGCGCGACGCCTTTGCCCATGACACCGACGCAGTTGACCGTATTCACGATCGCTTCCGCGCGCTCTTCAAACATGTCTCCGGTCTTAAAGGTCACCGACATCAGTGGTAGCACCCTGGTTTCGAATAGACCTTCAGGTCCACTCCGGTGTCTTTCATCATGCGACGGACTTCGCTTCTTATCAAATCACCCTTTGCCACAATGCAGTCGAACATGGTCAAGGGGATTGTACCCTTAACGAGGAACTCCGCCATCCGTTTCTGCTTGCGGTTCTGATACCGCTCCGGCGTGTCTTTATTGTGGAACCATTTCGTTACTCCCGGGTATCCGATCTCGCTGATCGCCGCGGCGGTCGCGCCGTCGTCGAACAGATCCCAGGCCACATGCGTTTCCAGGGCATCCAGATCGTTCGAGAACTGCGGCATCGGTGCGCGTGAATTACAGGCGATGTCGCTGAACCAATATGTAAAGCTCGGAGCCCCGGAAATTCTCGACATTGGCGACGAAGAAGACGCGATTGTCCATGGTCGCGTTACCCTTCTGGACACCTGCGGGCGTCACGAATGGCACGTTGCCCTGATGAATCGTGAATGACATCGCGGTCATCGGCGAGAAGTAGAAGGCGACGTGGTCCTTTGATCACGTCACCTGACGGAACGCAGAGTCCTCCATCGCCCCGACGGCTCACGATCTGCGAGTACGACGTCTGATGGCAGGATTGCGCCTGGTTCGAGTTTTTCGCCCTGATCTCGCCGTTCTGAAAGAACAACGCGCAATCCTCGTAGTAGACCATCCGGAAGATGTATCGATTAGGCAATACGCGTGTCCAGTTGATGTGGCAGCCGTGTCTTCGTTCGACGGCGGCCGTCCCCAGTCCCTACATCGAGCGTTGCCCGATGCCCCTCGCAAAACTGATATCCGGTGTATCCGTCAGTGCAAGGGAAAAACTGCGATTTCGACATCAAAAACTGAGGGGACCATCGTCAGCCCAGCAGCTGGTCACGCGGACGGGTCATCGAACGTGACGCCGCAGGGAGTAGCCCTGACGGACATGCACCCAGCCCGAAGGCAGGACTTAGAGCGTGCGTTCGATCTCCTGCATCAGAGGGGCGACGACCGCATCGATCTCACGGTTCACGGTGTGGGTGAGCGCGACCTGTTCGGTGGTCGACGCAGTGCAGGTAAGGGCATCGATCGTAAAGGAGCCGACGCTGGGGAATCGGCGACGATCGTCGCCCATCCACATTTAGGGGTGACCGGCAGGCGGGAAGGCCACTGATCCGGCCTACTTGGAGGACGTTCATGCGCCTTCTTCGTGTCCGCGCAACCAAGCCCGGCCCGACCAGAGCGCCCGTCAATGTGAGCTCCCTGATCGGACAAGGCCCATGAGCGGCGAAGCTCCACGGCCAAGCGCCGCGCAGTGTTGCGCGACGCGTAACGATCGCAGGGGCTGCCGCCGCCCCCGGCTTAGGGGCACTGCATCCTTCACAATCGTTGTCGAAAAAAATCCGCGCCGGACCGCCGCTTACTCCGCCACGCCTAAATGCTTGAGAGGAACGGGGAGCTAGGGTCAGGACCTACTAATTTGTTGAATTGATATCTGTTGGGTGATTCAAGGTGGCAGGAGGTGCCGCCTTGAGTGATTTGCTGATGTTGACCCCGGAGCAGATGCGCCGGATCCAGCCCTATTCTCCTTTGTCGCATGGTGTGCCGCGTGTAGATGACCGCCGGGTGCTGAGCGGCATCCTGTTCGTGGCAATGGCCTTCGCTGGCGAGATGTCCCTTCTGAGTACGGTCCGCACAAGACCATCTACAACCGCTTCATCCGCTGGAGTCGGCTGGGCGTGTTCAACCGCATCCTCGCGGAACTGGCCGCGCAGGCCGGCGAAACGGACAATCTGACGATCGATGCCACGCATCTCAAAGCGCATCGCACTGCCGCCAGCCTCCTTAAAAAGGGGCTCTATCCCGATGTATCGGACGCAGCCGAGGTGGACTGACCACCAAGCTGCAAGTGGTCTGTGACGGCAAGGGACGCCCGCGGCTGCTGCATCTGAGCGAAGGGCAGGCCAATGATCACAAGACTGCTGCGGCAGTGATCGAGGATTTGCCCGCCGCCAACGCCCTGCTGGCCGATCGGGCCTACAGTTCAGCGGCCTTCCGCCAAGCGCTCGTCGAGCGCGGTATCACGCCATGCATCCCACCCCATGCCAAGCATCGTGTTCAGCACAGCTACGATCCTGTCCTATACCGACAACGCCACAGGATCGAGAACATGTTCGCACGCCTCAAAGACTGGCGACGCATACACACCAGGTACGACCGATGTGCTCACACCTTCCTGTCGGCGATCGCCTTCGCTGCAGCCTTCATCTTCTGGATCAATGAGTCCTGACCCTAGCTGCGACCCTGCATCAGCTCGGCGACACACCGCGCTGCCTCGCGCTTTTTGAGCTGCGAGAGACTTGCGTCCGATGGCGAGGATGTCGAGTGGCGTATCCCCTTCCTGCAATCCTATACCGTGTTCAATACCAGCGATCGATGGGCTGCCCGCGCAGTATCACCTGCCGCAAGCCAGGGCTTGGGGGAGAGGGACAAGGCCCCTGGCCTCCCCCATCTTGTCGATCGCGCGTGAGGGGCGTAGAGTGAGCGTCATCGGGGTCGGGCCCTCAACGTTTCAGGCCCAAGAACCGCCCGCCAAAAGCGGGGAGCCGAACCGCGCGATATAACGCGCGGCCGCCGACCAACCCAGCGAACGCCGGGGAGGTTGTTGGCCGGCTCCCGACATCCGTCCCTTCTATTTTCCTGAGCCGTGACAGGAGACCCTGATGGGCAAGATCCTCTATTTTCCTCGCCGCACGTCCCGCGCGCCTGCGCGGCAAATGCTGCATCACATCCGGCTGCGTGTCATCGATGAGCGGGATCCCGCCTACACCCGCTGGAAGACCCAGTACCATGTGCAGAACGCCCGTGGATTTCCGGCGCTGAAAGGTTTCACTGACAGGAACGCACGGCGCCACCGCTGGCACAGCTTCGAGTGAAACCTTCGAACCTGCCCGGCTTCACGCGCGGGATGCAGTCGATGGTCGATCGCGGATTGGTGGAACTGCGCATCAACGGCAAGGCACTTCTCAAGCGCTTGCGCCGCCGCGCCTGATATACACCTAGAAGGCCGGGCTCTGCCCGGCCTTCTCGCGTCAAGGATGGAAGCCGGCTGGCCGGGACCGCTTGCCGGGCCTGGTTCACGACAGTCTGGCCCGCCGATAGGCGGGACGCCGTGGAACATGCGGCCACCCGGAACGAAGCAGCAACTTTGTACTTCCTGCAGCACGCTTGGAACCTATAGCCAGCAAACCAGCACCGAGGCAGCCGCGTGGCCAAAGACCCATCCGATCCGTACGGCGGTATCACCTCCCGGCTATTCGAGCAGGACGAGATCCTGAACCGCCTCACCGATCCTTATCCGTCCGCCATTGCGCAGGCGGCCGCGGGCATTACGAGTTATCAGCGCGATTCTGTCCTCGCTGCGAGCTACGGATCGGAGCTCGGTGCTGCCGCGCGGCTCGCGCAGGATGCGACCCTTGGGATGCGCGCCCAGGATATGCTGGCGCCCCGCGACGTCTTCAGTGTCGCACATTCGGCGCTTTACGGAGCCGATATCGGCTCCGCCGCCCGCAGTTCGCGCGAGGCGGTGCTAGGTACGGGTCCGCGTGACCTGCTAGCGGTGGGCGGGGCCTACGCCTCTTCGCGAACCGCGCTCGCGCATATCGCGGATCTCGGCCTTCCCAGCAGCGTGGCGGCGCTCGATCTTGGAACGACGGCACGCGACCTGGCGTTGCGCGAGGCAAGGGGCGGCGTATACGACGTCGCGCTGCCATCACATTCATTGCTCGCCGATCGCTTCCTTCGGCCTGAGCTCGAGATGCTGTCCAGGATCGGCCGCACGCTTCAGGACGACATCAAAGAGATCTACGGCCTGAACGGGCCGGATCTGCTCGCAAGCCTCCACTCCATCCAGCAGCCCTGGCTGGATGCGCTCGATACAGCGAACTCGATGATGGGGTTCGCCAGACTGCAGGGCATCGGTCATCTCATCGACCACTCGCCGACCTTCAATACGTCTGTTGCCTCCATCCTGCGCTCCGATTTCGGCGATTGGCGCGATCCGATCACCTGGCCGAGCGCGCTCGGCAGCGATGTCAGCCTTCGTGCCGGCCTTTATCTCGAGCGCGGGTTCAACCGGGCATCACCGAGTTCCCGATCGAGGCGTTCGATGAGGCGCTCGAGGCGGCAGGGCTTCAGGACGATCGGCCGGGGCTGGTTATCGCGTACGGCGATCCGGTGCCGGTCTCAGCCGATCCCGAGACTGAGACGGCGTTCGCGCGCAACAAGTCAGGTCCATGACTGGTTGCAGCGCTTCGAATCCCAGATCCGCCGATTTATCGATGAGGCGATGACGCTTCTCTATGGCAGCGACTGGCCGCGCCACCGCCTGCGGCGTGTATGACAAGTGGCTGGATAAGAAGCGCCGCGACAGCACGGGGCGCGATTGGCCGCTGATCTGCCGCAACGATAATTCGCGCGGGGTCTTCCCTCTGCATTTCGCCCGCCCCGAGCTGGTGCGCGAGTCGCTGCAGCGCTTGTACCCCACCCGCCTTGCGACGATGCACGCGCCGCCCCTGCTACCGGAAGACGAGCTCTTCACTTATGCGGAGATCAAGCGCCTTGTCGGCTGCTTCATCTTGAAGGCACGGCGTAAGCTTCCGTTCGATCAGTGTCGCATAGCCTGCCGCTTCAAAGATCGACATCCGCTCAAGTCCGGACCCATGCACCAACGCCGGCCAGATCGCTTCGATATGGACGCAGACAGGGTGCAAGATATTCGCGCCAGAGACGGCAAGCTGGAGCGTATGCTCCGCATTGCGAAGAAAAACATGCTGGCGCTTGTCGGGCGCCAGCAGGACCGTCGCATGACAAGGCAATGCCGAGAGCTCGAACAGCGCTGTCGCCGACAATCCAGACAATGGTTCTGCTGCAATGATCGGCAGCACATGGACGCACCAGAGCGGACACCAGAATACAAGGGAATTGCGCCGATGAGACTCGGCGAAACAGGACATCCCAGCGCGACAGGTCGCCGACCGACACGATCACGTCGAGAAACGGTTGGTGAGACCAGGTCTTGGCCTCCTGGCTTGCCGTGATCACATCATGCTGGAATGCTGGATTGCGGCCTAAGAAGGTTCCCAGGCCCACTCGGGCGGCGTCAGACCGGCGGTGAGCGTCAATCAAAAAAATGCCATGACTGCCGCTCCCCTCCCCGCCCGGAAAACGTTGAAGCATCATGGGACCTGGCGTGGGTGGCGCCGTTTTGTCGAATCGGATGCGATTGACGGTGTCGAGACAGTCAGCAAACTGGCCGTCGACGCCCAGCAACAATCAGTACGGTGTGAGCGGGTCAACAGATTCGTCTCCATAGCTGTTGTCGGTTCCGGCGGCCAGCGCCAGACGTCCACGTGAAGGGCAGTAAAAACGGGCGATGGATTGTAGAATGAGCGCGGTCATCGAAGGCCTCCTCGGGAAACTTTCCACGCCATTGGAGGCCAACCTTGAGGTTTTAGCAGCCTGTGCAGTTGTACAGGTCAAGCCACTGCGGAAAGCGAAGCAGGATTGGCAGCTGTGTCGAGGAATCTCGCAGAGTCCGGCGACAGCGATCGATTGCCCTTCTGAAGGAATATCGTCGTCTCTAATACCAAAGTTGTGACTGGACAGCTGGACGTTGCGCAGGGCGAATTGCAGTCGTTACCAACCTTGACCTCGCCTGGATTGTATAAGTGACAGGTGTCCGCTTCCTGACATGAACAGCAAGCTAGTCGCCTAAGTCGATGAGGCCGCGCAGTTCAGGCCGCTCTCGCCCCCCGATACGGTTGCCCGAACACTTGATGCCCTGCCTGCCATACCCGCATTCGATCGCGCTCTCGCATGGCGTCCTGCATGGGGACAACGTCCGGGGTTAGGTTCGGTGGCCAGCTATCCTGATCGACCTTCGGTCGGCCTAGGCCCGCTTGTACAGACCCCGCCCAGCTCGAAGTGTCACTCGTCCTTCATGCTTTGGCGCCCGAGAACGACTGGCAGGAGGCGGCCGGGTCACTCTACGCACCTGATGCATTGTGTACGGTTCCAGCCCCCAGAGCGCCGAGCAGCCCGCTAGGCGAATTGTGGGATGCTATTCGGCAAATCCCTGGTACCGGCCTTCGGTACGAGAAAACCACCGGTAATTATGCGAGCGCGATCGCCGTTGCCCATTTGCGTAAGGCATCACATCATCTCGATGCCGGTGAATAGAAATCCCGACGTCCTTATCTTGTCTGGCTGGCCGCTGGCATCGCTGACCAATTGACGACCAAGTTGACGGCGGCTTAAAGCCACGCCTTTCCGGCGGAATTTGCGTTACACAAATCCTTGCACACCAGCGAGCATTCACGATGAGTTCGTCGAGAAGTTCGTGGAGAAAGTCCGGCACTTTTCCGTTGGCGACGGTTTCGCTCCGGGAGTGGACATCGGACCGCTCATCGACATGCATGCTTTGGCCAAGATCGAGGCCCACATCGCAGATGCCGTTGCCAAAGGTGGCACAATCCGATGCGGGGCCGGACGTTTTGGCAAGGATGGCACCTTCTTCGAACCCACAGTCCTCACTGAAATCTCGAGCATCATGGCTGTCGGAGACTTTCGGGCCGTTGGCACCGATGATTCGCTTCGAAGATGCGGATCAGGTTGTGCGTGAGGACAACGATACGATCTACGGCCCCGCCGCGTAGTTCTATGCCTCGAACCTTAAGCGTGTCTGGCGGGAGTCGCTAGTGTGAAATGGGTGAAATGGCCAAGTGCCGTTTGCTTCAGTTTTCTGATTGCGGCGCCGGCTTTTCGTGGTTTGCCCGCCGCTGCCAAAACATCCGATTTAGGCATATTCTTAAAGTGGTCAGCGCTCTCCAGCAGGGCCCGCACCGCTTGGGCGGCACCAGCATTGCCAAGGATCTTGACGATATCATCCTTGCTGAGTTTCTGGCCGCCGCTGAACTCCAGCTTCTCCAGCGCGTCCGCCTTAACCAGCAAGGCTGGCACCGCTTTGGCGGCACCAGCGGTGCCCAGGATCTTGACGATATCATCCTTGCTGAGCTTGTGGCCGCAGCTGAACTCCAGCTTGGCCAGCGCCTCTGCGTTTTTCAGCAATGCCGCCACCGCCCGCGCCGCGCCGATTTTGCCTAGGATCTTGAGGATGTCGTCTTTGCTGAGCTTCTGGTCTCCGCTGAACTTCAACTTAGCCAGCGCATCCGCGTTGCCCAGCAGGGCCGAAACCGCCTGCGCCGCTCCGCCATTGCCCATGATCTTGAGGATGTCGTCCTTGCCGAACGTGTCGCCGCCGACCTTGAGTTCCGCCAGCGCCTTCGCGTTTTTCAGCAGGGCCTGCACCGCCTTCGCCGCGCCGGCATTGCCCATGATCTTGAGGATGTCGCCCTTGCCGAACGTGTCGCCGCCGACCTTGAGTTCCGCCAGCGCCTTCGCGTTTTTCAGCAGGGCCTGCACCGCCTTCGCCGCCCCCCCCTTGCCCAAGAACTTGAGGATATCGTCCTTGCCCAACGTGTCATCGCCGAACCTGAGTTGCGCCAGCGCCTTCGCGTTTTTCAGCAGGGCCGGCACCGCCCGCGCCGCTCCGCCATTGCCCATGATCTTGACGATATCACCCTTGCTGAGCTTCTGACCGCAGCTGAAGTTGAGCTTAAACAGCGCATCCGCGTTGCCCAGCAGGGCCGGCACCGCCTTCGCCGCGCCGCCATTGCCCATGATCTTGAGGATGTCGTCCTTGCTGAGCTTCTGGCCACTGACCTCCAACTTTGCTAGGTCCTCCGCTTTGTCCAGCAGGGCCTGCACCGCTTGGGCGGCACCAGTATTGCCAAGAATCTTGACGATATCATCCTTGCTGAGCTTCTGGCCGCCGCTGAACTCCAGTTCCGCCAGCGCCTCCGCGTTTTTAATGAGAGCCGGCACCGCTTGCGCCGCGCCGACTTTGCCCAGGATCTTGACGATATCATCCTTGCTGAGCTTGTGGCCGCAGCTGAACTCCAGCTTGGCCAGCGCCTTCGCGCTTTTCAGCAGGGCCGGCACCGCCCGCGCCGCGCCGATTTTGCCTAGGATCTTGATGATATCATCTTTGTTGAGCTTCTGGTCGCCGCTGAACGTCAACTTAGCCAGCGCATCCGCGTTGCCCAGCAGGGCCGACACCGCCTGCGCCGCGCCGGCATTGCCCATGATCTTGAGGATGTCGCCCTTGCCGAACGTATCGTCGCCGACCTTGAGTTCGGCCAGCGCTCCCGCATTCTCCAGCAGGGCCGGCACCGCCTGCGCCGCGCCGCCATTGCCCATGATCCTGAGGATGTCGCCCTTGCCGAACGTGTCGCCGCCGACCTTGAGTTCCGCCAGCGCCTTCGCGTTTTTCAGCAGGGCCGGCACCGCCTTCGCCGCCCCCTCCTTGCCCAACAACTTGAGGATGTCATGCTTGCCCAACGTGTCATCGCCGAACCTGAGTTGCGCCAGCGCATCCGCGTTGCCCAGCAGGGCCGACACCGCCTGCGCCGCGCCAGCCTGACCCACGATCTTGACGATATCATCCTTGCTGAGCTTCTGGCCGCCGCCGAACTCCAGCTTAGCCAGCTCCTCCGCCTTCTCCAGCAGGGCCGGCAGCGCCCGAGCGGCACCCTTCTTGCCCAAGATTTTGACGATGTCGTCTTTGCTGAGCTTCTGGCCACTGACCTCCAACTTCGCTAGTGCCTCCGCGTTGTCCAGCAGGGCATCCACCGCCTTCGCCGCGCCAACGGTGCCCACTATCTTGAGGATATCGGCCTTGCCGAACTTCCGGCCGCCGAACTCTAGCTTCCCCAGCGCCACCGCGTTGTTCATAAGAGCCGCCACCACCTGCGACCCGCCCTTGTGGCGCAGGTTCAGGATGTCGTCCTTACCGACCTTCTTGCCGCCGAACTCGAGCTTCGCCAGGGCATCCGCGTTGTCCGCAAAGGGTTCCAAGCGTTCGCCAACTGGTTGGCGCTCATTGAACGACACCCAAGAACTCGCCCCCCTGGCTTTACTCGCCGACTCACTAAAGTCTTTCTCGAACTCCATTCCACTCCGGCGTTTCCGTTTCGAGCTTGGCGGCGCCTCCCGATGACTCTCCCGCAAGGCGATTGCCGGTTGCGCCCCATGCCGCGCCAGCAACGCCGTACGATCGGCGACGACGGCTTGAAAATCCAGGGATGCGCTGTCGAGCCATTGGCTGTTGGGCAGTCTGGTCAACGGTGCGTGCGTGGCCAGCACCGAAACACGGCATTCGTATCCGTTCTTCTGCTGAGCCATCTCGCCTGCCCCTCCAAAATTCGCCAGGAGCGGGTCTCCCCGGAACCGCTTGACCCTCTGCCATGCCTGTCCACAATAGTCCTCCGATCTCCCACTCGCTCCCCCGTCGACCGCTGGAAACGCTGGAGTGCTGTCGAGCCCGACAGCGGGCTGACACGAGTGCTGCAGAAGCTTGTGCATCTCCGCCCAAGTCAAATCCTCGTCCATAGCGTCCAACGAGAAGTCCTGCCGCGGATGCGCGTCAATGTGCGGATTTATCCCGCTGGCCACGTCCTCATCCGCTGGCAGAACAAGGCTGACGACGCGAGACGGCGCATCGTGTTCGTCCGGGCTCGCTGGGGGCCGGTCTCCCCCGAACTGTTCGACCATCCGCAATACCTGTATGGAAAAGATCTTCTGCAAGGCGAGCGAAGACTCCGCCATCTCCCATTGGGTCGGCGGCAACGGCTTTCTGTGGATGCCCAGGGCCTCATCGTAGTCCTCCGCTCTCTCACTCGCCTCCTCGTGGGCGGAAAGCGCTGGAGTGCTGCCGCTTATCCCAGCAAGGGGCTGCGCCGAGAGCCGTAGAAACTGCGGTACGCCCAGCCGTGGCATATCCTCGTCCACAGCGTCCGACGAGAGGTCTCGCGGATGCGCGTCGGTTTGCGGGTCTCCCCGGAACTGCTCGACCATCCGCCATGCCTGTTCACAATAGTCCTCCCCCTCGGCGAGCATAGACTTCGCCACCCCAAAAAACGTCTCCGGCAAATGGTCCCTGAGGAGGCCCAGCGCCTGATCGTAGTCCTCCGCTCTTCCACATGCTCCCCCGTCGACGGCGGGAAACCCTGCAGTGCTGTGGCTTGGGCCGGCAAGGGACTGCGGCGAGAGCCCCAGAAGCTGCTGTACCTCCTCCCATCGCAGAGCCTCGCCCCTAGCGTCCAACGAGAGGTCTTGCCGCGGATGCGCGTCGGTTAGCGGATACATCCCGCTGGTCACGTCCTCATCCGTCGGCACAACAAGGCTGCCGGCGCCAGTGGGCGCATCGTGTTCGTCCGGGCTCGCTGGGGGCAGGTCTCCCCTGAACTGCGCGATGATCCGCCATGCCTGTCCGGAAAAGTCCTCCTGCAAAGCGAGCGAAGACTCCGCCATCTGCCATGGCGTCTGCGGCAACGGCTTTCTGTGGATGCCCAGGGCCTGATCGTAGTCCTCCCCTCTCTCACTCGCTCTCAGGTCGACGGCGGGAAACGCAGGAGTGCTGTCGCTTGACCCGGCAAGGGACTGCGGCGAGAGCCCCAAAAGCTGCAGCACCCCCTCCCGTCGCAGAGCCTCCCTAGCGTCCAACGAGAGGTCTTGCCGCGGATGCGCGTCGGTTAGCGGATACATCCCGCTGGCCACGTCCTCATCTGCCGCTGCAAGACTGTCTGGAAGGCTGACCAGTGCGATCGTGCTATCCGGATCCGCGGGCAATGGATGGAGCCCCGTCAGGGCCTGCGGGAAAGCCCGCGTCGCCTGACTGAAGTTACCGTTCTTTGGGATCATGACGCTATTTCCTGTTTATCGGTGTTCCTGTCGGACCTCAAATCGATGGCGAGGGCAGCAGGCAGGGTTGTAGAACAGCGCCGTCAAGCGTCCAAACGTCGTCGTGGGGCGATGTGGGTGTAGGGCGGCGGGATAGGACTCTTGGCGCTTGGGCAGGCGCAGGTAATGCGCTAGAGAGAAGCCATAGGAATGGCAAAACATGTGGTGATGAACCCAGGACCATGCCGGGAGCGTGTTCGGCTCGGGCCAAATACTTCGCCGCCTGCCGGATGAAGAGCTGGGCATTCGGGACGAAACGCAATCATCGCTTATCGCCGGCCTCCGGTAGCGGCTGGTGAGTCATCCGATCCCACTTCGAACCTCGCTGATCGATAGCGTGCATGGCGTCTGACTGGTGGTTCGCCATTGCACGAGCCGCAAAGCCCGCCGCCAAATGACCCTCGCCCTTGCTCGCTTGCTCAGTGTCACACTAGCAGCGACCTCAATTGATCTGTCCATACGAGATATAACATTGCGGTGTATTTGAAGTTCTGAACGCGAGTACGGCTGAAAAGGTATGCCCGGCAGGAGACTGAGCTCGCTGCCGGGCCGGGTACGCCTTGGGAGGTGGCGTAAGTCAGAGACTCTCATGACCTCAGTCGGTGCGTTTTGCTGAATACTGTGCATGTACCGTGCCAAGGCAAAAAGCGTTCAAAAACACCCGAGAGTCAGCTTCCTTTACGTTGCGTACTCGACATTGTCGGCTATCTGACAATACCGAACATGCCTCGCGGCTCGACGGACGCTTGAACCAGAGCGCACCGGCAAGGTCGTTTCGCTGCCATATCGAAGTTGCAGAATGTCTTGGACGGTGGCGCAGGCGGTCTTACTTTCAGCATTGGAGATGGTGGCGTTGCTTGGGGCAGTCAGGTGAAACTAAACATCATCAAACCGCCATGAGCGCCAATTGCAGAACCCGGCGGCGCTCGCAGGCCCTTAGCTGAAACGAGCTCCGTGGGTATGCAGCGAAATCGCTCGGCCGCGCCTGAGAAATCGTCGTCCAAAGGCAGGCCGGTACTCGTCTCTGGACAACTACTGAATTTCAACGCGCTCCCATTCGGGGCGCCGTGCTTCGCTAAGGTGCTTTTCTATCTGCGTGACAAGGAGGGCACTTGCCGCCTCAGCGGCGGAGGTGAGCGGCATGTTGGCGGATGAGATGAGGCATGCGGTCAGATGAATAGGCGGATCGATCGCCAGGGGCCTTAAATCTTCATGACCTGGAACGTCCGAGAGATCCCCCTTCGGAATGATCGCGCTTGCTACGCCGGCTTTGACCAAGGAGAGCACGCTGTAGAACGTGTCGACCTCAGCCACGCAGTTGGGGGGCACTCCGGCCGCTTCAAATGCCCGGTCCAGTGCATCACGCATCATATGCGGCCGTGCCGGCAGTACAAGGGGAAGCGCCGCCAGCTCCTCGAGGGACACGCAGGCGGCGACATCTTCTGTGTTGGCAGGCTGGACAAGATAGAGGCGCTGGCGGAACAGCGGTTTGCGGGAAACGCCGAGGGTGGGTGTGTCCTCGAACACCGTGCAAACGTCAAGCGACTGCGATTCAACGAGCGACCTGATGCGGAGAAAGTCCCCGGTGACCAAGCGCAGGGTCACTTTGGGGAGTGCCCTCCTGCAAGCGCTCACGAAGGGGCCGGCGAGGGAGACGGCGAGCGTCGAAGACATGCCGATCCCGACCGAGCCTTCTGGCTCTCCATCCGCGGAACGAACAATGCCACGCAGTTGCTCTATCTGCTGCAAGATGGAGACGGCCTCCCGATAGAAGGCCTTGCCTGCCAGGGTCGGGCAAACGCCCCGTGCGCTGCGGTGCAACAGGGTGGCGCCGAGCCTGGCTTCAAGGCCTGCGATCTGTTGGCTGAGGGCCGGCTGCGCCACATGGATAGTGGCCGCTGCCCGGCAGAAGCTGCCAGCATCAACGATGCTCACGAAATAGCGGAGGTGGCGTAATTGCATGGGATCGCTTGTCAAGGTGAAGAGAATTAGAATACGCTTGAATCGGTTTGTGGCAGCGGCAGCACCGCCCCTGTTTTCAAATAGCCCAGAATGACCCCATTCCCCCCTGACTGGCGACCATACATTTTGCAAACACTGCGCCGTTCGAGCGACACATCAATTCCTGCACTATAGTCCACGTTGTCGAGCCTCAGAGTAAGGATCTTGGTGTCGAGATCTGCCTGGATGCGAATTTCATAATCACGCCTGTCTTCCAATTCACGAACAGCACCTACCGCAAGGAGCCAAGCGGATACTCATAGGAGGAGCCTTCACTGACGCTCCCATATTGTGAACTGGGACTCCGGTACCCAATTCATTCGTGTAGTGACAACGCACAGCGCAAGATCTAGGCCAGTTTGCGCGGTGGAATATACGGTTCGTATCGGTGGGGATCCGTTTCCTTTGCAAAGGTTGGCGTTGTTGACATTCGGCATGGCCGCTTTCGAACAAAGCGAGGAGATGCCAGATGTAGAGCGGGCAACCGATCGCCGAGAGGCCGAAACTCACCGTTCTTAGACCGTTCCAGTGTCTGGCTGCACAGATACCAATTGGCATCGCCCACAAGGCAGCCGAAAGTCCAAACCGCGAAGACTCGCCTCGGACGGACCGAGGAGAACCTGTTGAGGCTCCACATCTAGTCCGCCTTTGACCTCGGTTCCTTGTTGGTGCTCCGGCCATCCGGTCCGGATCCGGCAGCGCTGCCGCCCATAATGCGGTACAGCTTCGATTCATTGAGCAACTGGTCGAGACGGAGATCGGCAAGCGCTGCCTCAGCTTCGCGGCGGCTCTCCCGCGCATCGAGCCAAACAGTGAGGCGGATATCACCCGACCGGTAACGGGTCCCTTGCAGCTGCTCAATTTCCTGCGCGGCCGCTAGCACTTTGTGAAGGTGTTGGGCCCGTTCGACATAGTCGGCCCGTGCGCCGAGAGCATTGGCCAGTTCGGAAAAGGCCGTGAGCAAAGTAGTGCGGAATCCGAGGACCCCTTTTTCATACTGTGCCCTCGAAACCGCAACCTCCAGCTTCATGTCCTCGAAATTGAGGAAGGACAAGGCAGCGTTTGCACCTAACGTAGCAACGGGATTGGAGATGAACGCCAGCAATTGCCCGCTGCCGGCGTTGAGAGCGCCGGTTAGTGAAATCGCCGGATAGAAACTGGCCCGAGTTTCATCAACGTTCCTGAGCATGGCACGGAGCCTTGCCTCTGCGGCTCGTAAGTCTGGGCGACGTGCGAGCAGGTCGGCCGGCAGCCCAGCCTGGATCGGGGGCAGCTTCTTGCTCGGCAGGCGCTGCGGCTCTGGAACAGGGCTAGGTGCCCCATTCAAGAGCACAACGAGGGCGTTCCGCTGTTTAAGGCGATCCTGCTTGCGCGTCGAAACCGCCGCCGCCAAGGCCTCGACCCTTTTGTCGGTCTCCTTGAGGTCTAGGTCGGAAACTGCACCGGCCGCAACCTGGGCGCGCACAAGCGCGCGAGCCTGCTTGGCATGGGCAAGGCTGGTTTCCGCCAGCGCAAGCGACTGATTGGCGTGAGCGATATTTAAATACGCGTCGATGGTTCCGGCGATAGCTAGGATGCGCGCCTCTTCGTAGTCTTCCGCTGTCGCGGAAGCCTCAAAATCCGCCTTGTCCGTCTTTGCCGCAAGCTTGCCCCACAGATCAAGTTCATAAGATACGCTGATAGAAGCCGACGAAGTCGAGGCGACCTTGTCGTCGAGAGGTTGTCTGCTGCTCCCGCCGCCCTGTCCATGCAGCTTGGGGAGTAAGTCGTGCGCAGCGATATCTGCCTGAAGTCGAGCCTGATAAGCGTTAGCAGCCGCGATGAGGACTTCATTATTTCGGCTGATGACGTTACTAACAAGCTTGTCCAGATTGGGGTCCCCGAACGCCAGCCACCAGCGGTCTACGCTGAGCTGTACTGCGCTCCCAGCCGCGGTGCTCCACCAGTGGGGGCCGGCTGGAAGTTCAGGGCGAACATATGTGCTCGATAGGGTGCAACCGGCGAGCAGGACAAGGCAACCGGGTAGGATCAGTCCGATGAGCTTCATTTTTAATCTCTTGAGGGCGCGTACGCGTACGGTCGGCGAAGACCAGGCGTATGCAGAGGGCTAATAAGCGGCGTCATTAGAAGCAGACACGAGGAAAGCATCGTCGTTTTCGTTGATGACTTCCCCGATAAGGCCGAACGTCAGCCAGCAGCTTCTGCGGTGGCGTGGATAGCACTTGCTGCCGCAACCGTTGGCAGCAGTCCCCCGCAGGGAGTTCGAGGCCAGAATATGTGCTCGACAGGGTCGTGCAACCCGCGAGCAAGACAAAGGAATGAGGTCATATCCGTCTGACGAGCATCTTTTTCAGTCTCTTGACAGCGCATCTACGGGATTCAGCCGAGCCGCATTGCGGGCGGGAAGGAAGCCAAAGGTCAGGCCGATGCAGAGCGCTACTGCGCAGGCAGCGAAAATAGCCTTGGCGGAGATGATCATCGGAAACTCGCTGCCCGGCCCGCCGAATGCGGTTGCGATGCCGAGCGCGAGTGCTACGCCGAGAATTGAACCGGCGATGCACATTGTGACGGCCTCAATGAGGAACTGAAGCATGATGTCGATCCGGCGCGCTCCAACGGCCATGCGCAAGCCGATCTCGCGCGTCCGTTCCGTGACGGAGATCAGCATCATGTTCATGACACCAAGGCCTCCGACACCCAGCGAGATGGCAGCCAGGGAGGAGGTCAGTTGCCACATTATCTGAGATGCGCGCTCAAGCGACTTACGCCACTGATCGTAATTGGCAACGGTGAAGTCCTTCGTGCCGTGCCGACGAGTGATTAGGTCGACGACGGCGCGCTCGGCGACAATCGTGTCGACAGAATCGACGACCCGTAGCCTCAGGGCGTCAAAACTTGAATCGGTACTCTCAAGTCTACCCTTCACGGTCGTATAAGGAAGTAAGACCTCCAGGCTGTTAAACTGAAACGCCGGCGGAGGCGAAAAAATGCCAATAACGACGACGGGAACACGCCCGATTAAGAAGATGTTTCCGAGCGGCGATTCTTCGTTAGGGAAGAGAGTTGCGGCCATCCTGTCATTGATCACCGCTTCCTGGCGGCGCTCAAAGACGGCCTCGGCTGAAAAGAATGATCCCTTCACCAGCTTGAGCGCGTTGACTTTGACATAGTCTTGGCCGACACCCCTGATTGTCGCCGTGACCGAGATATGCCCAAAACGTATCTGTGCGGACGTCGGCACTTCCGGGGTCACGCTATCGACGTAAGGCTGCTCGGCGAGTGCATCGGCATCCGAGGCGACCAGGGTCTTGATGCTCGAAGCACCCTTGTCCTCCCAATCACGCCCGGGAGAGATCACCAGAGTGCTGGCTGCAAATCCACCGAACTGGTCCAAAAGGTGCTGACGGGCGCCCTCGCCGAAACCGACGGCCGCCACAACTGCCGCAATGCCAATTGTAATGCTGAGCATTGTGAGGAAGGTACGCACGCGTTCGGTGGCCATCGATCGTATGGCCATAGGAAAGGCTTCCACCAGGCGGCGCCTCAAGGCCGATAGCGTAGGGGCGGGCTTGCTGTCGTGGAATGCCGGCGGCCCATCAGTCTTCTGATCCCGCGTCCGCCGGTCGGAAAGGATTACCCCTTCTCGGATTTCGATGATGCGGTCAGCGTGACCTGCGACGGCCATATCGTGAGTCACGAGGATGATGGTATGACCGTCGGAGTGAAGTTCCTTCAAGATATCGAGAACCGTTTCGCCGCTTTTGCTATCTAGCGCCCCCGTCGGCTCGTCCGCGAGGATGATGCGGCCGCCATTCATCAAGGCGCGGGCAATCGAAACCCTCTGTTGCTCGCCACCGGACAGCTGGTTCGGACGGTGGTCGAGACGATCACCGAGACCCAGCCTGCGCAGAAGAGATGTCGACCTTTCCCGTCGTGAGCCGGCGTCGAGACCGGCATAGACGGCGGGCATCGCCACGTTGTCGGCCGCGCTCAACGTGCCGAGAAGCTGATAGTGTTGGAAGATGAAGCCGAAGTGTTCCCGTCTAAAGGCCGCGAGATCGTCCGGGGCCAGGCCGGCAACGCTGCAGCCGCCCACGCGATAGTCACCAGAACTCGGCTGGTCCAAGCAACCCAGGATGTTCATTAGCGTCGTTTTGCCCGAACCGCTTGCGCCAACGATCGCCACCAGCTCGCCTGCCGTAATGGAAAGGCTGATGCCGGCCAGCGCCATGATCGTCTCGTCTCCGGCATGGAAAGTCCGCGAGACGTTCTGGATTTCGAGGAGTGCTGTCATTTCATCACCGCGACCCAAGATTGGTCGCCTCTCCGAGGCCAGGAATGACAACTTCATCACCAACAGCGAGTCCGTCGAGTACCTGCGCCTTGATCTTATCCGTCAGGCCTATTCTCACCAGGCGCTCGGTGAGTTCGCCCGTCCGCGCGCGAACCTGCACGCGATAGCGACCATGCGCATCGGGCTGCGTCAGAGCCGACCATGCTACGAGTGGTACGTTCTCGGCCTGCCCGGAAATAACTGTAACCAAGGCGTTCATCTTTGGCCGAAGCCGCCCTTCCGGGTTGGGCGTGGAAAAGACGCCGTTGTAGTAGACTGCGAGATTTGTTTTTTCTGTTCCGCCATCGTCGGCCATCGAGGGAGGCGCCGGCTCTACCTGTTCCAGTACGCCTGAAATAGGGGCTCCAGTGGCCCCCGGGACTGTGAAGCGGAGGTTCTGGCCCGGCTTTACACGGGCCACGTCAATTTCCGATATCTGCACCTTCACCTGCATGACGTCGAGTTGTGCAAGAACCACAATCGTCGGCACGGCCTGACTTGAGTTCAGCGTTTGACCAGTTTTAGCCGCCACAGCAACAACGACGCCGTCCATGGGCGCGCTGAGCTTCGTATGCTCGAGCGTTGCGCGAGCATCCTCTACCGCGAGCGTCTTCTCATCAATGTCCGCTTCAAGTTGCTCGACTTTCGCCTCTTGCGCAAAAAACGTCGCTTGCGCTTTCTCCAGGTCCGCGGCCGATACTGCCCTGTTCCGGCTTAGAGTCTGGTGTCTCCGGAAGGCCAATTCGGCCTCTTTCAGTCGTATGCCGGCTTCCTTGCAGCTAGCTTTTGCACTGGCGAGGCTGGCTTGGGCGGCGAGTAGTTTGTGCTGCTCTTTCGTAGGGTCAATCTCGGCGATCAAGTCGCCAGACTTGATCGCTTGACCTAGCCTTACATGCAGCGTCTTCAATTGGCCCGACACTTGGGCGCCGACTTTAACCATGCGGAGAGGCTCCAAAACGCCGCTCGCAAGTACGCTCTCCTCGATCGAACCGAGTATCACGCGTTGCGTGAGGATAGGATCGCGCGTTTTGTGTTGGAAAGCTCCGGTCGCGGAAGCGATAGCGAACACCACAGGCGCGATCCCTAGGCCCCAGACAAGCACCCTTTTTTTACCCTTCAGCAACACTCACCTATGCTCTCAAAAGACATTGTTTTGGCGTGTCGTGCGACCGAATCGGCACTGACTTTCACTCACCGATTTGAACCGAATTGGCTCCGGCAAGAGCTTGTTCTGCCGAGAAGTTGCAACCGGCGTGGAAAGCATGATTGCGAACGCGGACACACGGCGATGAAGATCATCGTGGAGCACTCGGGCGAGCATTTATTGGCCCTTTCCGAGGCGGTTAGCAGCAGCAGCAGGGCTAACGCGATGGGAGCGAAGAGAAGGCTCGCGGGAACAACGCTCCGCCCGATGCAATTGCGGATCTTGGACGTTTGCTTTGGCCGCATTCTGGGGACGGCTTCCTGTCAAGCGACGACCGCTTCGGCGCACGCATGCACTTGGGCGCACGCATGCATCTGAGTGGTCTGGCTCGAACGAAGTTCTAGCTGTACTGACGGCTCGACGGCATCGGGCCAGCCGTCTTCCGTCTTGATCGAATGTATCTGCCTTCGGGCCGCCTCAAGCTTGGTCAGTACCGCTTGGCGGGGTCGCCATTCGGCGATCCCAACGTCGGATTTGCCGCCGGCCAGTGCAGCGCCGACGGTGGTTCTGTTATGAAAAAGTGCCGAGATCAGGATGGGGTTCATAACGGCCTTCTAATCGGTTGATTCGATGACGCCGTTCTGACACCAGTAACTGACAGCAACCTGAAAGCCTCCGGATATTTGCGCACGGCGGTTCAGCGTAGCGTCAGGTTCTGTCAATAAGGCGAGAATCCTGCCCTCGAACTGGAGCTCGGCACACCATGATGCGAATACTGCTCGTCGAAGATGACAGGGACCTCGGCAGTGCTGTACGCGACCATACGTTGGCTGATGGCCACGCGGTCGATTGGGCCAGGGACCTGTCTGAAGCGCGGGATTACGCGAGTGTGGCCTCCTACGAGCTTGCTCTGCTCGACATTCGCCTGCCAGACGGCAACGGCATCGACTACATGCGGGAGATGAGAAAGCGGCTTGATTCGACACCAGTCATCTTCCTGACAGCCTGCGATAAGGTAGGGGACAGAATCGAGGGGCTCACCGCGGGTGCCGCCGACTATGTGGTCAAGCCGTTCGATCTCGGCGAACTTTCCGCGCGCATTCATTCCGTGGGGCGTCGTCATCGGCACTTCCCGGAGCCGGTGTATTCTGTCGGGACGCTGTCTATCAACTCGGCCGAGCGGCGCCTCGACCGCGACGGACAGACGGTCTACCTCACTCCACGCGAATGGACAGTTTTCAACTGCCTTCTGTGCCGGCCCGGCATGGTAGTCCCGAAGGCGAAGATCGAGGACGTCCTCTTTTCCTTAGGTTCAGAAATTGAGAGCAATACCGTGGAGGTTTATGTTAGCCGACTCCGCAAGAAGATCGGCGCGGACCGAATAGCGACAGTGCGTGGCTTCGGGTACAGGTTCGTGGTCACATGACGAACCCGCCCAGCATAACCCGCAGGCTGATACTGTGGCTGGGCGGCGCAACGCTTCTGGCCTGGATTTCCGTCCTTACCAGTGCTGGGTTCAGCCTGAGCAAAGTTGGCAACGAACTTTCGGACCAGTACCTGATGCTAGCTGAAAATAAGATGGAGGCGGCGATGATTGACATCCTAGGGAACTGGGAGAGCGATTTCATTCTCCGCACATTAGAACATGCAACCAGTTTCAAAAAAGCTTTAACCTACCGGTACCAGCTTTGGGAACACGGGGACGTGATCTTGAATTTGGGTGAGGGGCCGTTCCCTGATGGTCCACCGCGTCCAGGCTTTTCGCAAACCGCTACTGACCGGGTTTATACATCGGAGATCCAACCGGGCACGTTTCTTCAGGTGGCCGAATCACTCCATGCTCGCCGCCAGACAGTCAACAGGGGCCGATGGCACGTCTTAAATTTCGTCTTAGTTTCGATGGTCGTCATCCTGCCCTTTATTATAGCCGTTTTGTGGTTTGTGATCCGGCGGTCGCTGGCGCCCACCGAAGTACTGCGACAGGAGATCGGATTGCGCGACGGCGGCAATCTCTCACTGATGGGACCCAGCGGCCTCCCGGCAGAATTGGCCCCCATCGCGGCCTCCGTCGACCAGCTTCTCGAACGGCTGCAGACGGCCCTCGATGCCGAACGCGAGTTCACCGCAAATAGTGCACATGAACTGCGCACCCCGATCGCGGGCTCGCTCGCTCAGATGCAGAGGTTAGTGGCCGAAATTCCCCAGGGCTCGGCGAGAACCCGTGCGCGCGCCATTCAGGAATCGTTGGCGAGGCTTGGCCACCTTGTCGAAAAACTGCTTCAACTCGCTCGGGCCGAATCGGGGATCTACATCGCAGACCACGCGATCGACCTTGTCCGAATGATACGGCTAGAAATTGATGATCTCAGGAAAAAGCCGCAATATGCCGGACGGCTAATGCTTGATGTGGACGGCTGCCCCACTTTGATGCGCAGGGTAGACGTCGAGGCGTTCGCCATCCTCCTTCGTAACCTGATTGTGAATGCGCTCACGCACGGACTGCCCGATACTCCGGCAACGGTTTCCGTCCGAACCGATGGAGCCATTGCCATTGCAAACGGGGGACCGGTGGTGCCCCTCCCAGATCTTGAAGTGATAACAAAGCGATTTAGGCGTGGTGCAACCCCAGCGGCGGGCTCAGGCCTTGGTCTACACATCGCTAATATCTATGTCGAGCGGATCGGTGGCAGCCTTGAACTTGCATCGCCCGCTTCAGGTCGCGAGGATGGTTTTGAGGCGATTATTCGCATTCCTCGATGACACTGGTTTGCTGCAGCGACCAAGTTGGAAGGATTGTGTACTGCTGGTCAGGCAACGAGATTGTCGAACCCGGTGGTGAGCAAACCCGCGACGGGCCCGCGCGCCAGAGGAACTCAGCTGTCGCGGCGACCCACCATATCTCCACTGGCGCGGCACAAGCATGCCGCCGCCTCGCCTAGCCTGAGGCGGCGCTTACACCTGACTCATGACGCCACCATGTTCCGCATGGGACCCAGTGCTGCACTACTATGGCGTTGTTCAAACGGTCTTTTTCATTCGCATGGGATGTTGATCCGTCCTCTTCACCCCAAGGTTCGTCGCCAGCTCAACAACGCTTTGTCATGTCGTTTTCATGAGAAGCATTCGAATGAGGTGTCGCCGAGTCTCTAGCTCGATGGGAACGAACAATCTAGCGCGGTCGACAGAACTGAGCCACACAGGATCGCGGTCGCGCAAATCTCATAGCTTCAGCCTACTGTCAGCTATATGTGCCAGAAGGTTGTTGCTGAAACGATCAATCAGGAGATCTTATGAACTAGGAGACTTTGTCAAGCCGTCCGGCGTACCAACCGCTAATGGCAAACGACGCCGGATCATCCGTAAACACGTTACGAACAAGAGAAAGACTTACCATGAATCTGTCACCAAAGGATACCGCCGCCCCGGGCCTTCCGAAGCCGACGACCAATTTTCCGTCTGCTTGGCTGCGCACAATACTGGCTGGCACTGCGCTAGCCCTGATGACGACCGGTCCGGCTCCGGCCGCCACCGATGAAGACGTCCGCTCAGAAAATGGAGACATCTCAGTGCGTTGTACTGTTCGCTCTAACTATGTTTCCTGCGTGGAAATTAAGGATAGGGTTCCGCGGCCCGAGTAGACCTAGGGGGTTGCTGCGCGTCCTGATTTGACCCGCAGCAACCCGGTCGAGCCGCGGTAGAACACTTAACTCCACGGCGACGCTGACCGACGGGGGCGCGGGCCACACGGCGCCCCCGGCGAGGCCGAGGCGCTCAGTGGCCTGGCGGATTTCCTCGGCGCATCCGGCTCTACCACAGTAATGGTAAAAGTGGCCGTCTCGACTGAGGATGGCGCGCTTCGGGAGGGCACCATGCAGGATGCCACCAGGCTCACCAGCTAACGCTCGCCGCCGCGATGCCGAGTTCGCTTGATCCGGAAGCGGCCCTCTACGGCCTTGATCCTTTCGCCCGCGCGCGCCCATCCTCTGAGCGGCTACTTGCGGGAACTGGTAAGGGCCAAGCCGTACATCCTGCGACATAGTCCTGCTCGTCGCGTGTAGAGGTCATCATGCGGACAAAACCTCTCTTGTGCGAGTTCGGAGGACACCGTGCAAAATTCAAGCAGTGAAGCTCACAGCGAACTTAGTCGGGCGCAACATCTTCGCTCTCTAGAGCGTTGGATGTTCAGTTTGAATCGCGAGGGATCTCCAGGGAGGCGTGGTTCATGATTGAACTAAACCGCTGCCGCGCTAGCTGATGCGCGGGTCTGGCCTGAGGAGGTCCCCGTGTGAGAAGATTTGGTGTCGAGCCAACCTTCCGGCAGGGGAACCCCAGATGGCCCAGATAAGCCCTCTGCGTCAGCGGATGAAGATCTGACGATCCGCAATTCCCGCGAAGGAACGCCACCATGACCAAGACTGAAGTTAAGATCGCCAGCGCTGCCGTCAAAGACATTTTGCTTTCGAACCCG
>NZ_JAMYVM010000039.1:0-35374 GCF_040324035.1 Mesorhizobium sp. M0016 | reverse complement strand
GCGAGCACAAGAAGCTCGCTCTGCGCCAAGCCGCATGACCAGCATCATGGCCGCCCCTTTTTGCAGAACTTGACGCACACAACCCATCGGCCGCTGGCGACCTTCTCACGACGTCTAAGGCGCTCCGTGCCGCTAGCTGGGAAGAGCAGCGCGATCGCGGCGTGTCGAAAATCCCGTCAAACGACTTCTCGCTTTACGACCATGTGCTCGACACCGCAGCCATGGTCGGCGCCATTCCCTCCCGTTACGGCTGGAATAGCGGCGAGGTCCCACTTGACATCTACTTCGCAATGGCGCGCGGCAACCAGGGTCAGACGGGGGATTGTGGACACGCTGGTCACCAGGAGGCGGCTCATGAACCTGGTGTAACCGCGATGGAAATGACCAAGTGGTTTGACACCAACTACCACTACATTGTGCCGGAACTCGATGATGATCAGACGTTCGCCCTCTCGTCAACGAAGCCGGTTGATTACTTCCTCGAGGCAAAAGCTCTCGGCATTCACACACGCCCAGTCATCCTTGGACCCATCACCTTCCTCAAGCTGGCGAAATCGTCTGCCGAACGGTTCGGTTCCATCGCGCTCCTACCGCGGCTGCTGCCCGTTTACGAGCAGCTTCTGCAGAGGCTGAAGCTGTCGGGAGCCGACTGGGTGCAGATCGATGAGCCAGCGCTTGTCCTCGATCTGAACCCGAACGAACGAGCTGCGTTCGAATTCGCCTATGGCCAGCTGTCGAAAGCCGCGCCCGAGCTGAAGATCATGCTGGCTACGTATTTCGGGTCGCTGGGAGACAATCTCGAGACCGCGGTTTCTCTGCCCCTGGCCGGGCTGCATATTGATCTCGTGCGCGCTCCCGAGCAGCTGGAAACGGTGGGTCGACTCGCTCCGAAGGATCTGGTGCTCTCGCTTGGCTTGATCGATGGCCGCAACGTCTGGCGTGCGAACCTGCCCGCCATTCTCGACCGCATCAAACCGATCGTCGCCGGCTGGCCCTTGGACCGCGTCGAGATCGCGCCTTCTTGCTCGATGCTGCATGTGCCGATTGACCTGCGCATGGAGACGGAACTCGAGGCGGACATCAGGTCGTGGCTCGCCTTCGCGGCCCAGAAGACTGACGAGCTGGTGTTGCTCGCCCGGGCCTTGTCCCAAGGCAGGGATGCGGTGGCAGCCGCGTTGAAAGCGTCTGCCGAGGCTGCCGCCACTCGCGTGACATCCACGAAGATCCATGACCCGCTTGTCGACGGGCGGATCGCCAGCATTGACCATAGCATGAAGCGACGAGAGAGCGCTTTTGGCGAGCGCTCCAGAGTCCAGGCCGGCACGCTCGGGCTGCCGCGGTTCCCGACGACGACAATCGGGTCCTTCCCGCAGACGCCGCAGGTACGCCGCGCGCGGGCCGCTCATGCGAAAGGCCAGCTCAGCTATGTCGACTTCGAAATCTTCCTGAAGAAGGAGATCGAGTCGGCAATTCGTTGGCAGGAAGAGATCGGGCTGGACGTGCTGGTGCACGGTGAGTTCGAACGAAACGACATGGTACAGCATTTCGGCGAGCAGCTGTCTGGCTTCGCCTTCACCCAGCATGCCTGGGTACAAAGCTATGGGTCGCGCTACGTGCGTCCCCCCATCATCTTCGGCGACGTATCGAGGCGCAATCCGATGACGGTGCGCTGGTGGCAATTCGCCCAGTCGCTTACGGAAAAGCCCGTGAAGGGAATGCTCACAGGCCCAGTCACCATTCTCAACTGGTCCTTTGTTCGCGACGACGTACCCCGATCCGAAGCCTGCCGCCAGATCGCGCTCGCCATCCGCGACGAAGTCACCGATCTCGAAAGGTCCGGCGCAAGGATGATCCAGATCGATGAGGCCGCGTTTCGCGAAGGATTGCCACTGCGCCAATCTGACTGGAAAGTCTATCTCGACTGGGCTGTCGAATGCTTCCGGATCGCTTCAACGGGTGTAAAGGACGCGACTCAAATCCATACCCACATGTGCTATTCGGAGTTCAACGAGATCATCGACGCGATCGCTGGAATGGATGCGGATGTCATTTCGATTGAGACGTCGCGCTCGAAGATGGAACTGCTGGACGCCTTCACGAGCTGCAAATATCCGAACGAGATCGGTCCCGGCGTCTATGATATTCACTCACCACGTGTGCCGGAGGTCTGCGAGATTTCGGACCTAGTCATGCTTGCCCGCGAGCGACTGTCCGACGGCCAACTGTGGGTAAACCCGGACTGTGGCCTCAAAACACGCAAATGGGAGGAGGTCCGCCCTGCCCTCATGAACATGGTCGCTGCAGCGCGCACCATCAGGGAGAAAGTGCAGGCCTGAGGCTTCTCCTTCCTCACCGTGTGGTGAGCTGCCGGCTGGCGCATGTCGGCCGAGCCAAACGGTGCACACTCTTGGAAATGAGCCACTCGGCGAATGCGCGGAATTCTCGTGGGAGGGGGGATGATGAGAACGACCCAGCCTCTGGCCGCGGCTGGGCTGTCTTTGGCACTGCAGGCCGCCTCGTCGGCCACTTCTACATCCATAACGCTCACGATTCAGGCTTCGTTTGCGAAAGAGCCTGACTTCTTTCGGTGTGCAGCCTGCTAGGGAACATACAGGCCCACCCCTCCAACAACGCGTACACGCGTCGTTTCTCAAAGTAGACTGCTTGGCGCGTTCGCTCAGGCGGCGACAATATATGATGCTGGGCGTCTGTCCGCTTCCCCACTTGATTCGCGCAGACTACGGGCGACGTGGCAGGTTTCGGGTATTGCTAGCGTCCGGCCAATTCGGAAATGGACCTCGCGATTGGTCCGTCCAAGTAAAACTCGCCTCATTATCGATTGCCACGTCCGCAGCCAGTTGGCCCTTTATTTTCCTGAGATCTGCGTTAGAGGCCGGGGCGTTGTCGCCGTTTCGGAGGGTAAGATGGGATAGGCGACCTCAGGTGCCTCTCCGGTCAGCGAGTTGAGGAACGCAACAAGCAGGTCAACTTCTTCGTCCGCCAGTACTACGCCAAGCTGGGTGGTTCCCATAATAGCGACGGCCTGTTTCAGATCCCAAACCTTGCCCGAATGAAAGTATGGCGCGGTGAGTGCAACGTTGCGTAGCGGCGCCACGCGGAAGACATAGGAATCGTCGGCTGCATTGGTGACCGCAAATCGGCCCTTGTCTTTGTCCGGCAGGACCTCGGCGCTGGGCTGTTCCACGAGGCCGAATGGGTAATAGGCTTGCCCACCAACGTTGATGCCGGCATGGCAGGACGAGCAGCCTTTGTGCATGAAAAGCACCAGGCCCTGTTTCTGTTCGGAAGTCATGGCAACCTCATCACCATTCAGGAAGCTGTCGAACGGGGCAGGTGTGACCAGTGTCGCCTCGAAGGCTTCGATCGCCTTGGCGAAGTTGTCGAAGGTGACCCGATCGGCTTCAGCCGGAAAAGCTGCATCGAACCACTCGACATATTGCGGCATGGACTTGAGCGTGGCGATGACTTGGCCCGGTGTATTGGCCATTTCGATCCCGGCTTGGACCGGTCCCTTCGCCTGAGCCTTCAGGTCTTCGGCACGACCATCCCAGAACTGGGCGATGTTGAAGACAGCGTTCAGTACAGTCGGCGCGTTGCGCTGTCCCTTCTGCCAACCATGGCCGATCGAGGTTTCGTGATTGTCGTCGCCGCCGGTGGCCAGGTTGTGGCACGAGTTGCACGACAAGACGCCTGACGCCGAGACGCGTGGATCGAAGAACAGTGCCTTGCCGAGAGCGATCTTTTCCGGGGTGATCGGGTTGTTGGCGACTGTCGACGTGGTGGATGGCAAAGCCGTGAAGGTGGCCAATGCCGTATCTCTGAGGTCGGTGGGGACCAAATCCGCAGCAAAGGCGGTGGGTGCCAGCAAGGTGACTGCCATCGTACTGAATAGGATTTTCATAATTGGTCTTCCTGCGTCGTGCACGCAGCCATTATGCGATCTGCGGCTCATGAACGCCCTGAGCTAGATCAGCTGAGGGAGAGGACGGGGTCTGACACCTGTTTTCGCAGCTGAGCTGGGACCCTCTTGGAAGTGATCGCTCTTCTCGATTGGACTTCAGGGAGGAGGAGTATCCCTGGTCGGCAACCGGTTGTATGCATCAAAGCACGCCCTGAGGGGGCTTCGTAGATTCGGTCACTGCGATCTTCCAGCCAAGGTCCAGAAAGTCACAGCATGCGCAAGACTGGCAGCGAAAACTGAGCTTCAGAAACGTCAGGGTTCATTGTTCCTCCTGACCTGCTGATTGCGTAATCGGCCTGGTCGACACCCGCCGACTGCACATCGTGATGTCACCAGCGATGGCGGTTTCAATACCTAAGCAGCGACGGTCTATGCGACAGTATGGATGTCGTATCGGAATAGCCGTTCTGCCTTTATCGATCGTCACACCGGCATGCAGCTCCGCTTCTACGAACATCCCATCACGCGAGGACGGCGCGGCGCTTGAGCAGGTCCACCCGCTGTCTGCCTCACGCCTTGATCCACAGATCCTAGGCGATGACCACGTTGTCGTCATCATTTGACCGGCGCGGGGAGCCACCGCAAACTGTGCGGTTGCCAATGCGTAATGAAGTGAATTGGAATGATCTTCGGTTTGCGAAACACGCACGTCCGGCGCAGCTTGCGTTGACAGAGGCGGTTTTAGGCGCAATAGCACTTCCGCTGGCCTATTTTGTGGAGTTCAATTGTGGTTCGGCCACGGGCGCGGGGCGCCGGACCGGCCCCTTGTAAACGTAATTAAAGAGAGAGAGAGACCCTGCATGGAAGAAATCTTACCGCGCATCGCCACTGGTGCCGGCATCGGCCCGGCTCTCGCAGAGAAGGCCGTTGGGTTAATGCTGGGTTTCCTGCGGAGCCACGCGGCCGACGGTCCCGGCGCGCGCATGATCGAGGCCATTCCGGGAGCTTCGGAATTAGTAGCGAAGTATCATGGCGACGACCCAGAGGGTGGCGGCCTTATGGGGCTCGGGCAGCAATTGATGAGTGAGGGTCTCAGCATGGCAAAGATCGCCGCCCTCGCCAACGAGACGATCGCCTGCGCCAAGGAACATGCCGGCGACGAACTCGTGGCCGAGGTCCTCAACTCCGTTCCTGGCCTTCCCCAGTTCGTCTGATCAGCGGCAGCCGGGGGCGCATGACCTTGTGCGCCTGTGCCGGCCCGTCTGCGCAGCAGGCATTCTCTGCCGAGCGTTCCGCACCGATCTCGCCAGACCACCAACCGCCGGGCACGCGAAGCGAGCGTTGGAGTATTTCATTCGTCTATTGAAAAATCAACTTCAGGCGATTCGATGTGTATAATTTCTGGCGGTAAGGGTTTATCCTGAACGCTTTCGATGAAGCCCGCGAGATAAGCAAACGTATTGTATTTCTCGAGGACTAGCCGCTTCGCCTCTCTTATTGCGCCGCGACGTTCCTCCCAGAGGTCTGAGTTGATGATTTCTTGAATTTTTGGGATTACGTTCTTGTCCTCTGGGTCAATCAGAACCATAGAGTCCGAAGGGAAGAACCTCGTGATTGCCGGGCTGCCGTAATAGATCGGCATTGTTTCAGCAACGAAGCAGTCCATAAGCTTCTCTGTAAAATAGTAATCAGCACGAGTATTCTCGAACGCTATACTGTACCGGTAAGGTGCGAGTGCGTTCCATTTATCTCCAATCAGCCGAAAACCTCGGCCGAACAGGTCAAAATCGAGCTCCTTTCTCAGCCGTTCCAAAAACGCCAGCCGATATCGATGTCCTTTAAGCAGGGCAATGTTACTGGTAATCCATGAGAGCCGAAGGGGCTTATCCACGACTTCGCTGACCAGAAGTTGGTCATATGTCTTGTTTACAGACCAAGACCGAGTGATAGGTGGAGACAAAACGAATCGGCGCGCTGCATTCTGCCGAGCAGCCAGCTCTGGGTCTGACGTGAGGACGATAGTATTTTTCCCCTGCCCTTCATGAAACGCGCGATGAGCTTTCGTCGGCGGTTCGCCGATTGCAAAAATTGTCCTGTTTGGGCTCGCCTCGATATCAACAGGGAGCCCAAAAAGAGAAGCAGAGTTAAAGACAATATGCCAATCGGGCACGAAGGATGTCGTGCGTACAAAAGCGACATTGTTCCAGATTCCACTGCCCTTTGGAGTGAGATGGTGGATTGCATCATCCAAAACGCCCCAAGAATCTAGACATGTAGCTACAATGGGCGCCGGGCGTTCCGTCAACAATTTGGCCGACAAAGCAGTTCCACTCCCTTCACTCGTGAAGGTACTCAATCGTCATTCCAGATTGCGCTAACATTGGGCAGCGTAAACCTTCCGGGACCCGCTGTCGAGGCAATTGTCGCTTTGCACTTGACTAGGTTCTTGCTCGCTTTGTGTGGTGATCAGGCCGGCTCAGTGGCAGCATGCTTGCCCTAAGGAGTTCGCAGCCCGCTCTGCCTAATCGTACGTTTGATCGTCTTCAGGCGGTGCCCTTCCGCCTGGCCGTTGCTCCAAGGTAGTTCAATGGCATCGCGAACGGCGTCAAAGTCACAGCGTAGGACCCGAGCGAAACGCGTGATGGCGACGAGCCCGGAGTTGACGCGACGACCGAAGTGTCGAGCTTGCCCAATTCACAGGCTCCGCAAAATGCCGCCAGCGCATGGCAAGCCTGCGGACGTGGCAAACTGTGAACCCTGCTTCAGGACGTCGACCTTTCTGGCCTGATTGATCGTCAGCATATCGCGAAGCTTCATGCAGAGGGCTGCGGCGACTGCCCGTATGAGGACGCGTCGCTGGCTGGTTGATGCGCATGATTGAAGCAGGCGACTCACTGTCCTTGCCCGGCCTCTCGGCGCGGCGCCAGCTTGCGATAAGCTGCTCCAGATTCGAAAAACTGCCCGTGTCGCCGCCTTTTCGATATCATGGAAAAGGTGTCGTCCGCAGCGGTTGCCGTCTCGCCAGGATCGGCTAAGAAACGCCTCGAAATACATTGATGTCCTTGGTTTACCAGCGGCGGATCCCAGCCCCCTTGCAAGAGCGGCTCACCGGGCGATGAACTTACATCGTTTTGCCATTGCCAATAGCGTTTGATCCATCGTCTCTGACGCCCACCAGCAAGCGATCACGATCCCTCGATTTCACAGTCCAAAGAAATAATGCCAAAATGCCGCGCTTAGGCTCGAGACTACTAGCAACTTCGACGCAAAGTGACAGCCGGACGCGCCACGCACCTCGGCAGGGTCGCCAACAACGAGTGGCTCAGCGTCATGGCGGGAAATATGGCGCATCGATGTCGCTTCTGGTCGAGCATTGGCAATTAACGCTACCGAGACCTTTGTTGCTTTCAGCGGCGACCGCCACTATGAAGCGACGCTTCGCCGACTGTGTTTCACGCCGCCTGGAGAGTTTCATGACAGAAGAAGCCGAAAAAAACATCGACACCCTCATCGAGCTCACGGCCGATGTCGTCTCAGCCTATGTCTCCAACAATCCGATCCCGGTGGGGGATCTCCCTGCCCTCATCGGCCAAGTGCACGCGGCTCTGAAAGGGACGGGCGGAGGTGACTCTGCAGAAGAGCCGGTTGCCCTTAAGCCTGCAGTCCCGATCAGGAAATCGGTGACACCGGACTACATCATCTCCCTTGAGGACGGGAAGAAATTCAAATCGCTAAAGCGCCATCTGTCGACCCACTACGGGCTGACGCCGGATGGATATCGGGCCAAATGGGGCCTGCCGGCGGATTATCCCATGGTCGCGCCGAACTACGCCGCGGCGCGCTCGTCATTGGCCAAGACGATGGGGCTCGGCCGCAAACCGAAGGCGCCGGAAGCGCCTGAGCCTGCGCCGACAAAGCGAACCCGCAAGAAGGTCGCGGCTTGATTCAGCAATCGAGATTCGTTCTGGAGCGTTGCAGCCATCGGCTTGATCTGCGCGTCAAAAAGGCGGGCCAACCCCGCCTTCCTTTCAAACAACTTTGTTTCATGAGGAATTCGCGAAGATGCAGCAATCTGCTGCCCTCAGTTTCTGTAGTTCCTATCGAACGGCGGTGAGGACCTACGGACCGACACGCCCACTCTTGCCAGTACGCAGGAGAAACGTTCAACCAGCTTTGCTCAGGCTGCCGGCGGATGACTTGCCAGTGCGGCGGTCCTGCTCGATCTCATAGTTGATCTTCTGGCCGTCAGCGAGGGTCGAGAGGCCCGCGCGTTCGACAGCGGAAATGTGGACGAAAACATCCGGACCGCCATTGTCGGGCTGGATAAATCCGAACCCCTTGGTGCTGTTGAACCACTTTACCGTTCCAGTCGACATATATTTGTTCCTCTTTACAATTGCAGCGTGGGGCAGGCCATTGGGCCTGTCCGAGTCATAGCCGAGACTTGGGCGCAGCAAAAAGCAAAAATGAATATCCGATCAGTTGGCGCGCTCCATTGTGGGCGTAGCTGCCGGCAAGCACTGTCCACACTACCGCTCGGAGATGGCCGGACAGCAGACAGCAGGCTGAAGTCAAAGCAACAGTTGAACCAAACGAGTCGACGCGTCAAGTCGATGATAAGCGTCAAACCGAAGGACGGCTCGGGCGAGCCGCCGGCTGAAGCGCGGCGGGCGAAACGCGGAAGCGGACTTCCATGGCCAAAAGCGCTCGAACGGCATCCCTACGAAAGAACTACGGCCGGTTCACGTTAGCCGCGCCCAATTCGCCTCACCTGGAAAAAGACGGACGAGGTTTGCCTTGATCTGACGGTGTTAGCCTGCGGCCCAGGTCGGGGGCTAGGGTCTCGAACTTTTCGCGCAGTTCCTCCGTCAGGGCCCTTGCGTCGGCGCCACTGTCAACCACCCGGGTATTAAGCAATATCAAGAGCTCCGTCCGTTCCTTCTGGTATTCCGTGCTGCGGAATAGTCCCCCAAAAAACGGAAGGTCCTTGAGCACAGGAACCCCAGAATTGGCGCGGTTGGCGCTGTCTTGCATCAATCCACCAATAGCGATCGTGTCGCCACTTTGTGTCAACACGGTACTCTGAAGGCGGCGCAACGAAATCACCGGGGATTGAACATTGGTCAGCGTGTTCCTGTTGCTGGTGCTGACCTCCTGGAATGTGTCGAGTGTTATACTACCGCCGGCACCTATTCTGGGTGTAACAGCCAAGATCGCCCCTGTGTCGCGCATCTCGACGTCGCTCACGATCGGAGAATTCTCGCTTAGGACAGATTGCGATGATCGCGCGAGGATCGGGACCTGATCGCCCACCTGGATCGTGGCGGTTTGATTGTCGACCGCAAGGATGCGCGGCGCGGACACAACCTTGACCTCCCCAAGCGCTCTTAGCCCGTGTAACACAATGTTGGCGTCCTTGCCGGGAAACACATACGACAAACCATTTGGAACTGCGCCTAGGGCCCTGGTGGAGAGAAGATAATCCACGCCGTAGCTCAGACCGTCGTTCAGCCGCACCTCAGCGATGATCGCTTGGATGAGTACCTGCCGGGGCTTGAGATCGAGTTGACGGATCGCGGCTTCCACAATCTTGTAGTCGTGCGGTTCTGCGAGTACGACGAGCGCGTTTTGTCCCGGGTCCGCTCGGATCCGAACCGGCGCCGAAAGGCCGAGACGGTTCGCTGACACGACCGTTTCGTCCGCCGGATCCGTTCTTGAGACGGTCGCATCTGACATTTCGGCCGGGGAACTTGCCACGTTGACCGGCAAGCTGGCCCGATTGGACGCGTCACTTCCCACCGACAGTCTGCCGAGCGATCCCGCGGGCTTTGCACGCTGGATAGCACTGGGCGCCTCAGCGCCGAAGGTTTGCGCCAGCACATTCGCCACGTCCGAAGCCCGCCGGTACAGCAGTGGACGCACGTGAATGTTTGCCGTTGCCTCGGACGCACTATCCAGTTTGATGATCGCCCGGCTGACCTGCTTGAGAGCTGCAGGATCTTCTGCTACGACCAGGATACCATTCAGTCGCTCTAGCGCCGCAAATCGGACAGGCCTTCTTTCTTTGCCATTCTGCGCAAACAACAAAGTGAGTTCTCGCTCAACGTCGGCCGGACTCGCTTGTGACAGCGTATACAGTCCGAAAGACTTGCGAAGCATAGCGTCTGTGTCAAAAATACCGACCAGTTCCCGCACTGAAGCCAGAGATCCCGGCGGCCCACTGACAACAATGCCTCTCCCCCCGGGGGCCGGCGTGAGACGCACGCCCTCCTCCAAGTTCGGTCGGATTACTCCGATGACCTCTGCCGGGTCGACATACTGCACAGGAATAACTTGAACGTTGCTTGGCATGCCGCCAGCGAGGTCAGCCAAGCGCCCCACTCGAACACCTTGCTCACCCGCAGCCAGGCCAAACCCGTGCGGTTCCAGCGCTTTGTCGAGTAGGCGCAGCACCTCACTCGCTGGCACCTGGCGTGCCGTATGAAGGGTCATTTTCCCTCCGACGCCAGGATCGATGGTAAAGGGCATGCTCATGACATCGCCTACGACATCCTGCACGACCAGGCGAATGTCGGCATTGGTATAGTCGAGGCTCACGCGCCTGGTATCCGTCACCAGCGGCAGCTTGCGTTCCACTGTGGCTGCGACTGGCTGCGCTAGCCTTTGTCCTATCACTTCGAAGCCTTTAGTCTGTGGTCCGCGAGTTTCTCGCAGAGACGTGGAGGCAGACGGGACGGAGGACGGTGAGTTCAGCAAAATCCCGCGCTCGGCAATTGTACCACTGCCGGAGCACCCCTCCAGAGGGGACAGTAAACAGGGAAGACAGAGCATTGCCCTGCCCGCGACAGCGACCCGAGCACCCCTCAGGTAATCCACTAAAAAGGCCATTGAATTCGCGGACCTTGTTGATCATCCTGTCTCAAATCGACCACGTATCCGCTCTTTACCTGATATTTCCCAGGATGATCTCCTTGGCTTTGCCATCCTTGGCCAATAAATTGGTCGCGAGTTCAACGCAGTGATTCACCTTGTCCATCAAGGATTGCAGGCGAATCAACGCCATCTGCGACTCGCTGTTCACGGTATCAACGCGCCCTTTGAGATTGGAGATGGCGGAATCGAATTCCGACTGAACACCGGCGGTATCGTTTTTGTTCTGCTCAATAGCGATGCCGTTCGCGAGCATCCACTGGTGGACGTTCTGGGTGTTGCCCTGCGCGTCCACAAACGTGCCATAACCTTGAACTTTCTTGTCGTCGGCGGGCCGGTTGGCGCGCAGCGCGGCCAAAGCGGAGTTCGCGTTCTTCAGCCAGTCGTTCCGCTTCTGCATGTCGTCGAATTCGTCTCTAACTTGATCCTGGAGATTATTATATCGCTCTACTTGGAGCTGCAGTGCCAACGCGGCCAACCCGCCCGATTCCCCGGGAATATTGGAATACGTCAGAGCTGGGATGCTTACGTCCGACATTCTCATACCTTTCGCGCGCAGGTTAAACTGTCCAAACTCTCACCCCATGTTGGCAATTTTGCTCCGCGTCTCTGCATCCGCGCGTCTCACTTCCGAAAGCGTTTCCAAAATACCCTGGATCATCCTTTCATATGCCGACTTGTATTCGGTTTCATCCTCGGCGCGAGAGCGTATCTCGGTGTCCTCAGCGTCCAGCTTCGCCTTTTTCGCCTGCTCAATCGTTGCTCCCATGTTTGAGCCGGCACCTGCGATCTTGCCAACCTCGGACATGCCCGTAGCGACGCCGCTCCAAGTCATCGTCGTTGTATGGGCGGCTTGCTGGGCTCTATAGATCCCAGTCAGGTCAACGCTGGGCGGCTGGCCACCCTGTGGGAGTGTCTCGGGGTCCAGCTTAGGAGCCGCCTTGCCAAGGTCGTGGGGGCGGCTGGGGACCGTGTGGGAGTGTCTCTGGGGCCGGTTTAGGAGCCGCCTTGCCAAGGTCGTGAGGCGGCTGGCCACCCTGTGGGAGAGTCTCGGGGCACAGCTTAGGAGCCGCCTTGCCAAGGTCGGGGGCGGCTGGCCACCTTCTGGGAGTGTGTCGGCCAGCTTAGGAGCCGCCTTGGCAAGGTCGGAGGCCGGCTGGCTACCCTCTGGGATGTCGGGGTCCGGCTTAGTAGCCGGGTTGACCGGGACGCGATGCGGCTGGCTCCCTTCTGGGATGTCGAGATCCGGCTTAGTACCCGGCCTGGCCATTTCGGCCTGAAAGCTCGTCTTGCCATTCTGGGCCTTCCAAGCACCGACCTCAGCATCGAACCGTGCCTGCGCTTTGCCCGCGCCCTTGAAGCTGACCCCCGCACCGGCTATTGCCAAAGCGGAGGTTAGGAGTGCGCCGATAAGCTGCCATGACCCAGAAGCGCGAAGTGCCTTGGCAGCGGCGTTCTGCGCCGCGATATCGCAATCACGTGAAACCTGCCTGTCCAATCTCGCACTATCACGGAGCTGCAGATTGAGGCTGTGCAGCAAGGCGCCAACTGCATATATATCAACTGAGGCGAGCCGTGCTCCCACAGCAGTTTCGGCATCATCGGCGTGAAAGTCGACGTGTGCGAGCGTTGGCGCGCCCGCCGATGCCAACTTGGAGGGACGGGCGAGCGTTGAAACGACTTCCCCGTTCGTAGTGCCAATGCCATTAGACGTCCCGGACATAACCACCAAGGGCCGATGTTCCTGCAAGGCATTGTCCGACAGACGATCGCCGACAATTCGGTTCGTTTGGATGAAGGTGTCTAGCATGAATACGCTCCTGACGTTCGGATATGGATTGGACAGCTAGAATCGCTCGTCAGCCGATATGCCGTGTGACAATTGACGCGGATCGACTCTGTTCATCGATGGCATCGACAACTCTTTGCGTCATTGTGTTCATGCTGAGAACCAATTTTTGGATGCGCGCGATCTCGTCCCCTTGAAGCGTCGCCAGCGTGGCGAGGAATTGCCTGATGTCCAACGTCTCTGCCCGGGCGTCCGTCGCCTGCTTCTGCAGGACTCCGGTGATGAGCCCTGCCTCCGCCCCGGCTCCCACAGCAATGGCTTCGCCCGATTTAGCCACTGTCGCAAGATGCTGACTTGCCTTGGCAATCTTCATTACCTTGTCGATCTGGCTATTGATCTTCGCGGCAATGCTCGTGGTCGCGTTCAGCCCACCAGACGCCGCACTGGCACCGAAGGTGGCCAGTGAACAAGCAATGACGATGGAAACCGTGATGATACCGGCGCAAAGCTCAGCCCGATCCTGTGCCATCCCTCGGTCTTTAACGAGGCTTTTCACAATGGCCTGCGTCATCTTATCCATGACACCCGTCTCGGTCAGGGTCGCCGTGGCGATTGCCACTGCTGCGGCAGAAAAGGCGAGAAGCCCGCCGGTGGCTACTGCCGCTACCGCGGTCAGCGCGACCGCGATCCACCCAAATATCCTCATGGCATTCGAACTCTTTTTCGCTTCCTTCACCTTCTCCGCCGCGTCGGAAATTTTTCGAGCTATTTTCTCATTCTGCTGCTTCTGCAGTTCACCCCAATGCCGTACATCCTCCATACCCGCGGCAGCCTGGGCGTTGGCCATCTTTATCTTGAGCGATAGAAATTTCTCGACCAGTTGCATCGCATCGAAGGCCCGTGGTGGGGGTAGCGTTGGCACCCCATCCGACGCCAGAGCGCCGCCCGAGACTGGCGGTAACGCAAGTTCAGCGCCCGATTTGCTAAAACCAGCGATAAGATTGCTGGTGGGTGCGTCGACCTGAGTCAGCATCCCGGCTTTTAATCTCAGTCCACCGGTCGCTTCTGCCATGTTCACGTTAGGCATCGCAGCCTCCTTGAGAATCAACTTCAGGCCTAAGCCGACGTAGCATCAGCAACGCCCGCTGAACCAAATCCCTATGCTCAGCTTTGCCGCTGCTAAGCGCCAACACGCTCTCAAGGGCGCTCACAGCTGCCGCCGGCTGATTTATCTTGATCAGACATTTCGCAGCACGAAGCGGGATCTGCGGATCCTCGTCATTCAGCAGCGCAGCCAGTCCGTAGGCACGCACGGCATTTGCTGAATCGCCCAACATCTGACTGGCAGCACCGAACCCGAACCAAAATCTCGGGTCGATGTACCGATGCATGCAAAGAAACCGAAAGAAGTTCAGCGCGTCGGAGTATCTACCGGCAGAATAGAAACGATGGCCGAGCGCGTAGACTGCCTCAAGCTCGTCATCCGTCATCCCTATAACAGCCGCCAAATCCGTTCGCCCTGCGATCAGCTCTTCCGTAAGCCGCGCCAGCCGTCCAGCCGCAATGGCGCCAACTTTTCCACCGGCCGGCTCCTCTAGCTTGTGCATGGCCGCCTTAGACCATCTGCCGTATCAGCTTGACGCGCGATCCACGTATCGGCAGTTGATCAGACGTGAGCGCCGCCTGCCGCTCACGAGTGTAAGCTTGCCGAAAACTCTCGTCACGAGCTCCTGAATTGGCCTCGCCGGTGATCGCATAATCGCCTAAGAGCTCAGCTTGCCTAGCGAGCTGTTCGCGACTTTCTTTCAAGGTGCTCTCCACCTGCGCGGTCGTTTGCCGCGCACTCGCCATCGTCTCATCGAGATCTTTGCTATCCATTCGTTACCCCGAGGAATGGCAGGCTTGCTCCAATGAACATGGAGGTCGCGGGCGAAGTTCGAGCTCTGGAGAGCAGCGACTGCCTGATGGTCGATGCCGACGGCCGATTCCATCCCTCCATGGCGGTCCTAGCACCGTCGACGCTGAGCTCAACGCGCTTCACACCCATGATCAGGCGGGCGGATGATCTGCACGCCTCAGCAAGCACCCCAAAGCCACTGACACGACACGGTCTACCGATGTTTGCGTCAAGCCTACAATTCGTTTGGCTCAAGGCGAGAATTTTACCCGCAACGACTTGTTGCTTGCGGCTCATGCTGATGAACTCCCAATCAACCCGGAAAGTGATACTGTCATAGCCGGATTTACGTTGAGCCGGTAATATCGTGTCGATATGTGCTCATCATCAGACGCAATGATGTCGAAGCAGCCCGATGAGCAATGACGAACATGCTCTCCGTTAAGCCCTCATATGTGGCGAGTATGGATGCATATCATCTTTGTATTTGTGCCTGGCCC
Organism: Mesorhizobium sp. M0016; assembly: GCF_040324035.1. Lineage (NCBI taxonomy): Bacteria > Pseudomonadati > Pseudomonadota > Alphaproteobacteria > Hyphomicrobiales > Phyllobacteriaceae > Mesorhizobium > Mesorhizobium sp. M0016. Next base: position 20,336 of record NZ_JAMYVM010000039.1, on the reverse strand, counting down.
TATGTCGAACAACATTGGCGGTGAGCTCTTCCGCCCATGCGTAGGGAAAAGCCTTTGTCGAAGTGACCGCCGCGTAGATTGCCGTCCCCTGATGCAAGTTAAGACTGGAACCAATGCCTGCCGGCGCGAAGCGATTTGAAAAAGCTGCGGGCGTCCTAGAATCGGTCCGTAGCTCGATGGCATTGTTGCCGGAAATGACGCTCAAATCGGCCAGAGAAAGGGAATTCGATAACGATGTCTCCTTCGTGTACATCCGGCTCATCGGGGAGTCGCACTGAGATCGGGTTCGGCTTTCGGCGGCATCTTGCCGAGGCGGCATTCCTGGCTTGCATTTCGAATGACGTGGTGCGGGCCAGACGTATTGCGAAAGGACTTAATGCCATTGCGCCGGGCGGTAGGGAGTCCGTCATCGCTTACGCCGTGGCGGATTTGACGGCGGGAGATATCGAGGCAGCGTTGGAAAAGCTGCGTCCGCTTTCGGATATGAATGACGCGTATGGGATGACATTTAAGGCTCTGGCTCTCCATCTTGCCGGACGGCTCAGCCAGCGTGATGCCGTGCTCAAGCGGGTTCCGGGCGGAGATCCCGACGTCGATGGACTCGTTATGGCGATTGGCAAGAGCTCGGTCGGATTTTCAGCAGAGAGGGACATCCGGTGAGCGTGAACAGTATCAGTCCAGGGGCACTGAGGCCTGTTTTGCCAACGGAGAGTGCATTCGTTTCGATAATTTCGGCTGAACCCATTGACCCCGTTCGTGCCGCATCCGTCCGGCCCGAGTTGTCGCTACAGCACGACAGGTCAGCGACCGAGGTGGCGCGCGGATCTGACGTCGTCCGCCCACCGGGAGACGCCATCCTCAGTAGCATGGAAAAGCTAAGCGCCAGCTTTACCCAAGCCATAGAAGCGACTGCGGCGGACATGAAACCGGGAGAAATCCACTCAGCTGATTGGCTGAACGCACAGCTCGCGATATCAGCTTTGTCCCTACAGTGCGACATGCTGGCCAAGGTGGTCGGCAAGGCCACACAAAGCCTCGAGACTTTTCTGAAAAACCAATGATCTACGCTGGGGCGCGGGTGAGGTCTGTATTGAAGCGGCTGGCGCCAATCCCCTTGGTGTTCATGATAGTGAGCTGCGGATCAAAGCTCGAACTTTACCGCAATCTTCCGGCGCAAGAAGCGAACGAAATGCTCGCACTGCTTATGAAGCAAGGCATCCCTGCCGAAAAAACGACAGACAGCAGCGGCACTGCCTCGTTGTCAGTGGATACTAAGGATGTTCCCCCTGCTATGGAAGTTTTGAAGGGCGCCGGACTACCTCACGACGTCTATGCCGATATGGGCAGTCTTTTCAAAAAAGAAGGTATGATCTCATCGCCGACAGAGGAGCGTGTGCGATACATTTACGGGATCACACAGGAGTTGTCGCGGACCCTGACTAGCATCGATGGCGTACTCAGTGCCCGGGTCCATGTGGTGTTGCCGCAAGAGATGAGCGACGATCGAAAGCCGCCCTTCCCGTCGAGCGCTGCTGTGCTTGTCCGTTACGCACCCAGCACCACCGTGGATAAGATAGTGCCAAAAATCAAGGAGCTCGTCGCAAACAGCTTGGAGGGCCTGTCCTATGAAAGAGTCTCCGTCATCCTGCTAGCGGCGAGTCAGGACAATGATCTACTGCGTTCTGTCGATAAGACGGCCGTCCTCACGAGACGAGACAAAGACGCACGCCATCTACTGGTCGGGCTCCTATGCGGCATAGCGGTATCGGTTATCGGCAATGGCGTCCTCGCGTTCCTGCTGTGGCGTCGCTTCCGTCAGACATCCGCCATAGCGACTCAATGAGATCAACCGGATCGAACAATTAAACATGGATCGCGGGGACATCAGCAGCGATGTCGGATGAATGGCTTGATGCACCGTGGGCGAAGGCGGTGATGTGCTGCATTGCCGATCCTGCCGCTGATCTCGACTTCACAAGGGCGCATGGTTGGCCAGAATGGATGCCGCTGGACGTCGCTCTGACGGAACCATTCACCCGTGTTAAGCTTGGGCGCTGGTTCCTTCGTGGCCAAAGTGACCAACCGTCAGCGATTATCGCCGCTGGCGCCGCGCGACGAAGCCGGCTCGCGTTCCTCCCGGGACAGGACGCCGTGCGCCTCATGCGACTAGCCGGCGCCTGGGTGGGGGCGTCCGGCCTTACAGGACTTATTCGGACGAGCGATATCGCGGTGGTTCGCGCCGCGCTTGGAGAGGAAGCCGTTGCATTCGCCCCGCAGGCCGCACTCCTGCCGCGACCGACTGCCGAACTAATGTCGGCGATCGGTGCTAGTGACATTCCGTCTGCGCCCGGTTCATTGCTTCACTGCGGCGCCGCGATGTTCGGTCTTGCCATTGGCCCCATTCCGCCAATGCTGCGGACTCGGCTAGGCTTGCGCCGTCCCGCGCCAATCTGGGCGGTGGCGGTGGATGCCTGTCGTGACGACAATGCTGGCGAGGACGCATTTAATGCGATGCTGCGCCTGGTCCGTAAGAGGATACCTACATGGTCGTATTGGTTCAACTGACACCAGCATCGGCCGGCATACTCGGCCCTGGGCGAATTTTGCCGGCTGCGAGCGCACAGGCGGTGGTCGACGCTGAGCAACTGCTTATGCAGGCACGGCACGAAGCCGATGCGCTCGTCGAGGCGGCGCGTGTATCCGCCCGATCGATCGAGGCGGACGCCAAGGAGGCCGGCTTGGCTTCGGCACAAGCGACAATCGAGGCCCGCCTGGCCGCGATCGCTACGGATTCCCTGCGGATTATGGCGCAAAAAGAAGAGCAGATCGTCAACATGGGCCTGCAGATCGCACGCCGGATCATCGAAACTGTTGAGCCAGTGGAGGCGGCGGTGCAGATTGCTTTGCGCGGTCTGAAATTCGTGGGCCACAAATCCCTGGTCCGGCTACGCGTGGCACCGTCGCTCCTCGAGGCGGTCCGCAGCCGATTAGACGAGATCCTCCCCGCGCCGACCTCGCGCGCGGTGGTCGATCTGATTGCCGACGCGCGTGTAAATGATGCGGGATGCATTATCGAGACCGATGCCGGACTGATCGAAGCCACCATCGAGAGCCAGCTTGCGGCGATCGAGAACTGCCTGCGTAGCAGTGCCACGTCAAAGCATACTAATGTTCCAAAAGCCTAAATCAATGTCGGAGCCAGCCGAGCCGGCGAACGCGGTTATTCCCGCACAGCACGAGAACATCGATCGTTTTTTCCAGTTCGCAAGTTCAGCGATTGCGCAGGCGACGACAATGCGCGTGCGCGGCCGTGTCCTTGAAATCGTTGGAACCGTCATCCGTGCCACGGCGCCGGGCGCTCGCATTGGCGACCTTTGCACTCTGCGCAATCCGGAGAACGACTTGCAATTATCGGCGGAGGTCGTCGGCGTTCAGTGCGATGTCGCCATTCTGACACCGCTCGGGGAAATGCAGGGCCTCTCCACGCTCACTGAAGTGATCCCAACGGGAAAGCCCCTCATGGTGCCGACCGGCTGGAACCTGCTCGGCCGCGTGCTCGACGGTTTCGGCCGACCTCTGGACGCATCCACCAATGGGCCCTTGCTTCCGGAAGCCCGCGTGCCTGTCTACAGGGACGCACCGGATCCCTTATCCCGGCGAATCATCGGCAATGTCCTTCCTGTCGGCATACGGGCGATCGATGGTCTTCTAACGTGCGGCGAGGGGCAGCGCACAGGCATCTTTGCCGCTGCGGGAGGAGGTAAGAGTACACTGATGTCGATGCTGGTGCGTGGCGCGGCGGTCGACGTGGCTGTGATAGCGCTGATCGGCGAGCGAGGGCGGGAGGTGCAGGAGTTGATCGAATACAATCTTGGTGCAGAAGCGCTATCGAGAGTAGTTGTTGTCGTTGCCAGTTCCGATCGCTCCGCAGCGGAACGGTCCAAAGCCGCCTATGTCGCGACGGCCATAGCCGAATGGTACCGCGACCAAGGACAGCGTGTGCTGCTTCTCATGGATTCGGTCACCCGTTTCGCGCGTGCGCTGAGGGAGATTGGTCTCGCGGCCGGCGAGCCGCCGACACGTCGTGGTTTCCCGCCATCAGTATTCGCTTCACTGCCGAGGCTTTTCGAACGCGCGGGGAACAATCACCGCGGATCCATAACGGCCTTTTACACTGTGCTTGTGGAGGGCGATGATATGGCCGAACCGGTGGCTGATGAAACCCGATCCATCCTCGACGGCCACATTGTGCTCTCACGCGCGTTGGCAAGGTCGAACCACTATCCCGCTATCGACATACTGGGGAGTATCAGCCGGGTCATGAGCGCGATCGTGTCCTCGGATCATGAATGGTTGGCGGGCCGCCTGCGGCAGCTGATGGCAAAATACGACGAGGTCGAACTGTTGTTACGTGTCGGCGAGTACAAGGAAGGAGCCGATCCGCTCGCTGATGCAGCGATCGTCAAAATAGACCACATACGAAGCTTCTTGCGACAGTCGACAAAGGAGCAGATCGGCTTCGATGCAATGCTCGATGCCCTCACGGCCTGCTTGGCATGATTAATAAAGCCGTACATCGCATTCTTGAGCTCAAGCAACTGCGGCGCCGCCGCGCTGAAGATGCGTTGCGCCTGCGGCACAAGGCTCTCGGCAATGCTGTCGCGGCAGTCGGAACGGCTCTGATAGATCTTCGCAGATGGCAGGAAGACCTGCCCCGCCGCGAAGCCGCGCTGTATGATTCGGTAATCGGGAAAGCCGCCCCTCTCATTGATCTTGACGAGGTGAACGCGCAGGCGGTCTCGCTGCGTCAACATGAACAGCTGCTCCAAAAGCGCCTCGATGAGACCAGAGGAGAGGCCGACCTAAGTCGGGAGGCACGTGAGGACGCGCACAGAGTGGCACGTGAGGCATGGCGCGAGGTTAGCAAATTCGAGGATCTCGTTCGAGCCTTGCGCACCAACGCCAAACTGGAGGAAGAACGCTCAGCGGATTTGGAATTGGAGGAGTTCGCTCAGCGCCGCAACAGTTTGGGTAGCAAACAAGACAACAATCTGTCGGTGAAACTGCATGGAATGTGAGCGTCCGTCCGTTTTCAATGATTCGGGGGCCACGTTTTCGCTAATCGCTGAGAACGATTTAGTGGTCTGAGAGCCTGAGGGTGCTGGCGGAGCGCTGAGATCAATGTCGATCGTTTGAAGCGGCACGTGTTTTGCGGGAAACCATTTTGATGATGAAGACGATCCGACACATCGGGCTGACTCGGAATTTGCAAATGCAGGTTGTTTCTAGCGGTTCGAAATTCGCCACCATCAGTGCACGCCGATGTTGGTCAAGTGATTGGGGGGCGTTGAGTTGGCGGCTTTCATCCGGTCCCCTTCGACAGGCAGCTCACCTAGGCCGTAGGATCTTGTCCGATCGAGCAATTCGCGGGCTCCACCCTGGGGAGGCCAGCGACCTTCTGCCCGATATTTGATGATTCCGCTGAGCGATACTCACGATGATCTCATTCAGTTTTAGCCGTAGGAGGTGAATTTGAGGGGCATTGAGGAGCGTGGCAAGGCGCCCATCTCAACGTTTAACGCCATCGAGGGTGATATCACGGACGATTCTTCCGTCGGACCGGCGGCTGGCGTTGAAGGACCAGGTCAATCATCCTGTTCTGTGGTGGGGCAGACGCGCTCTGAGCCTCAAGCGTCAAGCGATTCCTCCTCTGTCAGCAGACAGCGCACCAGCAGTGTCCTTCATCTGCCGCTGGAGATTCTCGGTAACATTGCTGAGCGGCTCAGCCCGATCGATGTGCTGAGCATGTCGCACACAAATCAACAGCTGCGTGTCGCCGCCATGATCGCGACGCCTCAAGAAGGGCGTCAAAGGGCTATCCGGGTTCAGGCCATATGGAACCGGCTGACGCAACTCGGCCTGCAGCCCCCGGTGTATCCTGGCGTGATCCAATCACTCGCGCGCGACTTCAATTGCCTCACCAGAGTGCAGCAGGAGCACCTCGCCGCGCTAGTCGAGGGGGTTGAGGACTTCGGCGTGCGCAACGCGATCCTGGACGATATTGGACCAGGCTTGGCAGGACTTGCGCCCGACATCCAGCAGCGCCTAGTGGCGCTTGCCGAGGGACTTCACCCGTCCTGGGCACGTACCTCGGCCCTGCAGGCCCTCGGAACAGGCGTAGGAGGTCTTGCGCCCGAGCTCCAGGAGCGTATGGTGGCCCTCGTCGAGGCACTTGACGACCCCGCGCAACACGCCGCAGCCCTGTACGGCCTCGGAGCGGGTGTCGCTGGGCTTGCCCCCGAGCTCCAGCACCGTCTCGTCGTGCTCGTCGAGGCACTTGACGACCCTGAAGATCGCACTGAGGGCCTATTGGGCTTCGGACCAGGCTTGGCAGCGCTTGCACCCGCGCTGCAGCAGCGCCTCGTCGTCCTAGCCGAGGGACTTGGCGACCCTGTGCAACGCGCCGCAACGCTGGAGGGGCTCGGAGCAGGTGCGGCAGGTCTGGTCCCGGCGCTCCAGCAGCGTCTCATCGTCCTCGCCGAGGGGCTCAACCGGCCCCACCATCGCGCATTGGCCCTGCAGGGATTAGCGGCGGGCGTGGCAGGGCTTGCTCCCGCCCTCCAGCGACGTCTTGTCGCCCTCGCCGAGGGCCTTGCTGTCTCCGTAAATCGCGGCCCGGCCCTGAGGGTCCTCGGAGCAAGGGTGGCAGGACTTGAGCCCGCGCTCCAGCACCGTATCGTCGTCCTCGCCGAGGGGCTCGACCAGCCCGCCGATCGCGCCTCTGCCTTGGAGGGCCTCGGAGAGGGTATGGCAGGGCTTGCCCCCGATCTTCAGCGGCGTCTCGTCGCCCTCGCCGAGAGGCTCCGCCGGTCCGGGGATCGCGGCTTTGCCCTGAGAGGCCTCGGAGGGGGTGTGGCAGTGCTTGCACCCGACCTCCAACAGCGTCTTGTCGTCCTCGCCGAGGGGCTCCGACGGTCCAGACACCGCATCGAAGCGTTATGGGGCTTCGGAGAGGGCATGGCAGGGCTTGCCCCCGAGCTCCAGCAGCGTATCGTTGTCCTCGCCGAGGGGCTCGACCCCGACCCGCCCGCAGATCTCGTATCGGCTGTGCAAGCCCTCGCGGCAGGCATCGCGGGGCTTGCGCCCGAGCTACAACAGCGCATCGTTGAAATTGCCGCCGGGATTGCCGAGCCGCGGTATCGGCTTCGCGCCTTGATAGCACTATTTTTAGCTCTGCACTTGAGATAGCCCGTAATCAGGGAGTTTAGCCTCTCTACCAGGCCCGTGAGGATTTCGAACTGCTCAGAAGAAAACGACCAGCCCGCTGTCGAGCGCCGATCCGTCCGGCGCTCTGAACTGCCGATAGGGGGCAACACGGTTCTGAACCATGGAACCGGCAATCGTTGCTACGACGAATGGGCTTTGCGGGTGAGATTGATGACCAAAAGGAAAAAACGACTTGGAGCCGTGCATCGGATCTGACGTCGGAATTCCAAGGCAGCAGTCCGAACAGCGGCCTCCGGATTCAACGTTTTGACAAGCGCCGGGAAGCGTGCCCTTGGCCGACATCGCGAAGTCATCGAGCAGGATGGCGACCACGCCGCATGCGGTCAGGATAGGCCCGACATAAAGATGCGCTTAGCGCGTTCGTAGATGGTCGGCGCAGCGAACTCATGTCGAGCATGGAAAGCGCCCGCACCTGCAACGCGATGCCGAACAGTATCGGCACAACTGCAACGAAGTCGTGCCTCCCATGGCATGTGGTTAGCAGCCCAATGCGTGACGAAGCCGAGCGAAAAGGCAAGCAAGATCCCCACGACGGTGACTGTACCGTTGCGAAAAATCGTTTCGATTAGCTCTTCCTTCGGAATCGTTCTCGACCAAGCGCCCTCCCCACGATCACCGATAGCAGTTCTTTGCGGAAATCGCGATGCACACCTTCCCTCGTCGATTGGAAATGCTGAGAAAAACGCGCCATGCCGCCGGACCTGCCACAGAAGTTTCATCCAGTGGCGATCAGAGCCTCTTGTTGCCCCGCGCCATCGGAATTGAGGAAGGAGATCGGGGCCTTTTGCCCGATCGCCCCATGCGGGTGCACCTCGTTGCAGTATCTGCGTCAATCCTCCAATTTTTGGCGGCACCGGCACGGGCCAGGAACCAAGGGGCGGTCAGGCACTCCGCCTTGAAGCGGCCGTTGAAGCTTCGATGTCGGCCTTGTCGGTTGGCTTTCCCGGTCTGCTGAAGCCGAGCGTCACGCCTTTCGCTGAAGCCTTCGAGGTCGCGGGCGCGGGCGTAGTGTCGTATCCGGCTGCATTTGCTGCCTCCATTGAGCGTTGTGAAAGCGCATGCACGAGCACGTCACCCGCAATCGCTCCCGACCTCGCTGAGGCGATCCTGCGCTCTATGCACACGGGTGCCACAGCGCGCTGCCAAAACAGCATGCTGGCTTGCAGGGTGCTTCGAAATGAACTGCTGGAATCTGGCGAAGATGTTCAGCTGATTTTCTGAGACACCCCCCTCAGGGCGTCATAAAGCAACTTTATCATGCCGGACTCCAAATTAAGGCTGAGGCTCCATTGCTGACTGATAGATTGAAGCTTAACAAGATCGGACGCGTTGTTTGGGTCCATGGACTTCATGAAGCTGTTAAGATTTCTTTCTGCTGCAGCAGTGGAATTTCCAAGGCTGTTACTTAGATATTGGTTCTGACCGTGAATAATTTCCATCTCTATCTCCAAGTTAGCGGCGTTTGTTTATCGGTATAGCTTCCCATGTCGCGTTGATCACCTCTTTCGCCGCATCTATCGCGTCCACAATGGCTGCCAAGACTTCAAATTCCTGCCTTAAAACGCCACCGTCCATTTCACGCTTCAACGATTGCCGGCAGGCGTCGAATTCCCTTTCCAGGGCGGATCTCCTTGCACCGTCGAAGTCACTTAGCAGCTGCCTTTGCAGCTCAAACTGGGCCATGATTTCGCTCACCCTTTCTCCTCCGCTATCCAACTCGGCGTGCTCTGATAAGGAACATGCACCTCATCCGTGCCGAGGCGCACAAAAACTCCGGCTCGATCGATGGCAACGATTCGGCCCAAGGTCTCGAGACTGTCGCCCACCTTAAAGCGCGTTCCATTCTCAACGACGATGAACGGGGTTCGGCCGAGGTGTACACCTCTCAGCGCCGGCAGTAAGACCGGCGTGAACTGCGTCTCAAGCTGGATGTAGGGCGCGAACTTCTGCTGAAAGCGGGAAGCGACGTGCTCCCACGCTTCAAAAGCAATCGCAGTCAGAGCGCCCGAAACGAGCACGCCGTCTGCCTTCGCCAAGATGTGAGTGGAGCGACGGAGTTGGGCCGTCATCGCGGTCTCCAGAAAAGCGCGAGCGCATTCGGGTGTCACGATGGCGTTTTCAACTTCACCTAGCCCTGGAATATCTTCCCGCAGGCGATGAAACGCCGCCTCGACCTTCGCATCGCTGGGTCCATATCCTGTGATTGTGATGTGTCCGGCGCCGATCACCCGAACGCCACCTTCGATTCCGAAGCCGCGTATGACCGTCGTTACTAGATCGATGAGCTGCGAATCCGACATAGTGGTGGGTTGTTTGCGTAACACTTCCGCTTCAACGTCGGCGTTGCTCAAGGCGGCTTTCAGCTTAGCATCGTCTCCATGTCGTAGGTCTCCTGCGATGACCGGTTTGTCACCAACGGGGATGATGTTGACGAGGTTTGATTCGCGAACGATATCCGGCTCTGCCCTCATCGGGTCAGCGTCCGCAGCCGCTTCCAAGGCGGAGGGGGGGACTGGTCCTATTGCCGTCCAAACTCCGACAGCCGGCGCAATCAGGAGAGCGCAAGCCACCGCGCCGAGCCGCCATCGCCGCGTTGCCGAACCTCCCATTAGATGTATCTGCCGGCCGCCCAGAGCCGACGCCAGTTCGGGACGGGAGGAACGATGGGCCGGTCCATCCGGCTCCCTGCTTCGCACTACGGGGTCGATCTCGGGAAAGCTGCTCCGGGTCGGGCCGATCGCAAAGATCGTCCGCCCAACCTGCACTGGCGTCAGCGGTTCGAGCACTGTCCAGTGGTCTATTGGGAGATCTTTGGCACCGATGCGCACACCCGGCGCGAGGGCAATAATATGGATGCGCCCTTGCTCGACGCTAATGCGAAGATGTGCAGCGGCCAGTCCCGGGTCAGCGAAGGTGAGGTCATCGGTATCACTCGCGCCGATCGACCAGACTCCCTCCTCCAGTGAAGTCTCTGCATTCCGGTTGGGACCAGACAGCACGCGTAAGACCAGCTGGGCATCATCGCCGGTGCCAGTAACGGTAACGCTTTCCACATCCGGTTCGCTCACGGCAGCGATATCCTTGCCAGCGGCTGTACCGAGATGTCGGGAGTAAGCTCCTGATAGGAAAGCACGGGTAGCGCACGAAGATCGACTTCGACGATCTTGCGTAAGTATCGGCGGATATCGATAGAAGTCAGCAGCACGGGCTGATGAGACTGCTGGCCAACATTGCCCACCGCCTCCCGCACCTTATCAATGATTTGCCTGGTTGTGCCAGGGTCGAGGGCGAGATAACTACCAGCCGACGTCTGCCGGATGGCATTACGCACCGTGTCTTCCACCTCGGGCGCAAGAATGTAGGCTGGCAACAAATTCCTGCCGGCCGAATGCCGGAAACAGATTTGCCTTTTTAGTGCACAGCGCACATGCTCGGTGAGCAGAACAGTGTCTTTTTCCTTCTGTCCCCATTCGACCAGTGCGGTGGCAATAGTGCGCATGTTGCGCAGCGAGACCTCCTCGGAGACCAGTCGCTTCAAGATCTCAGAAATCGTATGCAGAGGAACGGTCCGCAGCACCTCTTTTACGAGTTCCGGGAACGATGCCTCCACGTTATTCAGTAGAATTTTTGTTTCCTGGATCCCGATAAACTCATCTGCTTGCCGGCGCAAAACATGACCAATGTGGTAGCTGAGTATCTGAACCGGTTCCAAAAATGGGATACCGGCGGCTTGCAACGACTGGCGATGTGCGACGTCGACCCAGGTGGTCTCGATCTGAGGCAGGAAGGGCGTATCGAGAAGATATGGAATACCCACGATGTCGAGGTTCTCGGGGAGATCACGAGCCAGAAGGTACTGCGCTCGTAGCGATCCTTCACCACATGGAATTTCATTGACCATGATAGTGTACATGCCATCCTTGTTATTGTCGTTGACACGCAGATTGATGGGGGGAAAGGGAACACCGAGGTCGAGGAGGAGCGCCTGTCGCACGGCCGCCAACTCCTTGTTTAGCGAGTCCGGCCGGATGATGCCCTGAACGTCGCGACTAATGTCGATCATCACGGGGATCGTGAGCATGATGGCATCGCCGCCTTCGCCCCTTCGTTCAGCCGGCTCGTCCGGCGCCGTCTGGAGCGCCCTCATGCCGCCCATTGAGTAGGAACTCACTGACGGCGCTGAAGGCGCACGCCTGCGCTGCAACAACCAGCCGCCGCCTCCCGCCAGTACTGCCAAGATTACGAAAATCGTCGAAGGAAAACCAGGTACCAAGGAGAACAGAAGTAGGATAAAGGATCCAGCGATCAGTGCACGTGGCTGGGCAGTTACCTCGGCTCCAATTTCGGTGCCGAGATCTGAGCCCTTATCCTTGTCGCTTATCCTCGTGACGATGAAGCCTGCCGAGATTGAGGTGAAGAGAGCCGGAATCTGACTGACGAGGCCGTCCCCGATGGTGAGGATGGTGTAAATCTCAAACGCTTCGTGAAAGCCCATGCCCTTTTGCAGGGCACCGATTGCGATGCCGCCCATGATGTTGACGACGATACTGATCAAGCCTGCGATTGCGTCGCCTTTGACGAACTTCATGGCTCCGTCCATGGCCGCGTACAACTGGCTCTCGCGCTCGACGGCGACGCGGCGCCGACGTGCTTCTTGGATATCGATGCCGCCCGCGCGCAGATCGCCGTCAATGCTCATCTGCTTGCCCGGCATTGCATCCAGCGAGAAGCGTGCTGCGACTTCAGCCACGCGCTCGGACCCTTTCGTGATGACCACGAACTGCACGATGGTGATGATCAAGAAGGTAACCGCACCCACTACGAGATTCCCAGCCACTACGAAATCGCCGAAAGTCTTGATGATCTGTCCGGCATCTGTGTGCAGTAAGATCATGCGTGTCGCAGCGATGCCGAGCGACAACCGAAAGAGCGTTGTCAGCAAAAGCACCGACGGAAAGGAGACGAACGCAAGGGGTGACCTAATGTAGACTGCGACCATCAGCAGGAGTGCGGAGATTCCAAGGCTGACAGCCTGCAGCACATCCATCAGAACCGGCGGCAGCGGAATAATCATCATGAAGATGATCGCAATTAACAGCCCCGCCAGAATAATATCATTCCGGCCAGTCGCAACAGCCAGGACTCCCTTGAGAAATTTCACACTGCCCTCTCCCACGACCCACCCGGCACGGCCGCCTGCGTCAGCAGTATTGCGATCATCCGCTGACAGGCTCTCGCCTCGGACCTGAGGCCGAGTTTCCAACAGGCCTTGGCCCGCACCTGCATCACCCGGAATCGGTCCTTGCCATCCAGTGCATGCACAAGCAGCCGGCCGGCCTCGGCAGCGGCCTCTTCGCAGTGCCCCGCTCGCAGCAACGCCAGACAGTGTGCCTGTCGTGCCCAACCTGATCCGGAGTCGAGATGGTCGAGGGCGAGCAGAAGCTTGGCTGCATTGTGAAAATAGCCAAACTTCAGGTAGAGATACGCAAGCACCGATAGCGCATCGCGCTTGTCGGAACTGATGAGAGGCTTCATCAGCATTATCCTTGCATCAGAGCGCGGCAGGCGTTGTCGAAAAGAAAACGGTCGGCTAGCGCCTGATCGAGTACCGAGAGCGCGTCGCGGAACACCGCGCAATCTGAGTCCCGCGTCTGTGCGGCCAGATCGGCCAGCGATGCATGTGCGGCCTTGAGGGTCGCGGCGTATGTCGGAGAATCGAGAACCCCGGGATTTGCGATCGAGGGAGCGAAGGCGGCCATCATCAGGTCGTCGACGGTGGGGTCGTGGTATAGCAGATCGAATTGCAACGCCGGCTGAGTATCGACTACCGGTGCGCGAACAACATCCAGCAGCGGCACCACCAGTTCTGTTGGGATCAGGCCACCAACGTCGAGGCGCGTTCGCCGCAGTTCCGCCGGCCCACTCGCAGTCGGATTTGAATAGTTCAAGCTATCAAAGTCGGTGTTATTCATGGATCACTGCGCTGTGGCATCAACAGCGTTAATGGGGCGTTTGCGGTGGAAATTCCTCGCCGAGCAAAAAGCTTGAACTGCTTCGCGCTCATGCACTCTCTTCCTGTTCAATGCGGAAATCCATTGCTGCCTCTACCGCCTGCAATGTCTTTATTCGAGCCTCCAAGTTGCGGTAGGCCCCTACCGGAATCATCGCGAGAAGATTTCGAGATTCGCGCAACACGGCAATCTGCAAATCCAATCGAACGGAAGAGATTCCAAACCGTTCCGGAATGGCAATGATCTTGGATGGACTAGGAACGGCATCTTCCACGAGCGGCAATAACTGCCGCATCACGGCGGCAGGGGTAATGTCGATCATACTTCGACGCTGTATCCGATTGACCATCTTTTCGCAGCACTCGTGAACGGTATCGAGCCCCCGCAACGCCGATAATCCGCCGAGGATCTCACGCAGCCGAGCAGGCTCGACCGACGGACTAGCCGAAGCGATTTCCTGGCCGAGCGTACGCGTAAGAAAGGCGACATGCCTTGAGAAGCCCTCCGTTCCAAACTTATTGAGTATCTCGCTATAAAGGCGGAGCAGTCCTGGGTCGCAGGAGACCGTGGCCCGATAACAATCATGCAGCTCTGCACCGTCGCTCTGATTACCCGCCACTTGCGCTCTTCCCTTTGCCTGCACAGTTTCGGTGCGCCATGGGCCCACGTGGACCGGGATCTGCTCGAATCGCCACCAGATCAGAACAACCTCGAAGCGGCGGCTTCGAATACGCCTGTCCCATCATGCATCGCTCTGGCTCCGTGCGCTCTGGCGAGGGACTGATCGAGCGGCCGGCCAACCCCTTTCCATCTGGATTCCGGCGGCAGTTTACTGTCGGGGTACGCACCCGCTAGGGGCAGACTTGCCTTCAAGGTGGTGCGAGGCTGCGTAGATCCAGTATTACTACCATCCAGGTTCGTGCTCGCTCCCATGGTAGCTACATCTGGGCAACACGCGATCGAGCCGAACGTCTCCGGTTGGCTGGTGCGGCAAACAAATCGTCCATAAGCTTGTTATAAACCTCATTGTATGAGCCACAAATATTAATTCGTTATGTGTGCATATAACACAGATATGGGCCACCCTGCGGAGTGGCCTGTAGCAGCCGAAAACTTCTGTCTTCGGCACAGCTTGAACAGAGATTTACGCGACCGATCGCGGCTTCGGTTGCGAGCTTACCAAGCGCTTGTAGAACCCCCGCGAGGCTTGATAAAACTGATGGAATAGACTGGTCTACTTGTCCGTCTTTCAGTAGCGCGCGCTAGCGGAATGTTTCGCACCACCGGCACATCGGTAGCCACCCTGCGCGGATCATGTGCCGCGGTGAGATCCCGTACTGATGGCACCTACCAGAGTAAGGGCATGTGCTGCCGATCGTAAGTAAACCGCCAGGGCAACATCCGTCGGATTCGTGATCAAGACGGTCGCTCTGCGCGAGTGGCCGGAATAGCCTTTGCGAGCAACTCCATATGTAGCTGTTTGCGTTTTGCTATGGCCAAGGGGTCGCCGTTAGTCTCTTTGTATTCCCGCTTCACCTCATCCTTCGACATCATGTTTTTCTTCGTGAATTGCCAACGCTGGAATGCGAAGTGTGCAATTGCCACCATAAGAGAACTCAACGCGGTATAGACGGCAATACCGAGGAGCAGGTTACCTGTCACCGACCTTAGGCAGGATATGCCGCAACTCGGCGTCCAGACGAGTGCCTGCATACCTTCGCGCAACACGAGCAGAAGAACAGAGCCGAGTAACAGAATTTTTCCAATCGAGTTGCCCAACTCAATGAAGCTCCCCAGTGAAACAATCCTCCTGACGTTCTCACTGGGACTGAGCCTCTTGAGCGTCGGCGCGGCCGCTTTGGGCGCGAACATCGGGCCATTCTGTAGGACGTTAGCGCCCATGCCGATCACCAGAACGATGCCAACGAAGGGCGCGAGCAAACGTTCTAGCTCGGCAACATAGGACCGCAGAAGCCTGTGAGTGACGCTCAGGAGGTCCCCTTCGAGAAGTGGTATAGGCAACAGGATCATTGCCTCGAGCCGGTCTATCATGCCGGACAAGGAGACAAAGAATAGGGCGAAAAATGTGGTGATCAGTGCGGCGGATGCGACTTCAT
Organism: Mesorhizobium sp. M0016; assembly: GCF_040324035.1. NCBI lineage: Bacteria > Pseudomonadati > Pseudomonadota > Alphaproteobacteria > Hyphomicrobiales > Phyllobacteriaceae > Mesorhizobium > Mesorhizobium sp. M0016. The sequence continues at coordinate 4,921 of NZ_JAMYVM010000039.1, read as the reverse complement.
TGCTCCGCGCCACCTGTCCCTTCCTGCGCAGGTCGCGCAACCTTTTGGGAGTAGGCTTTTCGTTCTTTTGGCCGCTCATGGCAACCATGTGGCGATTAAGTTGAGTATCGCGAACTGTGATGGCGCGTATTGATCGGCCTCGGCAAGAACGATGGTGAGCGAAAGGATCAAGAGCAAGAGGGCCACCGCACTTTTAACCGACATGGCGATGAAGAAGACCTGCAGTTGTGGTGCGAAGCGGCCGATCAATGCCAGACCCATCTCGCTGAGGAACATAGCAACGATGGCTGGGCCGGCGAGAAGTAAAGTCAGTAGCATGAGGACATCTGCGAGATGCAGAACCCCCGTAGCGAATGCCGGACCGAACGCAGGCTGCAAGCTCCAGAGAGGCCAGACCTCAAGGGAGCGATAGAGCATTTTGATCAATTCGGAGAAGCCCCCGGTTGCAAACAGTGATGTGACGAAGAGCTGCGCCAGCAGCGTTCCAAGTGGCGAGACTTGATTGCCACTGGCCGGATTCAAAAGGCTCACCATCGCGGCGCCCCTCTGGTTGTCAATGAAGATGCCCGCTGCCTCAACACCCCAGACGGTCACGGCAATCGGCATGCCGAGTACGATCCCGAGCAAGAGTTCCTTCAGCCCCAAGCCCAGGAACATCTGCAGATGCCAGATTTCGAGGTTCGCAGGCCTAGTTGCCCAAGCATGCGCCATCACCGGGAGGCTCAGTGCCATGATGACGCCGTTCCGCGCCAGTCCGGTCACAATGCCGCGCCCCAAAATGGGTATAATCAGCATCATCCCCGCAGTACGCGTGGTTGCAAGCGCAAACACGACAACGGCATTATGCAAGAGAGACGGATCAAGTGGCGACATGGGGCGGATCAGATAAGTTGATCGAGAGCGGCTCGGTGGAATAGCGCTCATACTTACCGCGCCAGATATCAGACCGATTGAGCATCTCCATTTTGCACCTACATCGCTGCTATGGTGTCGAACACGTTCAGCGTATACTGATACAGTTCCCCACTGATCCAGCTCCCAGTTGCCAGCAGAATCAGGCTCACGCATATCAATTTCACCGCGAAGGGAAGCGTCTGCTCATGAACTTGGATTAGGGCCTGCACCACGCTGACAATCAGCCCGACCGCTGTAGCGACGACGATCGTGGGCATCGACAGAACCAGAGTCAGTTTCAGCGCGTCAACGGCGAGAGTGGCGAGAGCGGCCGTACTCATCACGATGGTCCCGCATAGGACAGAACCAGTCCGTGGATCAGGCGCTGCCATCCGTTCACAGCGACGAACAAGAACAGCTTGAAGGGCAGAGAGATTGTCATCGGCGAAACCATCATCATCCCCATCGCCAGAAGGATATTTGAAATGAGGAGGTCTATGACAATAAAAGGCAGGAATAGTAAGAACCCTATCTTAAACGCCTCCGCCAATTCGGATGTGATGAATGCCGGGATCAAAATCATAAAATCGCTATCAGTAACAGCATTCGCGTCTTCTTCCCCCCATAGTTCACGGGTGGCATTGGCGAAGAAGTGTCGTTCCTGCCGCGACGTGTTCTTCAGGAGAAAATCGCGAAATGGCTGTATAACTAACGGTATCGTTTCGCCGAGCCCACGGAGATCTTCGAACGCGATGTCCTTGTCCCGCACTGCTTCATATGCGTTCTTGGCCGCTGGCTGCATGATATAGACGGAGAGCAGGATGGCGACCGCATTCAGTGCCATGTTCGGCGGAATGTTCTGAACGCCGAGAGCATTTCGGATCAGGCCTAACACGACCACGAGCTTGACATATGACGTGACGGTTATCGCAAAAAATGGGACGACCGCGAGCGCCCCTATCAAGACGATCATGGCAACGGGATCAGGCAACCCGGTGTTCATGGCTCGCCGCGTTGTAGGCGCATGTCTATGACACGCACGCCTGTTCGATCGGCGATGCGCACCAACTCGCCCGCAGCGACCACCCGGCCATTGACTCGCAAAGCGACATTGGTCGTTGCGTCGAAACCGAGATCTAGTACCTGGCCCACAGCGAGTTCACGAAGCTGCCTGAATGACATAGTCAGACGTCCGACATCCACATCGACCGGTAGGTCGATGCTGTCGAAGATTTCGGGAGGGAGAGGATCTGGTTTATCCATCATGTGGTCCACTACTGAAAGGACTGCAAGGCGGCCATCCATGATCGCGGCGCGAAACCGTAAATAGCCTGAGAGGCACAGTAGAACTGTCATCGCGCCGTCATGAGCGACCGGTGAGGCGTCGAGCAGGATGACGTCACCCGGCGCGAGTGCCTGTAGTTCCGCAAAGGTGAGGGTCACCCGAGCCACCCTCAGATCAAGAGAGAAAGCCAGATCGTCGAGGACTGTGCACACGACCGGCAGCGCATCGCAGCAGCAGTCGGTGACCCATTCGAGCCCGCCGGCACCGAATTCTACGAGTCCGAGGAGTTTGTTTGGACCCTCCAAGCGAACAAGCCCAATTGCGTAAGGAAGCACTCCGTTGATCTCGGACGACGACCAGATGGGCCGCTCACCGCACCATCGTTCCACCTGAACCGCTATATCGCGCAGGACGATGTCAAACAAAATTTCCCGCAAGCCATCATCCAGTGGCAGCGTCGTCATGTCTGGCCAATGTCTGACCGCTCTGGACGGAAGGAGAGTCGGGTCGATCGAGACGCGGAAATCGTGGCCGTTTATGCGTATCATAAACTGGCGGCAATCCACCGGAACCCGCGGTGGTGTCGAATCAGGCATGACGGCTGCCACGTCGATGCCGGTGAGGCTGAAAGCAGCCGGCAAGCGGGCTGCAAGAAGTGAAACGGCGGCGGCTTCACGCGAACTATAGCAAGGAAGATCGATCACGTGCCTTCTCGGCTACTCATTCACGAGCCAGTAAGCTGTCCAATGACTCGATCGGTTCGGACAGGCTGTTGATGCAAATCATCGGGTTCCAGAGAGACCATCCGCTTGATGGCTGAGCTTTCGTTTACAATCAATCTACTCAACGCGGTTTGGACGCAAATACCGTGTCGATATTGGACCATCTGCTTTCGTTATGAATGAGCTCTAACGTACATTCACGCATTCACCCACAGCGATCTTGATAGTCAGTCGTCAATCAGAAACAAAAAGCGCAGCAAGGCCGGCTCGATGCCTTCGCCCGGATTGGCGCGGCACCAGCCGGTGGCGTAAACCGACAGCCGTTCAGCATTGAGGATCGCGGCGCCCGGCGCCTGTTGGCGGAATTGGCGCTCGAGCGCGGCTTCGCCGTTTTCCAGGACGCCATGGCAAACCTTTCATCCGCCGCGAGGGCACGGATGCCACCCTGCCGCCGCTGCTGATCGGCAGCCACCTCGACAGCCAGCCGACCGGCGGGCGCTTAGATGGAGCGCTCGGCACGCTTTCCGCCTTCGAGGCGCTCGAAGCGCTGGAGGACGCGAGGGCTGAGACTCGGATGCCGATCGAGGTCGTCGCCTGGGCCAATGAAGAGGGCAGCCGGTTTACGCCGGGTGTCATGGGCTCCATGGCCTTTACCGGAGCCGACATTTCCGCATGGCGGTCCATAGTCGGTAGCGACGGTGCGTCCCTCGCAGAGGAGCTCGGGGCAACGATCTCAGCCTTGCCAGAGGCAACCCTTCGCCCCCTCGGCATGCCGACATCCGGCTACAGGTTGTGTGCGTCAAGTTCTGCAAAATGGGCGATCATGAAACTGGTCATGCGGCTTGGCGTAGAGCGAGCTTCTTGTGCTCGCGCAGATCATCGATGTTGATATAGCGGTTGGCCTCCATCCAGTTTTCGTTGGTTTCGACGGCCAGCGCCCTGACCAGGCGCAGGCAGCTTTCGGCGTTCGGGAAGATGCGCACGACATAGGTGCGCCGGCGGATTTCCTCGTTGAGCCGTTCAAGCATGTTGGTGGACTTGAGGTGCTTGTGATGCTGACGCGGCAGCCGGAAGAAAGTCAGCGTCTGTTCTATGGCTTCTTCCGCCCAGGTGGCCAGCCGCGGGTAGCGGGCGGACCATTTGGACAGCCACGCGGCGAGATCGGCCTTGGCCTCGGCGAGATCGCGCCGGTCGCAGAGCCAGCGCATTTCCTGCAGACAATCGTCGCCGTGCTTCCTGGGCAGGTGATCGAGCGCGTTCCTGAGGAAGTGGACGTAGCGCTGCCATGCTGCTTCCGGGATCACCTCGCCGATCGCCGCGACCAGGCCGGCATGGTCGTCGGACACGGCCAGTTCGACGCCCTTGAGACCGCGTCGTTTCAAGCCGACGAGGAAGTCCTTCCAGGCCGAGCGGCTCTCGCGATTGGCCATCTCCACGGCCAGGATCTGCCGGCGCCCGTGCCAGTCGATGCCGACCGCGATCAGCACCGCCTGGCTCATCACGATGCCGGCTTCGCGCACTTTCTCGTAGCGGGCATCGAGAATGAGGTAGGGGAATGGCTCCTGAAGCGGTCGTTCGGCAAACGCCTTCAGGCTCTCGTCCAAGCGCTTGTTGATGGCCGAGATCGACGAAGCCGAGAACGCATGACCGCACAGCTCTTCCGTGATCGCCTTGACCTTGCGGGTCGACACGCCCTGCACATACATCTCCGCAAGCGTCGCAACCAAGGCCCGCTCCGAACGCTGGTAGCGCTCGAACAGCTCGGTGGAGAAGTGACCCGCCCGGTCCTGTGGAACCCGCAGCTCAAGCTTGCCCACCCGGGTGACCAGGGTACGGCCGTAATAGCCCGAGCGATAGCCAAGCCGTTCGGGCGTGCGTTCGCCCTTCGAAGCACCCAGCGCCTCCTCCATCTCGGCCTCGAGAACCTCCTGCATTACCGCACGGATCACTTCGTGCAGCCCCTCCGGGTTCGAAAGCAAAATGTCTTTGACGGCAGCGCTGGTCGATTTACCTTCTGTCT